>CAYMGR010000027.1:0-10753 GCA_964389985.1 uncultured Saprospiraceae bacterium
ATGGGTAGCAATTGAATGGGCTGGAATGCTGGGATGGTTTAATATGGCTAATTGCAATGAAATTAGCTGGGGAGGCACTATTTTTCCAACCTATAATAAATTTTTATTTGGAGGACAATCATGTGATAAGTTCGGTTACGTTTGGCTGGTTGGTGCATCTGGTGTGATTAAAGTAAATCCTCCTAGCTTTTATTACGAAGATAAGGGTGCGGTTGATTTGACTACTTATGTAACCAGATATGGATCGGCCATATTAGCTGATAAAATTTATTCTTTGTCTAGTGTAAGAAATAGCCCAACAAATGCTCAGGTTATTTTAGCCATCGACACGATCAATCCTATTAATTCTGCAATTATTAGTCAACTCCCAAGTACCATAAAACCTTCTTATTTAATCGCATTACATGAAAGCTGTGGTGATAACAGGTTGCTATTAATTACTTACGATGCGGAAATTTTCTTTGTGGATATTAATACGGGAGCCTTGACGTTTCAATGTAGGTTTTCATTACCTTCAAATTATCTGAACCGTTATACTGCAACAGCTCCCTGGTCCTACAATCCATTAGACTGTGATGTATTCCTTGATTTGGATATCAACAACAGTTCAGGAGATCGGAAGAATGGATTTAATAGTGGATTTTATTGTAAGGAGGATATCCCTATACTTGCGGACAAAGATGTAGATGTATTTTCTGATTATGGCACGATGGATTCAATAGTGATCCGGATAATGAATCCTTTGGATGGCAAACAAGAAGTTATAGGGTATCAGGATAACTATTCAGTAGGATCAATACAAAGTAACAATTATCTAAAATTAATACCACAAGGTCAAGCCAATAATGACAGTTTGGAATTGGCCATACAAAGTTTGCGCTATACTAATAGTGCATGTTTACCGGTTACAGGTACCCGATTTATCCAATTTATTACGTATAAGAATGGGATCAGCGATACGGCGATTTGTAGTCTTCAAATGGATGGACCGTTTTATAATGCCGGCAGTGATGCGCAACTATCAATCTGTAAAGAATCAGGAGCTGTTGATTTGTATCCATATTTAGGAACGTGCTATAGTCCTGGAGGAACCTGGTCACCCCAATTGACAAAATCAGGAGAGTTTGATGCAAATCAGGATGTAGATTCTGTCTATTATTATATAGTAGGAGATAGTATATGTGGTTATGATAGTGCCAAAGTGATCATAGATCTTCATGCATTACCTTTATTTCAATTACCGGGGGATACATCCTTATGTGAAGGAGAAGTATTGCAATTAAATTATTCATATGCAGGCATACAAAATTTATGGAATGACGGGAGTAAGAATGATTCCTTCGAGATAAGGCAAAACGGATGGTATTGGTTGGAACTAAGCAATACCTTCGGTTGCAAACATCGGGATAGCATGTATGTTGAATTCAGAAGATTGACGAAAATTCAAAAGCAAGTAAGGATATGCGAAAACGAAGTATTGGAGTATAAAAATAGCTATTATAAATCAGGCGATATAATAAGAGATACAATACGAAATGCCCAAGTATGTGATAGTTTAATTGAGATACAAGTTGTCGGGATACCTGTGCCGGCTATAGGTATAATTGGAGACACACTTATTTGCAACCAAAGTCTCAGTAAGATTAGTACCAGCCAAAATTATTTAAGGTATAAATGGAGTAATCAGGATAGTAGTGCCAGTCAATTTTTAAATCCTGGATTGTATTCATTGAGTGTGACAGATGTAAATGGATGTAAACAAAGTATCCAATTTCAAATTCACGAATTACCAAAAATAAACTATGAACTGGAAGTAATAGATCCGATCTGCAAAGAAGATGCAGGCAGTTTATTTATAAAATTGAGCTCAGGAGGTGTATTTCCTATACGGTATATCGTAAACGGTGAGGAAAATACCACAGGTCTGTTTGAAGGACTACAAGCAGGAATTTATATTGCGCAAGTTATAGATTCTGAAAATTGTACAATTTTGGATACGATACAAATAAAACGAGCCTCAGAATTTGAAATTGAGCTAATTGATAAATTAGAACTGGAAGCCGGAATAGTAAAATTAATAGACTATAAAGTAAAACAAGGAAAACTAGCGAGAATTAGCATAAACCCGGATCGGGATATCCAACAAATAAGTAGTGGACAATTACAAATAAACATAAAGAAGGATATTGATTATGAAATCCAATTTGAGGACGAAAATGGCTGTGTGATAGTAAAGACCTTACGAGTACGGATAAAACAAAATGAAGGAATATACCTCCCCAATGCATTCAGCCCGAATGGAGATCAAATCAATGATTATTGGGAAGCCTGGCTCGGTCCTGGAATAAAAATAAACCGGGCCCAGGTGTATAATCGATGGGGCGATAAAGTGTATGAAAGTAATACGGAAATAAAATGGGACGGACGGATGTCAAAACAACCCTGTAATCCGGGAGTATATGTTTATTATTTGGAATTGCAACGTGCAGATGGAACCATCCTGAAGAAAACTGGTGATTTTACCTTGTTGAGGTAAGCTGTAAGATTAAAAAATCCCTTTAAATACTTCCAGTGATTTCATATCCTTAAAATGTTCCAGATGTAATTTATAATAGTGGAGCAGGTAATTGAGTAAACGGCGTCGTTGTTCGATTGTTAAATGAATAGGATCATCCCGGAGCAGCTGCACCAATAAATAACTATCGTCCGGTACAATGCTATAAGGTAGTTGGACCGCATACTTTGAAAAATGACCATTCATCAAATCAAATGAATTGGCTTCTTCAGAATAGTTATCCAAAGGTTGAAATCCTAAGTAGGCAGAAAAGTTTATTAAAAAACGCAAAGGAAACTTTGCATCCATCTGCTCCATCTGATCCAAATGAATAAAACAAGATTTGATAAATTGAAATAATTCAGCATTGGCATGATGTCCTGAAATGGATTTTCTGCAAACTTCCAAAACAAATGTACCGATTGCAGATCGTTTGATATCAAAAGGGATTCGTTGGTATAATACAGAGGGATTTACTTCTTTGATCCGATGAATTTCTTTATGCTCACTAAAATAACTTACCACATCCAAAAGATTCATCAATTGAAATAAGGATGCCAATCGCTGACTGGTTTTACTGTAAACACCGTTGGCAATAAAAGTCTGCAAACCTTTTGCTTCAGTATAAATATCGAGAATCACACTGCTTTCGCGAAATCGCGTTGTCCGAAAAACAATGCCTTCAGTATGTAACACTAAATGAATTTATAATTTGAATAAAACCTGTAAGCTCAAGCTTATCCTGCAATGCTCAGGATTTTTATTTCAACCCGTTGATTCAAAGCACGACCTTCTTTGGTAGAATTGGATGCTACCGGATTTTTTCCTCCGTATCCTTTGCAATTAATTCGCTTGGTGTCGATTCCTTTCTCTACCAAATAAGCTTTTACAGCTTCTGCACGCATCAGAGATAATCGTTCACAATATTTTTCAGCACATTTATTATTGGTATGACCACCAATTTCAATTCTTATTTTTTTATTTTTATTCAGATAGTCGTACAATTCATCTAAAACGGTAAAAGATTCAGATTTAAATCGGGCAGAATCTGTTTCAAAATACAATTTTTCAATTTTCATTACCTGACCAACGCTCAACTTTGTATTGTCCAGATATTTTAAAATTCGCTCCTTAGGTTTCGCAGGGTTGGATGGCGGTAATTGATTTTTAGTTTTTGAATTGTCTTTTGTTTTGGATACAGACACTGTATTTTTGGACGTACTCGCTTCTTTTTCTTTTTTATATTTATCGTAGGCTGGATCCTGCGGACAAGGGATTACATTTAAATGTGAAGCATTATCTAAAAGGATATTTCCGTTATATGGAAACAATACAGGCGTTTTATAAAATGCTTCTAATTCAAGATATTGCAAGTCATATTTGGGTTCAAATTCGAATTCAAATTTTTTCCAATCGGTATTATCAATTAATGGAGATTCAGCTAAGAGTTGTTTCTGATTACAATAGGCTTCTCCACCCCAAATCCGCAAGATAACCGGAGAGGTAAATTGTTTTAGATTACTGGGTTCGTTTTTATTGGACGCACTCAAATACGTACTGGATCTGCACAACATAATACTAAACGTATAGCAAGTACCCTTTAATAATGGTTTAATTAAACGTTGAGAAACCCGTTCATAGGTATCATTTTCGCGCACCACCATACCCAAATAGGTATTACCGTGAAAGGCCGTTTTGGTTACACTAAAAAAAGGTTGATTTTTATCATCCAAAGCCGGCTGGACATCCGGTGGAGTTTCCCCTTTAAAGCCACAGTCGATCCAACCGTTTGGTGGTTGACAGCAGGTTGGAGTCCCTTCGAAGGATCCATTTTGAAGAAAGATGTCATTGGCATTCTGACTTTGTACGCGGATACCAATCAATAGGATGAAGCACAGCAGAATGGCCAGTCGGCTCTGTGGTTTAGTTGGAACAGTAAGGCTTTGAGTTAGTGTTTTCAAAATTCAATTTAAAATAGCAAGGGTAAAACGATTGCCTGATTAGTAAATTGTGTTTTAGTTTTCAAAAGCATTGATTCCGGTTACATCCATACCGGTTATTAATAAATGGATATCATGAGTCCCTTCATAAGTTAAAACGGTTTCAAGGTTCATCATATGACGCATAATCGGATATTCATTTGTAATTCCCATTCCTCCTAATATTTGACGTGCTTCTCTTGCAATAACCAATGCCATATGCACATTGTTTCTTTTAGCCATCGAAATTTGTGCGGGACTGGCTGTGCCATTATTCGCTAAAACACCAAGCCTCCAGGCCAAAAGTTGAGCTTTTGTGATTTCTGTGATCATTTCAGCCAATTTCTTTTGCGTCAACTGAAAGGCAGCCAGCGGCTTTCCAAACTGAATGCGCTCTTTGGAATACCGCAAAGCCGTGTCATAACAATCTAAGGCAGCACCAATAGCACCCCAGGCAATGCCATACCGTGCCTTGGATAAACAGGATAGTGGACCCTTAAGGCCTTTTACAGTTGTAAATACATTCGATTTTGGAACCCGTACATCTTCAAATACCAATTCGCCCGTAATGGAGGCCCTCAAAGACCATTTTCCATGGATTTCCGGAGCCGAGTAGCCTTTCCAATCTTTTTCTACTACCATTCCCAAAATTTCACCGGCCTCATTTTTTGCCCAAACCACGGCAATATCAGCAACCGGTGAATTGGTAATCCACATTTTACTGCCGTTTAGGATATAACTATCACCGTCGTCACGGACATTGCTGATCATTCCGGCCGGATTGGATCCGTAATCAGGTTCAGTCAAGCCAAAACAACCGATAAATTCACCGGAACCTAATTTGGGTAAGTATTTTTTGCGCAGCTCTTCAGAGCCATATTTATAAATAGGAAACATGACTAAAGATCCTTGTACCGAAGCCATAGATCGAACACCCGAGTCTCCGCGTTCAAGTTCTTGCATAATAACCCCGTAGGCGATTTCGTCCATTCCGCCTCCTCCATATTCCCGGGGTAGGCTGGGTCCAAACGCTCCGATTTCAGCCAATCCTTTAAATAATTGCTGAGGACATTCAGCCTTATTACTAAAATCTTCAATAATGGGGCTCACCTCCTGTTTAACCCATTCCCTGACGGCCTGACGTGCTAAAAGATGTTCTTCTTGGAGCAACTCGTCCAACAGATAATAATCATGCCCTTCGTATCGGTCCCAAGCTTTGGTGTTTGATGTCATGGCTTTTATTCAATTTTGCACAAATTTAGACAAGACTTGGTCTGTCGCAATGAAACAGCTTGTTAATATTAATGGAGAGTTTATGAAAAAAATGAGTCTTAATTTAATGGGAATGCGCTTTTTTGGACACTATGGATATTATCCGGAAGAACAACTCCTGTTGACCGAATTGATATTGGATGTTACCGTGGATTTTCAAATTCCAGATCAAGTTGGTATTCAACTGGAAGATACCCTCAATTATGAATCCGTGTATCAATTAATCCGGCAAGAAATGAATCAACCGGAAGCGTTATTGGAATCGATCGCACTTCGACTCATTAAAGCAATCAAATTGTCAGACAATCGCATTTCATATTGTAGTATTAATCTTTCTAAAAAGGTGCAATTAGGAGGACCTTTATCTCAGGTCCGGATTCAGCTTAGTGAATAAAACCGGATCATTTTCCTACATATAAATTTCATCTATACATTTTTTTTCATTTTGTATGCGCATATTTAGGAAGGGTCTATAAATGGAAATAATAAATATTAATTTACTTCAGATTAAATCAGGTACACCAAAGGGAGCGAAAATTTACTTTTGTTTTAGCGAAGCATTATACCAAACAAAAACCGAAGCATGTTTTCACTATTTTATCCGAGGAATAATAGTGTGTTTATTCTTTTATTATTGACCATCTCTCAAGCACATTCAGAAGAGCCATTACGCTTTTCCAAACACCTTATTCAATTAAATTCTGTTGGGCATTTCGAACATAGAGACTCTGTCAAGTCTCAATCAAAACTGATTAAAATTCCTGAAGGGCAATTTCATTTAGAATTGGAAGATGGAATTCGTTTTAATTCTACGGGATTGTTTATGGCTGGAGATGATACGCCTTGTGAATGTGCACAACGTTGGACAGGTGGAGGCCATTGGAATGCAGATGGTACCATTGATGATAGTAATGCGGCACCCAGTGCGCATGGAATTGGCAGTTGTGCTCTTCCGGGTCATACCCAATCAAATATTCAATCCGGCTCTTGTACCTATGATGCAAGCCAGTTTACAATTGATCTGAGTCAGATTAGTTGTTATAATCCTACTAATGGTGCTGCGGTTTCAGTTTCAGGACCCGGAAATGCTTGTAAAATTATCTGGATTAACTTCGATGTACGTGCTTTAGCAGGCACCTTCGATTATCAAATAGTAAGTAATGATAATATAGGTTGGGCTTTATATTATTCACTCAATGCAACCCAAAGTGTCAGCGGTCCGGATAGCCTTTCCGGAAATTGCTCAAACTTAAAATTGTTTGCTTGTGGAAATCAATTTAATAATTCCTGGGTAACAAAAGCGACACCTGTATTTTCTAAAGCAACGAATCTTTATCTTGCTATCTGGGATCAAACGAATTGCAATCCTGCAAATTTATCTGTTGATTTTAAAGCTCGTTTAGCTTGTGGGAATGCTGATGCGTGTTTATTATATGTTGATTCAACCAAATCAATTTGCAATCTGGATAATACCTATACAGTAACAAGTTATGTCAGTGGAATTAATGGGACGTTTACGATTACAGATAATACAGCAGCAGCATTATCCGTTTCGAGTTCTCCCAGTCCGTTAAAATTTACAAACATCGCAGATGTTGCGCCTGTTGTAAATGGCACGGTTAGCTTAAGCTATCCCATTGGAACAGCTTATAATTTTACAATTTCAGCAGGGGGCGCTTGCTCAAAAACAGTTAGCGGTCCGACACCGGCCTTAACATTGGTTTGTCCTCCATCGCCAACTATTATTTATCCTTGCAGACCGGATGTTCCATCTGCCATTACAAATATGATTGGATTTGTTTCAATTGGAGGTTCTATTTCAAGTTATTGTGGTGCTTTGGTTTTTTCAAATACAGATAGCTGGAATATATCTGATGGCTGTGCCTTCGATACAGCTCGCTTGACGCGTATTTATAAAATTAAATCCGGCAATGATTCCACATTGTGTACGCTAAATTATAAAGTGGTTGACACGGTAAAACCTACCATAAATTGCCCTCCGGACGTGACCATTAATTGCGATGCTTCAGTTGCACCAGCCAATACAGGTACTCCCACCGGTAGTGATAATTGCAATCCTTTAGTTGCAAGTATTTTATTCCATGAGCTTTATACAAATGGCAGTTGCCAGAATAATAAAACTCTTACACGCACCTGGACTGCAACAGATTTATGTGCCAACACTTCAACCTGTGTTCAGATTATTACCATACAGGATACCACCAGACCCTCAATAATTTGTCCAATAAATCTAACAGTGGGTTGTGCGCTGCAAATTCCACAAGTCAATTTAAACAGTATAATCCCGTTTGATAATTGTCCTGGATTGTTTACAAGTTCACATGTAAAGGATAGCAGTTATAACCAATCATGTGCTAACCGATTAAGCGTTGCTCGCATCTATCAAGTTACGGATGCTTGTGGAAATTCAAATACCTGCATCCAAACGATTACGGTAGATGATCAAACAGGTCCGGATGTCAATTGTCCGTCAACCTCGGTAATCAGTTGTGCAAAAGATGTTCCTTCGATATTGGATAGTAAAAATGCGGTCATCACAAATGATGGCTGTGGGGGAATTGTTACAGTAGATCATATTTCGGATATCACCTTGAATCAAACCTGTGTCAATCGCTTTAATGTTTTTAGAACATTTAGAACGACTGATGCCTGTGGAAATACATCTACCTGTACACAGGCTATTATCGTCGCGGATTTTGTACCACCAATATTGACCTGCCCAACCAATGTAACTGTAAATTGTAGTTCTAATATTCCACCACCGAATACAGCGTCTCCTTTCGCTTTTGATTTTTGCACAAATCCCGTTAAAGTCACACATATCAGCGATGTGATTACCAATCAAACGGGAGAAAATAAATATACAACCTTGCGCACTTACAGAGCTACAGATACCTGCGGAAATTTTGTAGAATGTACTCAGAGTATTTTTATATTAGACAATACACCTCCTACAATATTTTGTCCGGTGGACCTTACCATTAATTGTTCAGAATTGATACCGGTACCGGATCCTAATTTAGTAGTGAGTTCAGATAATTGTAGTGCTGTAGTTACCATCGCTTTTTTAAGTGACGTGGTCACAAATTATATCAATGCGAATAACTTTATCATAACGAGAACCTATCGTTCGACAGACGGAAGTAACAACAGCATCACCTGTAGTCAACAAATAACGGTAAGAGACCTCGTTCCTCCAACGATTATTTGTCCGGGCAATGTTAGCCTGAATTGTGCCCTGGAAGTTCCCATGGCTGATGTGGGTAGTGTCATTGCAAATGATAATTGTGTGGGTATGGTCAATGTAAGTTTTAATGGAGATGTTGTTTCCAGTCAAATTTGCCCAAATAGATTTACCATCAGTCGGGCTTATCGGGTTTCTGACTTAAATGGAAACACACAAATTTGCGTTCAAACACTAACCGTAAATGACTTAACAGTTCCCAGTATCATCTGTCCTCAAAATCTTACGGTAAATTGTACAGGGGATGTTCCACTTGCTAATCCGCAATCCTTAGTTGCAACAGATGGCTGTGGCGGCACGATTCAAGTAACACATTATAAAGATTCTATTACTGATTTTATTTGTGTCAATCGATATACCATTCACAGAATTTATGAGGCAACAGATGCCTGTGGAAATAAAGGATATTGCACGCAATTAATTTTGGTGAATGATCTTTCTGTGCCAACGATTAGCTGCCCATCCAATCGATTGCAAACTTGCGAATTACCAACTGATACCAGTTCAACAGGAATTCCAATAGTATCTGATAATTGTGGAAGCCAAGTTAGTTTAAACCACACCGACCAGCGCTTGGATGGTATGTGCATATTTAATTATCAGATCACCCGAACCTGGCTGGTTACGGACGCCTGTCAGAATACTAATTCCTGTATTCAAATCATTCAGGTTCAAGATACGACCCGGCCTCATTTTATTGCTCCACTTGATTTGACTATAAATTGTAATCAGAATTATAATGATTTGTCGATTACAGGAGATATCTCTTCTTCTTCTGATAATTGCAGTTGGGCTAAATTAGATTATGACGATATAATTGATTTAACAGGCTGCAATGGTTCAGGAAAAATTACCAGAACCTGGACGGCAACGGATGACTGTGGTAATTCAAGTTCAGCAATCCAGGTGATCACTGTTGTATGTCCCAAATTTGATTTGGCATTAAAGAAAACTTTACCCATGTCAAACGGTACTAAGTTTGGCGATACCATCACTTTTACGATTACTGTTGTCAATCAAGCTTGTGATACAGCACACCAGATTTTAATTACCGATTACATGAGTCCGGGATATAGCTTTTTACCGGCTATTAATCCAGGCTGGATCATCAATGGAACTTTGATGCAAACCACAATTCCAGGTCCGGTATTTCCTAATGATAGCGCAAAAGTTTATATTAAACTTCGATTGAATCCATTGCAGGTTACCAGCCCTTTAAGTTGGTTGAATATAGCGGAAATTTCAGACGCTAAAGGACCTCAAAATAGTGTAGTTAAAGATATAGATAGTCAGTATGACACCATTCCGGGTAATGACATGGGCGGAATGCCGTTTTCTCCTTTTGATGATTTTCTGGATGGGAATGGAGTCGATGATGCGGATGCCTCTGATATTTCATTGCCTTTAATCCAAGATCTTGCATTGCGCAAAACGATCATCTCTTCTGGACCTTATAATTTTAATGATGTCATTCAATTTAAAATAGCCGTTTATAATCAAGGAAATATTCCAATTAATAATTGTGTGGTCTATGATTATTTATCAAACGGATTTGGATTTGATCCAATGTTAAATCCGACTTGGACTTTCGTAAACCCCACTACGGTCAGCACCACTATTTTGCCAAGTATCTTACCGAATGATAGTTTTTGTGTTTTCATTAACCTGCGGTACATCAACCCA
>CAYMGR010000027.1:10853-11917 GCA_964389985.1 uncultured Saprospiraceae bacterium
TGGCGAGATTTAAATGATAATGGTTTACAGGATCCAATGGAACCTGGTATGCCAAATACAGTTGTATGCCTCTATACAAATCAAGGTGCATTGATTGCAAAAGATACAACCGATGTGAATGGTTTATACGAATTCACAAATTTAAATCCGGGCTCTTATTTTATTTTTGTTCAATTGGGGAATGCTGCCAATAATTATTATTTCGGAAAGCGTAATATTGGAATCAATGATAAAATAGACAGCGATGTTGGAAGTTCAGGCGTCAGTCAATCCGTTGCAATAAGTTCGGGAGTTAATTACGATAGTTTAGATGTTGCCTTGGTTCCCTATTTATCATTTGGTGGTCTCATTTGGGAAGATAAAAATGGAAATGGAGTTCAGAATTTATTAGAACCCGGCATCAAAAGCGTGCAGGTTTTATTATACGATGCGGTTACAAAAGCACAATTGAAAACAACTGTTACAGATGCAAACGGACGCTATTTATTTACTAAATTAAAGTCAGGTAGCTATTTTATAAAAGTCAATCCTCCCACGAATTATAAATTTACACTTCCAAATGTTGATAGTGATTTGACTGATAGCGATATTGACAACAGTAATGGAATCAATACAAGTTCAAACTTAAATCTTACTGTAAATTCTGTAAATCCTGCTTTAGATGGAGGACTGTACCAGTGTTCATCTATATCCGGAACGGTTTGGAATGATGTAAATTTTAATTCGATTTATAATTTAACAGAACGGGGAATTAATGGACTCATCGTCCGATTGTTTAATAGTCAAACGCAACAATTGTATGCGGCTCAGTTGACCGGACCGAAACCAGGGACCCCATCTTATGATGGATATTATTCATTTGACTGTGTGCCACCCGGAAACTATTATGTTAAATTTGAATCCATCGGAGGCTATGCCTTTGGATCTCCTTTTGCAGGTACAGATCCATTCATTGATTCAGACGTGACTCATAGTAATGGATTGGGTACGACCAATCTACTCAATCTAATCAGTGGCACCATTCTAAAAGGAATAAATGCAGCAGAATATAAATCACCGACCGG
>CAYMGR010000027.1:12017-17245 GCA_964389985.1 uncultured Saprospiraceae bacterium
AGGTTTAAAAATAGATTTGTCATCATTTGCAGTAGGACATTACAGGCTGGTATTGGATTCAGGAAAGACACTACTCACGAAAGATTTTGTGGTCATTCGTTAAATTAGCTTTGAGATGTTGTTTTTTTCAGATATTTGCAAAAATTGTAGAAAATTATTATCATTGTTTATTAATAAACCTATACTATGAAATACTTATTACTTCTTTTAAGCATTATGATTTGTGGAAGGGTCCTCTGCCAACCAAGCTACACCTTTGCGAATGCTCCAAAACCTGGTTATAAATCAGAAAACAAGAAACTTGAAAGTATTCAGGGATTTGATTTGAATGCCCTGACCTTAAGTGGAGCAGATAAAACCTGGGATATCAGTGGTAAAGCAGAAGATGCTGCCAAATTAAATTATATTTCAATTGATCAATATCCATTTAAAGCTTTCTTTCCCGGTGCCAATATGGCCACTGTTGATCCGGATGAACCGGATACTACCTTTACTATGTTGGAAGTAAATAATTCTGGTGTATATTGGTTAGGATCTTACGACACCAGTGCAACAATTGTTTGGAAAGATAAATATATTCTGCTTCCATTTCCTTTGACCTTTGGGCAAAATTTTCAAAATGGTACAGAAGCAAATGTGAGTTCAGGGGGAATCGATGCAATGATTGACATTCAATCAAATTCCAATGTGGAAGGATGGGGAATGCTGACAACGAATAATGGCACCTATCCGGTCCTTAAAGTTAAAACCAAACAAATCACTGAAATTACAGCTTCAGGAATTCCATTAGGGAGTTCTACATTTGAAGTCCATCAATGGTTTACTTCAGGTACAACCGGACCCATTGCAGAGTTTACGATAAGTGAAACAGAATCCATTTTTGGCGGAATTATAAATGATACTTCCATCACGTATATTCACCGGCAAGAATATGTAGCTAATAAAGATGTAGATCCATCCGAAATGGCTTTGCACCTTTCACCCAATCCTAGTTCAGATTTTATTCAAATCGAACTTCCCGGCGACCATTATGAACAGTTAAATTATTCTGTCATCAACGCTGAAGGTAAAACGGTTCTAAGTGGAAGCTTTAAAAAGCAAGATGCAAAGCGGATAAATGTGCAGAATGTACCAACTGGAAATTATTTTGTACAAGTTGTATTGGATAACAAGAATCAGTTATTTGATATTGTTCATATAAAGTAAACGAAGCTTTATCATACAAACCACAAAGCCCTACCGATAGACTTTGTGGTTTTTTTATTTACAGCAACTGAATTCATAGAGTATGAAATTTAATACAAAAGTCATTCATGCAGGCGTGCATCCTGACCCCTCCACAGGAGCTATTATGACTCCGATCTTTCAAACTTCAACTTATGTACAAGATGGACCCGGTGTACATAAAGGATTTGAATATGCACGCACCCAGAATCCAACCCGTCAGGTATTAGAAGAAAATCTGGCTGCTTTGGAGAATGGCTTTGGTGCCATTTGTTTTGGGAGTGGTCTGGCTGCAATGGATTCCATTATCAAATTATTAAAGAGTGGCGACGAAGTGCTGGCCTGTAATGATTTATATGGAGGTTCGTATCGTTTGCTGGTCCGGATATTTAAGCAATTTGGTATTGAAAGTCAATTTATTTCAATGCAGGATCCAGAATTTGTGAGATCACAAATCAATAAGCGCACTAAATTAATTTGGATTGAAACTCCAACCAATCCCTTATTGAGTATTATAGATATTCGAGCCATTTGTGCTGTCGCTAAAGAACAGAATATCCTTGTTTGTGTAGATAATACATTTGCTTCGCCCTATTTACAGACACCGCTTGATTTAGGAGCTGATCTGGTTTTACATTCGGCTACCAAATATTTAGGTGGACATTCAGATGTAGTGCATGGTGCCGTGGTTGCAAAATCAAAAGAACATTATGAAGCTTTAAAATTTATCCAGAATGCAAGTGGGGCCGTGCCAGGTCCAATGGATTGTTTTCTGGTTTTAAGAGGAATCAAAACATTACATTTAAGAGTACAGCGTTCCTGTGAAAATGCCCGGCAGATTGCAAATTTTTTAATGAATCATCCAAAAATTTCCAGGGTCCTCTATCCTGGATTCGAACATCATCCCGGACATTCAATTGCGAAACAACAAATGAAAGATTTTGGCGCGATGATTTCCTTTGATTTGAAAGATGGCCGGTTTGAGTCTGCAAAAAATATTCTGGCCAACACCAAACTTTTTGCCTGCGCTGAATCTTTAGGGGGTGTGGAATCCTTAATCGGCCACCCTGCCAGTATGACGCATGCTTCAATCCCTCAAGCGGATCGGATTGCCAACGGTCTTACAGATAGTTTGATTCGATTGAGTGTTGGGGTGGAGGATGTAGAGGATTTAATTGCTGATTTAGATCAGGTCATTTAAAAATAGGGTTTCGGATTTCTAAACCATTAGAATTCAATAGATTCGTATTTCATCTTGCCTGTTTTAAAAGCATAGATTCCTGTAATTAACTGATATTTCTCATCTATTAATTGCCATTTCCATTATAGCTTTGCCGCCGAAAACATGTCTTAACTATGAAATGGCTCATTGATTTTTTATTTCGTTCTTCGGTTGGCCGAAAAGTGGTGATGAGCCTCAGCGGACTCTTCCTGATGCTCTTTTTAGTCGTCCACCTATTGGGAAATCTCCAACTGCTACGCGATGATCAGGGGATGCAGTTTAATCTGTATACCTATTTTATGACCCACAATCCATTGATAAAGTTAATTTCATATTTACTTTATTTCACGATCCTGCTCCATAGTATCCAGGGAATTTATTTGGCCTGGTGCAATCGCAAAGCAAAAGGCAGCAAATACGCAGTGGTATCGAATTCCGGGGACAGCTTTTTTGCCCGATATATGATTCATCTGGGTCTGTTGATCTTTGTTTTTTTATTGATTCACATGTATCAGTTTTGGTTGCAAATGAAAATGGGTGCCGTACCCGTCGTTCAATATCCAAATCATGAACACGATTATCAGGATTTATATACTCCGGTTGTAGCAGTTTATCAAAATATGGGTTTTGTTGTGTTTTATGTAGTATCAATGGTATTTATTGCCATGCACTTAATTCATGGATTTCATTCTGCATTTCAATCTATTGGCTTAAATCATAAAAAATACAATAGTCTCATTCGTGCAGTGGCATGGTTGTATAGTATTTTAATCCCTTTGGGATTTGCCATTTTACCGATATACATTTATTTAACACAGGCTAAGTAGAATATGAAAACTATTCAATCAAAAATTCCAGAAGGAACTCTCGAAAAAAAATGGACTGCTTATAAATCCAAATTGCCTTTAGTTTCTCCAGCCAACAAACGCAAAATTGATATCATCGTAGTCGGTACCGGTTTGGCTGGTGCAGCGGCGGCAGCAAGTTTGGGAGAACTAGGGTATCAGGTGCATTGCTTCACTTTTCACGATAGTCCCCGGAGAGCACATAGTATCGCGGCACAAGGTGGGATCAATGCTGCAAAAAATTACATGAATGACGGGGATAGTGTATTTCGTTTATTTTATGATACGATCAAAGGTGGAGATTATAGAGCTCGCGAAGCGAATGTATATCGACTGGCTGAAGTCAGTGCAGCCATCATTGATCAGGCCGTTGCTCAAGGTGTTCCGTTCGCACGTGAATATGGCGGTTTGTTAGAAAATCGTTCTTTTGGTGGCGTGCAGGTAAGCCGGACCTTTTATGCAAGAGGACAAACCGGACAACAGCTTTTAATTGGCGCATATCAGTCGTTAAGCAGACAAATTTCTTTGGGAAATGTAAAAATGTACAACCGTCATGAAATGCTTGAATTAGTGTTGATAGACGGTAAAGCCAGAGGGATCATAGCAAGAAATTTGCTGACTGGAAAATTAGAGCGATTTGGAGCACATTGTGTTGTTTTAGGAACAGGCGGTTACGGAAATGTATTTTACCTTTCTACCAATGCAATGGGATCCAATGCTTCTGCTATCTGGAAAGCAGTAAGACAAGGTGCTTTAATGGCTAATCCTTGTTTTACACAAATTCATCCTACCTGTATTCCAGTTTCCGGTGATTATCAATCCAAATTAACCTTAATGTCAGAATCTTTGCGTAACGATGGAAGAGTCTGGGTTCCTGCAAAAATGGAAGATGCAGAGGCCATTCGCAAAGGAATTAAATCAGGAAATGAAATTCCGGAATCAGATCGCGATTATTTTCTTGAGCGTAGGTATCCGGCTTTCGGTAATTTAGTTCCCAGAGATGTAGCTTCAAGAGCTGCAAAAGTTGAATGTGACAAAGGTCTTGGAGTGAGTCCAACAGGTTTAGCTGTTTATCTCGATTTTACAGCAGCCATCCAGCGATACGGTAAATCAAAAGCAAGTGTATTGGGTATCCATGAACCTGATGCGCAAAAAATTCGCAGCTTGGGCGAGCAGGTGATTGAAGAAAAATATGGGAATCTTTTTGAGATGTACGAAAAAATAACCGGTGAAAATCCATATAAAACACCTATGAAAATTTATCCGGCGGTTCATTATACCATGGGTGGACTTTGGGTAGATTATAATTTGGAAACAAATATTCCAGGATTATTTGCAACCGGGGAAGCTAATTTTTCTGATCACGGTGCAAATCGATTGGGTGCTTCTGCATTAATGCAGGGATTAGCTGATGGATATTTTGTCTTGCCTTATACGATAGGTAATTTTCTATCAGAGGAAATTCGTACTCCAAAAATTGATATTAAAAATCCTTCATTTGATACAGCGGAACAAAATGTAAAACAACGATTAAATCAATTATTAAATATTAAAGGAAATACATCTGTTGAAAATTTTCATCGCAGATTAGGAAAAATAATGTGGGACTATTGTGGTATGGCACGGAATGAGGAAGGACTTTCAAAAGCCCGCAAAATGGTTCAGGATTTAAGAAAAGATTTTTGGCAGGATGTATTTATTCCAGGTAGCGCAGAAGAGTTTAATCCGGAACTGGAAAAAGCAGGTCGCGTAGCTGATTTTATTGAATTAGGTGAATTAATGATCGTAGATGCTCTCAATCGAAAAGAATCTTGTGGCGGTCATTTTAGAGAGGAATATCAAACAGCTGAAGGCGAAACCTTGCGGGATGACGAAAATTTTGCATATGTCGCAGCCTGGTTTTGGCCAGATCCAAATCAAGAACCTGAATTAATAAA
>CAYMGR010000028.1:0-7045 GCA_964389985.1 uncultured Saprospiraceae bacterium
ACTAATGCATCCAGATCTGATTGACCCACTGCAAAGCGTCTGACTTTTCCCCATTGAGAAAATAATCCTCGATCAGAAACGGTGATGGGATCTGTAGGTATCCATTCACAGCCTGTAGCATGAACCGGAACAGGAAACGGATTCAGATGCGCATTATGTCCAATAGGATCTGAAATTGAAAACCGCCAGATGGCAGTTGCAACTTCACGACCATGCGCCTCAGAATTGTTCAATATTTCTTCAGAAGCCTGATTTCTATAGTTTGCCCGCAACTCTTTTTCTTTATTGCTTATGATATTGAGAAATTCCTGCTTGCTGAGAATATTTCCATTTTTATCTTTGAATGTGACATCTTCAAAAAATTTGGTCATTAAGTAGGCATAAGATGCGTTGATGACCTCTGGCCAATATAAATTTTTCCGGATAACAGGCAGATCTGTCATACCTAATCGATATTGTAAGCTTTGATAGTCTGGCATACCTCCCAGACAAGATTCGTACGCACTCAGTCCCATATAAGCCAATGCCCGAGGTGCCGGTCCGGGTCTGAAAAATGCAGCATATCGGTCTAATTGCATAAAGACATTGACCCATTCATGATACACGGAATTATCCTGGGATTGCATGAGATCTTCTGTAGCGGAATTGTTTTCCGATTTGTTACAGGACATCGTCGATCCCAGCAAAAAAACGATGGCCAAAAACAGCAAGCGTGTTGAGATTTTCATAGAACTAATTTTTTAATATTTAAGATATTTTTGTCTTAATTATACAAAATTAAAACGAGCTCTCATTTCAAACAAGGTTTTGAATTTAATTTTTTAAAAATTAAATAGGGAGTCTATTCATTTATTAAATGGAGGAAATTACGAGTGGGCGACTTCCATAAATTTCCCAAATTCTTGATTTTCAAGCCATATATAAGTCAATTTAGTTCCTCACTTCTATTCTAAAACGTTCGGAACGGAATTGCCCCTGTCTTAGTTTTTGATAATCGTTTTCCAGTAAACCGAGCGTTTGACAGTCGTTAAAGAAATTTTGAAGATAGTACACGCCAGAATAATTCTTGGCTTCCAGATATTGAATCATTTGGACCATTTGCTCCGTTTGGATCAAACTGGAATGATAGGTTGTTCGCACTTCAAATTGGATATCGGCGGCCAACAAAAGATCCAGGCTGTTTTCAAATTTAACAAATAAATCGGATTGGGTAAGGGAATAATACTGCGCTTTGAGGGCTTTAAAATCAAGCGCTACATAATCGACCAGTCCCTTTTGTATCAATGCTTTCAAACGCAATGGATTGGAACCATTGGTATCAATTTTAACACAAAATCCCAAATCGCGGATTTGATTTAAGAATAAGTCAATATGAGCATGCATCAAACATTCACCTCCACTTAAAACCACTGCATCCAGTAATCCTTTTCTGGTCTGAAGCAATTCTAATGCTTGTTCAAATCGCATGTTGCCCTTCCCCCTAACTATTTCAGGATTATAGCAATACACACAACGCATATTGCATCCTGCAAACCAAATAATACAAGCCGTCTTGTTTGGATAGTCCAGCAAAGAAAATGGCGTAATATGATAAATGGGGCTACTCACATTTTGCTTCAAGAAATTGTCTTCGTTCGGAATGTTCTCCTTTCTTGCCAATATTAAAACTTTCAACCGGCCGGTGATACCCCATTACACGAGTAAAAACAAGACATTTGGTTCGTTTTTCCTGATGAAGGACCAGCAGTTCTGACGGACTCAATTTATTTACTTTCGTTTCCATTTATTAATTGTTTTGTTTTGAACGCAAACTTTGAATTAAAATCTCATCACAGTCTGGACAATAGGTATATTCTCCACTGAGATAACCATGTTTTTGACAAACGCTAAATACAGGTGTCACGGTCAGATAGGGCAATCGAAAATTGGTAATAATTTTCCGGATCAGATTACGACACGCTTCCGGTGAACTCACTTTTTCCCTCATATACAAATGCAGAACGGTACCACCGGTGTATTTACATTGCAACTCATCCTGGAGCATTAATGCTTCAAATGGATCATCGGTATAATTTGCCGGCAATTGCGAACTATTGGTATAATAAATATGGTCGTCAAAACCGGCCTGCAATATATCTGGAAATCGTTTCCTGTCTTCTTTCGCAAACCGGTAGGTGGTTCCTTCAGCTGGCGTCGCTTCCAAATTGTATAAATTTCCGGTTTCTTCCTGGAATCCAATGATTCTCTTTCGGATATGATCTAAAATCCGCATTGCAAATTCTCTTCCATGATTATCAACAATACTCATTTTATCTCTCGAAAAATTGCGAATCATTTCATTGATACCGTTTACCCCAATCGTAGAAAAATGGTTGTTTAGATTTTTTAAATAGCGTTTGGTATAAGGAAAGAGTCCCCGCTCAAATAATTCAGTTACAAAAAATCGCTTTTTTTCTAAACTGGATTTAGCTAACTCTAACAAGGCATCCAATCTATTGATTAATTCAGATTCATTTTGCTGATACAAATAACCCAGACGAGCCATATTTATGGTAACGACTCCTATGCTTCCGGTCATTTCTGCACTTCCAAACAAACCATTGCCCCGTTTCAATAATTCCCGTAAATCTAATTGGAGGCGACAACACATACTTCGGATGGCATTGGGTTTATAAGCTTGTGGATTTTCAATGCGATTCCCTTTTCCATCTAAAATATATTGACTCCCTATAAAATTTTGAAAATAGGAGGATCCGATTTTTGCAGTGTTTTCAAATAATATATCTGTGTTTTCTCCGTGCCAGTCAAAATCTTCTGTAATGTTGACGGTTGGTATCGGAAACGTGAAAGGTTGTCCGTTGGCATCACCTTCTGTCATAACTTGATAATAAGCTTTATTAATCAAATTCATTTCCGGCTGAAAATGACGGTAACATAATTCATTTGGACTTGAAACACCCCGGTCTTTTGCTTTTTGAATGATCACCGGATCCCGATTAGCTTCAAATAAATGAAGATCATTCCGGCTTGGAAATTGATCTTGTAAATCGACCGGAACCGTCCAATCCAAGGTGATATTTGTAAAAGGTGATTGTCCCCATCGAGCTGGAACATTGAGATTATATACAAAACTTCTGACTGCTTTCAATACTTCATCATAACTCAAATTGTCTTTAAATACATATGGAGCAAGATAGGTATCAAACGAACTGAAAGCTTGAGCGCCTGCCCATTCACTTTGGAGTATGCCTAAAAAATTAGCCATTTGTCCTAATGCTTCGCGAAAATGGGAAGCCGGTCTGCTTTCTACCCGACCCCGTACTCCATTAAATCCTTCATTGAGTAAAATGCGCAAACTCCACCCGGCGCAATATCCTGTTAAACAATCTAAATCGTGAATGTGCAGGTCGCCATTCCGATGTGCATAGGACTCTTCCGGCGAATAAATTTTATCCAGCCAATAATTTGCAATCACTTTTCCGGCTACATTATTAATCAAGCCGGCACTGGAATAGGAAGTATTGGCATTCGCATGAATGCGCCAGTCAGTCTGGTAGACATATTCATTGACCGTTTGACTACAATCAATATAGCTTGTATCATCATTAAGGCCTTGCACGTGTTCCCGCTGCAATTTGCGGGTATGCCGGTGTAGCATAAAAGCCCGCATGACCTCAAATTCTCCAAAGCTGAAAAGTAATTTTTCTATAGCATCCTGAATTTCCTCCACCGAATAAACCTGCTTTTCAGAAAGCTGCTCCTCCAGAGCATTTAATAAAATGGGATGGATTGGTTTTTGCTGACCCTTAAATGCTTTTTGAATAGCTTCTTCAATTTTACAAAATTCAAAAGCCCGGTATTCTCCATTTCGCTTAATCACCCAATCTGGCATATGTTTTTATTTTGAATATAAACATCCTGTTTCAACTCCAACAGGAATTAAATTCTAATTAAGATAATTATGTCTCAAATATAGAATAAATTTATAATATAATAAAAATTTGAACTAAAATTTTGCTTCATCAGGATCAAAAAAAAATGCACGAATGTGCATTCGTGCATTTCTAATCATCTATAAAATTTCAATTTTAACTACCTACTATGCCACAGCTTCCTCTTCCAGGACATTTACTTCAATTTCTTTAGCAATGGTTTCATCCATTTGATTAATTGTGCTGGCATTTTCCTTTAAAGAACGAACTCTTGAAACAATAAACCAGGTTAAGGGGATCACACCACCAAAGAAAAATACAGAAGCTCCAATTCCTCGCATCCAGGTCAACGAATTGAAAATACCATAATCCACAAATTCGTGGGAACGTCCAAACCAAAGTCCTTGTTCAACGACTGCTTTAAATTGAATGGAGCCAGCAGGAAATAAATCCAATACAACCATCAGCATCAGTCCGGCATTGATGGACCAAAATGAAAAATTGACCATTCGATCATTCCATCGTCCATTTTTAATTAGTAAACGGGAAGCAAATAATAAGGCTGCTAAAGAGATATTCCCATAGACGCCCATTAACGCCGCGTGTGCATGATTAACTGTCAAATAGGTTCCATGTTCAAAATAATTCATTATCGGCAAATTGATAATGATGCCTAAAACGCCTGCACCAAAAAAATTCCAGAAGTTGACTGCTACTAAAAATTTAAATACTTCCGGAAATCCAAAATTTTGGATGGACTTATGATCGACATCTCCAACGGCAATTTTGGGCATATTTTTAAAACGCCATGCTTCTACGGTCAACAAAATCAAAGGAACAAACTGAAGGGTTGAAAATACAGAACCTAAAGCCATGGTTGCTACCGGTTTTGCATTCCAATAAAAATTATGAGAAATACCAAGCAATCCGGTCCCTAAAAATAAAATAGTTGCAAAATAAACAACCCGGATGGCGGCTTGTCTACTTACTAAACCCATCAACACCATCAAGTAACTCACAATAACGGTAATAAATACTTCAAAGAAAGCTTCAACCCACATATGGATAACCATCCATCTCCAAAAGTCAGCAATTACAAAATTGGTTTCAGGTTTTGCAACAAATCCAGATAAGAATAACAAAGGAATACCTATTACAGAATACATGATCCAATTGGGTAAATTCCAGGGTTGTCCTGCGATGAAGGCAGGTTTGATTCCACGATACACGATGGTACCCCACAATACAAATATCCCCATCAGCAATACCTGATATAATTTTCCAAAATCAACAAATTCCCAACCTTGATGACCTAACCAATACCACCACTTTCCCATCAATCCTAACGGACCTAAGACCATACCCAATAAAGAGCCACCAACCAAAATAAATAGAAGAATAAATAAGGTATTGATCATGCGCAATTGTCCGGGGACTTCCTTTTTTGAAAGTATGGGTAAAATAAAAATGGAAGAAGCGATCCAACAAGTTGAAATCCAATATAGGGATAACATCAAATGCCAGGATCTTGAAATCGTGACCGGCAGTCCTTCTGTAATATGGACTCCAAAATAACTCAACCAGTTTATAAAATCATTTATCGTAATGAGACCACTTGAAACCTGGAGAAAAAATAATAAGATAGCCACGAAGAAAAACTTGAACGTTGCCTTTTGTGTTGCAGTTGGCTTAAAAGTTGCTACGCGTTCGATTGTAAATAAATCGCGCTTGGGTGGTTTAAAAAATTTATTAGGTAATTGATTGTATTGACCTATGAAATAGAGAACAATTCCACAAGCCAGGACAAAAGCTAATAAACCCAGAACGCTCCATAAAATAACCGGAGACGTTGGTGTATTTCCGGCAAGAGGATCATAAGGCCAGTTGTGCGTATAACTAAAACTGCTACCGGGTCTTTGCGCTACACAGACCCAGGCACCCCAAAAAAAGAAAGCGCTTAAATCTGCTACATCGTCTCTACTGGATATATAATTCTTAGGTGGGAATGAACCCTCTACATTTTGATCAATGAATAAATCTGCATAATGTTTTTTTAAGGATTGGAGCGCAAAGGACTGAGCTGCTGTCAGCTGTACTATATTTTCAGATTCTTTATAATTATTTTGTTTTAATTCAGCTTTTACCTTTTCATTAATTTGCTTCGCTTCATAAGGATCAACCGATTTACCCGTATTGGCTTTAATTTCTGCTATATAATAATCGTTCATATACAAGGTAATCCAGTGGAGAGCATCGGCTGTATAATCAGGACCACGCTGGGCTCCATCTCCAAAAAAACTACCGTATTCCATCAAAGCTTTTTTATGAAAGACTTCTTGTCCGCGCTCGATGGTTTTTTGATCTATTGCGATCTGACCAGAAGCATCTTTAAATCCTGACATAGGGGGTGCATCCACATACGTTTGGAAACCAATCATGCCGACTCCCAATAAACTAATTATCAATATAAAAATCAGCGGACCCCGCCAATTTTTTGTATTCATAATATAGCTGATATTTCTGGTAGTTGTCCCGCCATTTTCTGAATGGCCATTTTGTCCATTTGATTCCATAATGAAAAATTTATATTAATAAAAAATGAAATTCGATTGCAATTTTATTCGGTTTTATATTTAAGACATTTTTATCTTAATTAGGTACAAAAAAATAGGCGGACTTAAATACGCATTTTTCCAGATCGAATAGATTTGGCTAAATGCAATAAAGACGTCTTCCTGAATTCAATTTGCAGGTTGCCTTTCACATTTTTCCAAAAATTATGCACCGGACAGGGTTCCCGCTCTCCGCAACCTGGCAAACCCAATAAACACTTATCAAAAAAATCACTCCCCTCCAAAATATGCACGATATCAATCAAATAAATATCCCTTGCCGGCTTCTTCAATAATATTCCCCCAAGAGGACCTCGGTGCGATTCCAACAATCCATGCTGATTTAAAGTCTGAAAAGTCTTTGTCAAAAAATGAAAAGAAATATCCAATTCATCCGAAATCTCTCGAATACTCACATAATGCTCTTCTTCATTTTTGGAAGCCACATAAATCAAGGCTCTTAAACAATATATGGTCGCTTTAGAAAGGGCTCGCATGTGA
>CAYMGR010000028.1:7145-12404 GCA_964389985.1 uncultured Saprospiraceae bacterium
TAGGTGATAGGTGAAAGTGGATAGTTGTTAGGTGTTAGGTAATTGATTTTACATTTTTCTTGAATCTTGCTGTCATTTAAGACTAATTTGTCCCAAATGTAAACTATTTTTTGATTTTGCAAATATTTTTGTATTTATTATTTTAAAATCTTTAAATATCTATAATCAATGAATCCAGGAAACTTTGGGAAAATGAAATCGTACAATTATTAGAATTTCCTTAATAAATCGTTTTTAGACTTGGAATTATTCAAATGTCTAATTGGAATATTCTGATTCATTAATCTGAATCAGAAGCTACCGCCGGATGTTATCTTAAGTTTATAAATAATAGCTTGTACTAAAAATCCTTATTTCTTGGTCACCCGGATTGCAACCCGTCGATTTTGTTCGCGGCCTTCTGCTGTTTTGTTATCTGCTACAGGAAATTCCATTCCATATCCTTCTGCGCTAAGGCGCTTGGGTTCTATTCCCAACGCAATTAAAGCATTCATGACTGCATCTGCCCGAGCCTGAGACAGCTTTTTATTTTCTTCTGGATCACCGGTTGAATCTGTGTAACCACCAATTTTAAATTCTACCACTGGGATTGCTTTAAGAATATTAGCAATATTACCAATTTGCTCAGCCGAAACTGAATTCAATTTTGCACTGCCGGTTTCAAATAAGATCCGATCAAAATTAAACCAGGTCGTTTTATCAACTTGAGTGGTTTTACTTTGAATCCAATCCAATAATTTTAATTCAACACCCTTCTCAGGAAGTTTTAACTCCAACTCACCTAAACGGATGTTTATTTGATTGCCCAAAGATTTCCAGCTTTCCTTAAATCGAAGTCCGGTAGAATCCAACATCTCGGCGGCAGAATTTCCGGCTGCTGCCGCTTTTATTTTAGCGGAATCAACCACCATACTCATGACCTGCATGGCATGGTTGGCTTTATCTGTAAATTCTTCCCGATTGCATTTCTGCAATAAAACAAATAAACCAGCAATTAAAGCCACCACCCCTGTAATATATAACCAGGCTAAGGATCCGCGTTCTCCACGGTTTTCCGCATGTTTGGAATGGATGGTAGCTGAAGAGTTGTTTGTGCTTAATCCTAAAATACTCCGGTATCCTACCGGTAAATTAGAATCCAGGCTTGTTTTCATCCCTTCAACAAGTTTATAAAATCCAGGGAATTCTAATTGTTTTTGGCCAATTTGGTCTTTTAAAATATGCAATAACAAAGGTGCAGCAACGGACATTACTTTGGTCGCGGAATTGTAATTTCTAAAACCGGCAAATTCCGAAATAAATTTTAAAATGGAGGATTGTCCGCCAAATAAAATGGACAATAAATCCGAACCTGCTGAACCTGGAAGACTATCTGGCAACTGACCACTAAACAAGAGGGGCAGTTGATCCTTCCAGTTTACTGAACTTGGAAACGTTCTGGTAAGATTCCATAATTTCATAGAGACATTCGAATCCTGTGCTTTGTCTGAAATCGTATTCAAGATTAAAGCAATTGAAGCATTCATAGCCTTTGCACAATTTTGCTCGGATTCTCCGGTAAATTGTGCCAAACGGCCCATTTCATCCTGATTAAGGAATTGTTTGATCTGATCAATAGCCTCCATAATTACTATTTTGGGCAAATTTAAGGGCTGGAAGGAGGTTTTTTTTAAATCATTTGTTATTTATAGATCCCTCCCTTTATAATCAAGCTCCTTTGCACGGATAAGTATTTGTTTAGCACTCTAAATAAGGTTTTATAACCGAAGCAAATCCATCTTCGGTTTACAATTCCCAAATAGGATCAAATGGGCAGTCTGTAGATTAATGCCCAAAAACCTTTCTATGATTTTCAACGTTTTTAGAACAAACAATAGAAAATCAATGATGGAACTTGAAGCTCTAAAATTTCCAATCGGTCGCTGGAAATCAAAACTCATTTATCAGGAATCAGATGTTAAAGCCTGGATTGAAGAGATTGCCCATTTGCCAGAACAATTAGAGTCCTTGCTGAATCAGGTAGATGAAAAATTACTGGTCAACCGATACCGTCCCGATGGTTGGACCATTCGTCAGGTTTTGCATCATATTCCGGATAGCCATATGAATGGGTATATCCGTCATAAATTGACCATCACCCAGGTAGAACCAACCATAAACCCCTATTTAGAATCCGTATGGGCAGAATTGGAGGATGTAAAGGTCGTACCTGTAAGCGTTTCCTTACAACTCATCAGAAGCCTACACCTGCGTTGGTCCGTTTTTTTAAGGTCTTTATCTCCGGAAGAATATACCCGCGCCTATCTGCATCCGGAACATAAGCGTCTGATTACTATGCAAGAATCAATTGGAATGTATGCCTGGCATGGACGCCATCATTATTCGCATATAAAAAATGCACTGGAACATGCCTACTAAGCCAAAAAAGCGTTCAAAGATTTAAATAATTTCAAAATATCGTCAATTTTGATTTGCGGGAGCCTTGCTACTGTATTTGTGCGGCAACCTGAGCCATTTGTAAGAATTACAAAAAACACGGCCGTTTGGGTTTGTGTCCCATCCGGAGGCCGCAAAAACGACTCTAACGGAGAAATTGCTGCTTTTTGGAGGGGCCATCCAAACAGCTGGCGCGGTAAAGTCCAACAAAATTAAAAAACACGCGACTTCCGATTTTATGGAAATCGAACGCCAAAGAGGAATCTCCGTGGCTACCAGCGTCATGGCCTTTCCCTATCGCGATCTACAAATTAATATATTAGATACACCCGGACATAAAGATTTTGCTGAAGACACATTTCGCACGCTGACAGCTGTGGATAGTGTAATTGTAGTTATTGACGTGGCCAAAGGCGTTGAAGAGCAAACTGAAAAACTGGTGGAGGTCTGCCGGATGCGGCGGACGCCAATTATCGTTTTTATTAATAAACTGGACCGGGAAGGAAAAGACGCATTTGATTTATTGGATGAGGTAGAGACAAAACTCAACTTACGGGTTACTCCTTTATCCTGGCCTATTGGAATGGGTCAAAGTTTTCAAGGTGTTTATAGTCTTTTCGAGCAAAAATTTATCCATTTCAGACCTCACGGAAAACAGGACCAGGATGAAAGTGTGGCGATCGAAAATGTCAGAGATCAAAGATTCATCGATATCATCGGTCCACGACCTCATCAACAATTTTTGGAAGATCTCCAAACGATTGAAGGAGTCTATCCTACGTTTAACCGGGCTGATTATTTATCCGGAAAAATTTGTCCGGTATTTTATGGATCGGCAGTTAACAATTTTGGAGTACGAGAATTGCTGGACTGTTTTGTTGAAATTGCACCAACACCATTAGCCCGCGAAACGGAAGAACGACTGGTTGTACCTGAAGAAAACAAGTTGACTGGATTTGTTTTTAAGATTCATGCAAATATGGATCCTAAACATCGCGACCGGATTGCCTTTTTTAGAATCTGCTCAGGCGTATTCGAGCGAAATAAAAACTACCATCATGTCCGTTTAAATCGGAATTTAAAATTTTCCAATCCCACTTCATTTATGGCTGCAAGAAAAGAAGTCGTAGATGAAGCTTATCCGGGAGATGTGGTGGGTTTATTTGACAGCGGAAATTTTAAAATTGGGGACACCTTAACGGAAGGTGAATCATTACATTTTAAAGGGATCCCCAGGTTTTCACCAGAAATATTCCGGTTTGTAAATAATGCAGATCCATCCAAATTTAAACAATTTGCAAAAGGACTCGATCAATTAATGGATGAAGGTGTTGCTCAAATGTTTATTAAGGAAGATAGTCAGCGAAAAATTATTGGAGTAGTGGGTGCTTTACAATTTGATGTTATTCAATATCGGATGGAACATGAATATGGAGCAGTCTGCAGTTATGACCCCATTCAATTGCATAAAGCCTGTTGGGTCGTTTGTCCGGATTCGAAAAAATTAGATGAATTTATTCAACGCAGAAAAAAAGATATTGCACGAGATAAAGATGGTAAAATTGTGTTTTTAGCTGAATCGGCCTGGACGCTCAAATTGGTGCAAGAAAATTTTCCAGAAATTCAATTTTATACCTCCAGCGAACATTGAAAGAAATGTTCCAATATTCCAATGCTGAAATGTTCTGTTCAAGCAATGTTTAAATAAGGATGCTTATTAAAATAGCATTGCTATTTTAATAAGCAAATTATGGCATTCTACATTAAGTCATTGCAGCATTGCAAGATTGTAGCATTGATTTACCTGTCTTGTTTGGAGAAAACTTTTTTCAACAAGTCGCTGGTACGGGAAGCTAAATTATGCCGAATATCTTTTTCTTCTTCTTCAATTAATTTAAACAAACCTTCCATTGCTTTTCGGGTGACATAATCTGTCATGTCCGGATTGGCTTTTTTAACAAATGGGATTTGATTATATTTTGTAACTGCAGACGTCCAAACTTGTATGGCCCCAACTTTTTCCATCGATTCCGTAATGATCGGTTTAAATTCTGCATATAAGGGCTCTGTGGTGGTTCCTTGTAAATAAGTTGTTGCGGCGTTGTCTTTCCCCTTCAGAATGTTCCAGGCATCCGCGATGGACATCGATTGAATCGCATTTAGAAAAATGGGTTTTGCTTTGATTGCAGCGTCTTCAGCAGCCCGGTTTAATTTTTCGATGACATCTTCCTCCACTGAACTAAATCCAGGAATGGGTCTCAATTTATCACAAACGCTTTTTGCTTCGGGAGGCAACAGGATTTTATAAACACTTTTAAAGTAACCATCCCGTGCAGATAAAAAATCAGATCCTTTCGTGGTTCCTTTCGCAAGAGCTTCTTTTAAACCTTTAGCCACCTCGTCTGTGCTCAATTCCTGACCGGTAACCTGTTTGAGAAGTTTTCCAAACTGGGCATTACAAGAACTGAATAAAAATAAACTGGCAAAAGTTAAAACAAGATATTTCATATGTTTTCTAATTAGAACAGCAAAACTATTTGAAACGCTCGGTTTAATAGGTTAAAACTTTGTGAAATAATTCAATACGCTGCCTTTTTAGTCAAAATATTCAATTTTAGGGCTAACATCTCTTTTTTAGTAAAAAATTGAAAGCCCATTGTAAATTTAGGCCTTGTTTGAACACACATTAGCATAATTAGATTAAATGGCTTCGTCCAATCAACACCACAACTTAAGTTTTGCAGGGGTCCTGATTTCATTGGGAATTATTTATGGCGATATCGGAACCTCTCCGTTATACGTAATGCAAGCGATTACCAAGGG
>CAYMGR010000028.1:12504-17185 GCA_964389985.1 uncultured Saprospiraceae bacterium
ATTTCAGCAGCAGTAGAAGGATTGACGATACTCTACCCTAATATTCAAACTGTTCCTATTGTAATTGGGATCATCATTGCCATTTTTGCGTTTCAACAAGTAGGCACCGTAACGGTAGGTAAAACATTTGGACCGATCATGTTATGCTGGTTTATTATGTTAGGAATATTAGGTTTTGTGAATATTCTGGAACATACGCAAGTTTTGGCTGCTCTCAATCCAAAGTATGCAGTTGAATTATTGATCAATTATCCGGAAGGATTTTGGTTGTTAGGAGCCGTATTTTTATGTACTACAGGAGGGGAAGCTTTATACTCTGACTTGGGCCATTGTGGCAAAGACAATATCCGGATGGGATGGGGATTTGTAATAATTTGTTTGTTATTAAATTACTTTGGGCAGGCTGCCTGGTTATTGCATCATCTCAATGGTCAACCAATACAGGAGGGTCAACGAATCTTTTACCAACTCATGCCAGAGTGGTTTTTACCATTTGGGATTATTATTGCAACCATTGCTACCATTATTGCCAGTCAGGCTTTGATTAGTGGTGTTTTTACCCTGGTTAATGAAGCAATGAAATTACATCTCTGGTTTAGAATGAGAGTGAATTTTCCATCAAAACTTAAAGGACAGATTTACATCCCAAGTATTAACTGGTTTTTGATGATTGGCTGTATTGCGGTACAATTAATTTTTCAAACTTCTGAAAACATGGAAGCCGCTTATGGTCTGGCAATCATCATTAATATGTTAATGACAACCATGTTGTTGAGTTATTACTATAAAATCAGATTTCATAAAACCTGGCTTGGCCTCGTCTTGTTAGTGTTTTATCTCTGTTTTGAAACCATATTCCTGATTTCCAATTTTGATAAACTATGGCATGGTGGTTGGTTTACACTTATGCTAACAGTCGTTTTTGCTACCATTGTTTTTGTTCTTTACAATGCACAAAAAATCCGAGACAAACACACGCGTTTTGTCCAACTTAAAGATTATATACCCATTCTGAAAGATTTACAGGATGACAATACCGTATCGAAAGATTCCAGTCATCTGGTGTATTTATCCATGTCAGAAAGCAAACAATACATTGATTCCAATATCATGTATTCCATCCTTCGCAAAAAACCAAAACGGGCAGATGTTTACTGGTTTGTGCATGTCCAAATATTGGATGAACCCTATACAAAATCCTTCCACGTAGATACGATCGTGCCTAAAGAAGTTTTCTTTGTACATCTTCGTTTTGGATTTAAAGTGGAACACCGGGTGAATTCGATGTTTCATGAAATTGTTGATCAGATGGTGGCCAGCGGTGAGGTGAGTGTTAAAAGTCCTTACCCATCTATACGCAAACATCACATTGATGCTGATTTTAAATTTATTCTCTTGCATACCCGCGTTTCAGCAGATACAGAACTTACCGGTTTTGAACAATGGGTTGTTCGTACCTATCGTATGATTAAGAAATTCAGCCTTCCTGCCGTTGAAGATTTTGGTTTGGAAATGTCAAATGTTGAAGAAGAAATTGTACCTATACTGGTTGGTCCTAAAGCTGAAATGCATCTGGAGAGGGAACGATAAATCATGCTATTTTAATCATCCTCCGGGCTTATTCCCTTTCTACCTTTAGTTTAGGAAATACTGTTTAAAGTTGATAAAGGGTTCAGGACTTAAAATGAAAATGGATCAATTTATTTTTCTAATTGCTTATGAAATGTGTATGATAATTTCCGATCCATCTCTTTTGACTCAACTCATTCTGGATTATTAAAAAAAATATGGCGCATCTTACTTAAAAAATGCACCATACTTGTTAAACCTGAAATTATTCTTTAAGTCCCTTGGGATTAGTTCTTTTTATAAGTTCCGTCAAAATATTTTTGGATCACATCTTTCCATAAATACTGTGCAATGTCCCTGCCCATTTTCAAACCAGCCACATTATCAGCTTGAATGTGATAGCCTCCTAAAACTCTTGAAATACCAGCCATTTCAGCAGTGGCGGTAAATGTTGGCAAGGGTAAAGAAACCGGATCGCCCGGCGTTTCTGTAATGATACCCGGACGTCTTATTTCGAGTTCGCCAAATTTATCTGAACCCGTAAATAATTCCAACATTTTTGCACAGGCTCCACTCACGGTGCTGTGACCGGAAACATAAGCTGGAAAGGGAGGAGAGACAAAATTGGCCGGTGAATACGGGTGCCACATTTCAGCAGGCATTTCTATGGTTCCTTTATCAGGTCCACCCCATCCTTTAATTTTTGAGCCTCCGTAATATTGTCTAACCAGGGTCCAAGGTCGTGAACTATCATAAAATCGCTTGGTTTCCCAGCAGGCGATAAATGCATCCATAGCGGTATTGCCTACTGCGAAAAATAATTTTACATCGCGATCAAGGTCATTATGATCCCGTACGGAAACCATTTGAGCAAATCTTAACCAATGTCCTGCCTGTCCGGTGGAACGGGGTCCGTCGCGCATAAATTCTATTGTGGCTTTCCGCTCTGGGCTTAAATTGGCATTAAAATCAATGACTTCGTCAACTTCTTTTTTCAATTGGTCGGAGCCAAATTTTGGATATTCGCCAGCTCTAAACTGCGAAGATGATTTTAAACCAAAGGGTTTTACCCGGTACCAGTGTGGTGTCAGAAAGTTAACCAGAAAAGTGTCTCCTTTTGCATCCACAAATGGAAGAGGATGCCATTTATCCGGATTGATGACTTTTTTATAGCTGTTCATTGGGCTATAGTAGGTATAATCCGAGTAAGGTTTGCCGTCCCCTCCGATTTCATTGCCTAACTGATTAGCTCCATCCTGGTGTCTTTCTTTCAGGATGGCAGCTGCTACGATATTACCGATCCCTTCGGGCTTACTGCGGTCGGTTGTAAAATTAGCCACATTGTAACCCATGGCTTTGAATTGCTTATCAAAAAATGCTTTATCCGCCGGATAGATATCTTGTAGTATCCGATAGGCAGCATAGCTAATGGCAATCTCTTTATTCTTTTGAGTGCGCTCCGCAAGCGGTCTTCGCAATTTACTTCCCATTGATGTTCCAACTGCCTTTGCGTCATAGGCTGCCCAGGCATCATACATAGCTGTAACAGCGATTCCAAGTGTTCTGGATTGGATGGTTGGTTTGGCTCCGACCCGGTCAACCTCATTGGCGGTAGCTTCTAATGCAATATCCAGCCATTTATTGGCAACGGTTGGTTTGTAATGGGAAGGTTTCGAAATTTGGGCGATGGAATAATTTCCAATTAACAAATTGATTAACAACGAGTAATACAATAGGTTTTTGGTCATATATGGTTTTTTCGGTTTATGATCTAGATTCAATTAAAAAAAACTCTCAGTCATCCAAAAGTCCAATACCATATACTTTATGCTTTTTTGAATGACTGAGATGTTTTATCCAAAACTAACTCAGAAAGATATTTAAAGGAGTCCGTCAAAATCTACGTTAACATCCTGGCGGCAGGTAATTGAGTAACTCGTTTGTTACTTTTTGTCTTAATTACTCTTCAAATTTATTGCCTCCACGAGGGTCGGCAGAGCTGTTTATACGAATGCCGGCAAATTTTTGATGAACGGGCTTATATTCCTTTTAAAAGGCTGGCATGATTCATGTTGTACGTTAATAAATCTCGATTTATGGGGCTACGTTGTTTGGTTATTGATGATGATCCGTTGATTGGAGATCTTATTAAGCATTTCTGCTCGAAAACGGACAAAGTTGATTTTTGCATTCATGCTGAAAGTGCGACCGACGGATTAAAACTATTATCCGCAGGTGGTCTGGATTTGATCTTTTTAGATTACAATTTACCAGATATGAAGGGTCAGGAATTTCTGGAATTAATGCAGATTCAACTACCCGTCATCATGGTTACCTCTGAATCAGAATTTGCTGCAAAAAGTTATGAATACAAGCAAGTAGTAGATTTTTTAGTTAAACCCTTAAGTTTTGACCGTTTCATTAAAGCATTAGGACGAATCGATAACTCCGTACCGGATACATCAAAACTTAAAAAAGAAGAAAAGAACATCTTTATAAAGGATGGCATCAAGTTGGTACGAATTAATTTTGATGAAGTGCTTTACATTAAGTCGGAAGGAAATTATGCCAATTTCGTCCAGGAAAAAACTCAAACCATGAATTTAATCAGCATGAAAGAACTGGAAGAAAAATTACCTGCTGAATTTGTAAGAGTGCATCGATCTTATATCGTCAACATTAAAAAAATACAAATGATCCTCCAGGATGATCTGGTCATCAAGGATAAAGAAATCCCCATAGGAGAAAAATACAAAACGGAATTAATGAGCCGAATTCAGGCCTTGTAAACCAGGATAAATTCCAAAAAATAACAGTCTTTTATTGTCATGCGTGCAAGAATGAAAGACGATTGAAGAACCATTACAATTTACTCTATTTACTGTATCGCCACCATACAGCCCTGAAAGGGCGAAATACATCAGCGAGGCGGTAACACCCCTAGCGAATTCAATCAAACAACTAATCATAATAATTCTAACAAAACATTTTATTTTGCCACGAATGCACGAATAAAAAACGAATGAAGACTAAATCTTTGGAAATTGATTCCAACAATTTAACATCGCAAAATTGCAACATTTCTTCAGCTTCGGCGAGGACGCCTTCAGCA
>CAYMGR010000029.1:0-12234 GCA_964389985.1 uncultured Saprospiraceae bacterium
TTGGTGGATTTCCCATCATACTTCCGGTATTGGTTCCCGAAAAAATTCCTCGGGTCGTAACATTTTTTCCATCGGTTATCAATTCTGTAATTTCATGTTTCATATCGGGGAATCCTGTTTTTTGAGCAGTTAGTATCCCTTGAAACACTTGAATAGGAGAGAGTTGCGTAACAAACGGATTGGAAATTTTAAAATCTGCTGAACAGTATTTTGAGAACAACTCTGTTTGACCATTATCCATAGCGGCAAAGAGTTCGCGGACGGTTTTTTCTGCACGCATTTTAGGATCTGCTGAACCAGCCATGAGTTGCATTTCCAGAGCCTTTTGGTCAAATACTGGTAGCAATCGTTTTATTTTTCCTTTGCCATCTAATTCAAAAAGTGTTGTGTAAGCTAAACTTACTTTATTTCCGGTAGCGGCTTGACCCATGAAACTGCCTTTATTCGTTCCTGAAAACATTCCGCGTACAGCGACCCAATTGTCATCTGCAAACCAAAAGTCGATTTGATGTTTCATATCCGGAAAGGCCATTTTAAATCCCTGGCCAATTGATTTCCACGACATTTTATCCAGGGCTTTTGGAGAAAAAGGCGGCTCCGCTTTGAAATCCTCCGTTAGTAAATTGGATACAGCTTCCATATTGCCGGCATCCAGCCAATTAAAATAGTCGCTAGCAATTTTTCCGGCTTTCTTTTCCTGTGCCTGAAGACTAGTTGCAAAGCAGAGAGCAAGAACTAGTAGATTGATAACATTAATTTTCATGTTTTTTTATTTTGTTTTAGTAATATTATTTTAATTCAACAGGCATCCCATCCATTCCTTTGAAAAAAACAATTTTTCCATCTCTTGTCTGAAATTGATGTGCATAGCTATTGCTGTATTTTTTTTGATTGGACTTATTTAAAAAGTTCACATCCACTTTAATAAATACATCCTCTCCATCAGCTATAAATCGTACCGGTTGGAATTTACTGTATTGCATTTTATCATTGATATCTTTAAAAAATTGACTGACTTCCTGTTTGCCGGAATACATTCTGATTTTTGAGTCCAGGGTTCTGTCGTGTACCTCAAATTTTACATCATCCTGACACATAGCTAGTAAAGCCGGGATGTCACCCTTTCCAAAAGCTTCATAGGCCTGCATGATCAGCCCAGTATTCGGATTGTTTATAGAACCATATCCAATTTGACTCAATGCTCCTCCCGGATTGGCACTCCAATGCGAAGTACAAAGACCTTTTTCATTGATGGTTACAATATCTATATCCTTAACATCAATTTTTTTATTGGTGGCTGGTAGATTCATAAAATTTCCTGTGTTGGTACCGCTTAAATGAATTTCTAGAAAATAGCGACCAGTTCCGGCAGGTACAATAGATTGTATATCAAATTTCAAATCCGGAAAGGCGTCTAAGAAAACTTTATATTGAGTCAGACTTGCTTCAATTCCTTGAATAGCTTGTGGGGCTAATGCAAGTTCTTTAAAATCCGGTGTGCATAAATTCGTAAAACTTGAATAGTCTTTTTGAGAAAGGGCTAAATAAGCTTTGCGAATATTCTCTTCATCTCGTTCCCGATTTGAATGGTTATTACAGGCTTGCAAGAGCAGTAAACTTGCAAGGATTGGAAAGATAGAGTTGATTTTTTTCATAATTTTTGTTTAGCCTACTTACGTAGAAAGTTTTTGATTGGATTTCTAAGCAATCATTTTTTTCTAGTTAAAAGCCTTATTCATCATTAGGAAACCTATAAATCCCATTAATATGGGATAGGGATTATAGTATCTTGAGCTAATTTTATAATTAAAAGAATGAGATTGAGAAAGATATTCCTACTAGGGTTAGTTGTTTTGGCTTGTAAACGAAACAGTCCGGAGTCTGTCAAAACCCCTATCATTTCTAATCCGGTGATGTGTGCAGCCAAGACCAGCGATGCGGATTGGTATAAGAGCGATCAGAAGGCCCCTTTGTTTGATGGCTTGGGTACGCTGCACTATCCTATCCAAACGTCTAGTGGTGAAGCTCAGAAATACTTTAATCAAGGACTCACATTATCTTATGCTTTCAATCATGCGGAAGCTGCCAGATCCTTTTATTATGCCAGCAAATTGGATAGCAATTGTGCCATGTGCTATTGGGGTTTTGCTTATGTATTAGGTCCCAATTACAATGGAGGGATGGAACCGGATAATTATCAAAGAGCTTATGAGGCAATTCAACGTGCTATGAAACTCGTGAATCAGTTGCCTGAAAAAGAAAAGGATATGATTGAGGCAATGAATTCAAGATATGTCAAAGAACCACCTGAAAACCGGGCAACCTTAGATAGTATCTATTCGATGAACATGAAAAAACTTCATGTAAAATATCCTGATGATCCTGAAATTGCTGCTTTATATGTTGAATCTGTAATGGATTTACATCCCTGGGACCTTTGGGATAAAAGCGGTAAACCGAAAGCCTGGACGCCAGAGATTATTTCAATTTTAGAAAAATTATTGGTGCAGTTTCCTCAACATCCCGGTGTAAATCATTTTTATATTCATGCGGTTGAAGCATCGTATCAACCGGAACGTGGAATCAAGTCGGCAAAGTTATTTGATGATGGAATCATTCCAAATGCAGGACACTTAGTCCATATGCCCTCTCATATTTACATTCGCACGGGGGATTATCATTTAGGTTCTTTGGCTAATATCAATGCAGTTAAAATAGATAGTCAGTACGCAAGTGCTTGCAATGCCCAGGGTGTATATCCATTAGCCTATTATCCGCATAATTATCACTTTTTAGCAGCTACGGCAACCATGGAAGGAGATCAGAAATGGGCGATACAGGCAGCACAAAAAGTAAGTGATCATGCAGATCGTGAATTGATGAAAGATCCGGTTTGGGGCACCTTACAACATTATTATCTAATCCCTTATTTTGTTAAAGTCAAATTTGGATTATGGGATGATATCCTGAACATGGAAAATGAGAATAAGCAATTAAAATATCCGGAAGCAATCCGTCATTATGCCCGGGGACAAGCCTTTTTGGCTAAAGGCAAACGAGATAGTGCAGTTTTAGAATGGGACGCATTGAAATTAGCTGCAAAAGATACCAGCTTAAAAGAGATTACCATTTGGTATATCAATTCTGTGCAAACAATTGTGGATATCGCAGAAAAAGTGTTGGAAGCTAGATTAATGACATACGATAAAAAATATGCAGAAAGTATTCAATTACTTTTGGACGCTGTGAAATTAGAAGACGGATTAAATTATAACGAACCACCAGATTGGTTTTTTTCTGTAAGGCATCAGTTGGGATCCGTTTATCTTGAAGCCGGCAAATACGATGAGGCCATTTTAGTGTACCAAAAGGATTTGGAATGGTGGCCAAAAAATGGTTGGGCCTTACATGGATTGAAAAGAGCTTATGAACTGAAAAAGGATTTAAAATCGCTGACAGCCATTGAAAATCAATTGCAAACCGTTTGGGCCCATGCCAACATTGTATTAAATGGTTCGGAGATTAAATAATTCGATCTTCTTTGTATTCTTGCATCATGATGCAGAATAAGCTTGCTTTACTAAAGGAACTACAATCCAATACATTTGTATGCCTTAGGCCTTCTCTGATTCACGGAATCGGCGTCTTTGCTTTGTGTGAAATTCCAAAAGGCACAAAAAATTTATTTGCAGAAGAGGAAGGTGAATGGATTGAATTGAGTTTTGAAGAGGTGGCCAACTTACCCCATGCTTCCAGACATCTGATTGAAACATACTGTCTGTTCAATGACAGCCATTATTATGTGCCTGCTCATGGATTTAAAGCGATGGATTTAAGTTTATTTTTAAATCACAGTGATCAACCCAATGTGAAATCGATTGAAGATGGAAAATTTTTTGAAACCCTTCGGACGATTCAATCTAATGAGGAATTGCTGATTGATTACGGGACGATCGTAGAATCTAGTGAATAGGGACTTACTTTATTCAAATAGCGAGAATAAATAAATGTCAGGCTTTTTCAAATTAAATTAATTTTGCATATGAATTTGAACAGGCATGAACCAAAGCCCTAATAGCAGGCCGGCCGTTGAGACCGCCCAGCTTAAAGATCTCGTCATTCAAATCAAGTCCTATTTCCGGGAATTGCGTGCCCATCCAAAATTAGTAGGCATCTTTTTGGTCTTAGGTTTAGGATATGGGGTTTATTACTATTGGTCTCATCCTAAAGTGTATGAAGCAGAAGTCAGTTTTATGTTGAATGAGGAGGCCGGCGCTTCCGGAGGTTTGAGTGCGGTTCTAAGTGAATTTGGCGGTTTATTGGGTTCACAGGGAGCTGAAGTCAATCTTCAGAAAATTTTGGAATTGGCTAAATCCAGAAACATTGCTGAAAAAGTTTTTTTTGACAGCTGTTTGGTTCATTCTAAGATGGATTTTCTTGCCAACCACTTAATCGAAGAGTATGAATCCAGGGGCCTTTGGGGCAAGAAAGCTTATTTTATTATGGAAAATCCGCTTAAAGGATTTCGGTTCAAAAATCGTCAGGTCAAGGAGTTTCAATTACTCGAAAATGCAGCATTAAAACAATTGCACCAACTGTTTTTAAGCAATCTGACTACACAGGTTGGAGAAAAAACCAGCATTATGAGATTGAATGTTCAATGCACACAGGAGGACTTGGCTTACGAGTTGGCTAATCGGCTTTTTGATAAAATGAGTCATTTCTATATCGATAAAACGATTGAAAAGCAAAAGCAGACCTATGACGGTTTAGTTTTAAAATCGGATTCGCTGCGAAATTTAATCCACAGCAAGCAGTTTGGATTAGCAGATTTACGAGATAGCTACCGGGCTGCCTGGTTACTCCGTGAAGAAGTTCCTAAGTCCATTCTGGATCAGGACATCAAGATGTTGCAACTGATCTATGCGGAAGCAATAAAAAATAAAGAAATTGCATCCTATGCCCTGGATCATAAAACCCCATTTATCCAAGCGATAGACCTGCCAATCAGGCCCCTCAAAGTGGAACGAATTATTTTACCTAAAGCTTTGATATTAGGTCTTTTATATGGTATGATTCTGACGGTTTTAACCCTGTTTGGCAATAAATTCTACCAAGAGATCGTTTCAAATTAAACAAGATTGAGTAATTTTGTTGCTCAAATATGATTGAAGTACTCATTTCATCCAAAACCCGGATAAAATTGCTTTTGAAGTTTTTCCTCAATAGTAAGACCACCACCTATTTGAGGAGTCTTGAATCTGAATTTGGGGAGTCCAGTAATGGCATCCGACTGGAATTAAACCGCCTTGAAAATGCTGGCTTACTTTCGAGTGAAAACCGTGGCAATCGAAAGTATTTTCAAGCAAATACCCATCATCCTTTGTTTGAAGAGATTCATAATATTTTATTGAAGCATTTGGGAATCGATCAAATTACAGAGAAAGTCATTGAGCGATTGGGAGCCGTCGAAGAGGTTTATCTCACAGGTGATTTTAGTAAAGGAAAAGATAGTGAAATTATTGATTTAATATTTATCGGCCGTCCGAATAAAGAATATTTGATGCATCTGGTTGATAAAGTAGAACAATTGATCCATCGTAAAATCCGTTTTTTATTATTTGAAGAAAAAACAGATAAAGCCATGCTCAAAATATTAGAAGATGAGCAAGCTCTATTATTGTGGTCAGCAAAAGTTTAGATATGTATCAGGAATTATTAAATAAAGAAAAGAAATTAGCTGTAGTAGGATTGGGATATGTAGGCTTACCGCTTGCTTTAAGTTTTGCCAAGAAATTTAAAGTCATTGGATTTGATATCAATGACAATCGGATTCAAATGATGAAAAATGGATTGGATCCTTCGAGAGAAGTCAGTCCGGATGCATTTTTAAATTTAGATATAGAATTTTCCAGTTCGCTGGATACTTTAAAAGAAGCTCATTTTTTTATTGTTGCCGTGCCAACTCCGGTAGATGAACACAAAGTACCCGATTTAAAACCGATCTTAGAAGCATCCAGAAGCCTGGCTAAGGTATTAAAGAAAGGGGATTATGTAATTTATGAATCGACGGTTTATCCAGGCTGTACAGAAGAGGATTGCTTGCCTTTACTGATAGAAGGATCGGGTTTAAAATATGGAGTAGATTTTAAATTAGGCTACTCACCTGAGCGCATCAATCCGGGAGACAAAGACAGAACCTTGGAAAACATTTTGAAAATTGTTTCCGGAAATGATCCGGAAGCATTGGAAGAAATTGCTTTGGTGTATGGAGCGATTATTCAGGCAGGAATTTATAAAGCATCCAGTATTAAAGTTGCGGAAGCTGCCAAGGTGATTGAAAACAGTCAAAGGGATTTGAATATTTCTTTCATGAATGAATTGGCCATTATTTTTGATCGAATGGGAATTGATACGCATGAAGTGTTGGATGCCGCTGCCACAAAGTGGAATTTTTTGAAATTCTTTCCGGGTTTGGTTGGCGGTCATTGCATTGGGGTCGATCCTTATTATTTATTACATAAATCAAAGCAATTAGGATACGATCCGGAAGTCATCTTAAGTGGTCGGAGAATCAATGATCGCATGCCGGCATTTATTGCAAAAAAACTTGTACAGTTATTAATTGCTAAAGGAAAAAACCCAAGCAATTGTAAAGTACTTATCAACGGAATTACGTTCAAAGAAAACGTATCTGACATTCGCAATTCCAAAGTAGCAGACTTGTATGAAGAATTGAGAGCCTATTCCGTTCAGGTAGATGTCAGTGATCCTTATGCCGATCCGGAAGAAGTACAACACGAATATGGCATTCAAATGAAACAACAAGTAGATCATGATTATGATGCAGTTGTAGTTGCTGTAGCGCATCGTGACTTTAGAAAACTGGATGTCAACTTTTTTAAGACCTTTATGAAACAAGATCCTGTTTTGATTGATCTGAAAGGTCTTTATAAAAATCCGGGAAACGGAATGACCTATTGGAGATTATAACAAATTGAAGGATGAATATTAGCATCATTGGTACAGGATATGTCGGGTTGGTTACAGGAACTTGTTTTGCTGAAACAGGAAATCAGATTATTTGTGTAGATATAAACGAACAAAAAGTCAAGGATTTAAACAATGGAAAAATTCCAATTTTTGAACCAGGACTCGAAACTTTATTTGAACGAAATGTTGCGGAAGGGCGACTAAAATTTACCGGAGATTTAAAGCAGGCGGTTGACCATGCAGAAATTATTTTTTTAGCGTTGCCAACTCCACAAGGGGAAGATGGCGCAGCAGATTTGACCTATGTCCTGAAAGCAACTGCAGATCTGGCCCAGTTGATTACAAAATATACGGTCATCGTAAATAAAAGTACCGTGCCCATTGGTACAGCGGAACGCGTTTTAGAAATTTTAGGACAAGAATTAGATCCTAAACTTTTTGATGTCGTTTCGAATCCTGAATTTTTACGGGAAGGTGTGGCTGTAGAAGATTTTTTGAAACCGGATCGGGTTGTAATAGGATCAGCATCTTTAAAGGCACGCGAAAAAATGACGGAATTATACGAGCCATTTGTAAGACAAGGAAATCCCATTTATCATATGGATTTGCGCAGTGCGGAATTAACCAAATATGCATCCAATGCCTATTTAGCTACACGCATTAGTTTTATGAATGAAATAGCTAATTTGTGTGAACGGACGGGAGCCAATGTAGATATGGTAAGAATGGGGATGGGAAGCGATAGCAGAATTGGAAAACGATTTTTATTTCCAGGCGTCGGTTATGGTGGTTCCTGTTTTCCAAAAGACGTTACAGCTTTACATCAAACAGCACAGCAACATCAATATCCGTTTAGAATATTACAAGCTGTCATGGAGGTGAATACCATTCAGAAAAAAGTATTAAGTCAGAAAATTATCAACTATTTTAATCAAAATGTAGCTGGAAAAAAAATTGCATTCTGGGGTTTGGCATTTAAACCCAACACAGATGATATTCGTGAAGCACCCGCGTTAGAGATTATCCAGGATTTATTATCCTCCGGAGTAACTATTTCGGTCTATGATCCGGAAGCGATTCAACATGTTCAGGCTGTTTTAGGAAATCGCGTTCACTATGCAAAAGATATGTATGAAGCCTTGCAGGATGCAGATGCCTTAGCTTTAGTGACAGAGTGGAACGTATTTCGATCTCCTGATTTTGATAAAATGAAAAAACTGATGCGACAAAAAAATATTTTTGATGGGCGAAATGTTTTCGAACATGGAAAAATGGCAGACCTTGGTTTTAATTATTTTAGTATTGGAAGACATTAATCAATTAAACGAATCACGTATATGAAATTGCACATGGTGGATCTGGCGACGCAGTATGCCAAAATTAAACCGGAAATAGATCTCGCTATTCAGGAAGTGTTAGGTTCCAGCATTTTTATTGGAGGACCTGTAGTAAATCAATTCAGAATTAATCTGGAAAATTATTTGGATGTCAAGCATGTGATTCCCTGTGCCAATGGGACAGATGCCCTGCAAATCGCTTTAATGGCTCTGGATTTGCAACCAGGGGATGAGGTTATCTTGCCTGCATTCACTTATGTTGCTACCGCAGAAGTCATTGCATTATTGAGATTAACACCCATTATGGTCGACGTTAATTCAGATGATTTTAATGTAAACCTGGAAGAGATCCGAAAGAATATTGGACCAAAAACGAAGGCCATTGTGCCGGTTCATTTATTTGGACAAGCCGCACAGATGGAAGAGATTATGAAAATTGCTGAAGAGCATAATTTGTTTGTAGTTGAAGATAATGCACAAGCAATCGGATCCAATTATTATTTTACAAATGGCCAGTCGAAAAAAGCAGGTACTATTGGTCATATCGGATGCACTTCTTTTTTCCCATCAAAAAATTTAGGATGTTATGGTGATGGCGGAGCCATATTTACAAATGACGATCGGTTGGCAGCTCAAATCCGTATGATAGCAAATCATGGACAGGGATCTGTAAGATATTATCATGATGTGGTAGGAGTCAACTCCAGATTGGATGCCATACAGGCAGCAATATTAAATGTCAAATTGAAACAATTGGATCAATATGCACAGGCAAGAGTACAGGTGGCAGATGCTTATGATCAAGCATTTGCCGAAATGCCTATGCTAATAACACCTTTTCGGAATGCGCATTCCTCTCATGTATTTCATCAGTACACCTTGCGGGTCACTAATGGAAAGCGGGATGCACTCAAGGCATTTTTAGATCTCAAAGAAATTCCAAATGCAATTTATTATCCGGTGCCTTTATATGAACAAAAAGCATACAGTCAATTTAAAGGATCGGTTCAACAATTACCGGTTACCGAGCTTTTATGTAAGGAAGTTATTTCTCTACCTATGCATACAGAGTTAAATCCAGACATGATTCATTTTATAGTATCTGCAGTAAAGGAATTTTTAACGGTCGAATAATGGAAACCTATTTCGCACATCCAACAGCTGTTATTGATCCGGATTGTCAAATTGGAGAGGGTACAAAAATTTGGCATTTTTCACACATCATGAGTCAATGTAAAATTGGAAAGAATTGTAATCTCGGACAAAATGTAGTGATATCACCCGGTGTGGAATTGGGAAATAATGTAAAAGTGCAAAACAATGTTTCTATCTATACCGGAGTCATTTGTGAAGATGATGTTTTTTTAGGACCGTCTATGGTTTTTACCAACGTCATCAACCCACGTTCTGCTGTAAACCGAAGAGATCAATATTTGAAGACACGGGTAAAAACAGGAGCATCCATCGGAGCCAATGCAACGATAGTTTGTGGTAATGATATTGGTGCGTTTGCTTTTATTGGAGCAGGAGCAGTGGTTACAAAAGAAGTTCCCGATTATGCATTGGTCATAGGAAATCCTGCAAAACAAAGTGGATGGATGAGTGCATTTGGACACAAATTAAAATTTAATGATGAAGGATTCGCGGTTTGTCCGGAGTCAGGTGAACAATACAAGTTACAAGATCGAAAAGTTATAAAAATAGTATGAAACGATTTGCCTTAATTGGTGCAGGGGGCTATGTGGCTCCCAGACATATGAAAGCCATTAGAGATACTCATAATACATTAATTGCGGCAATGGATAAGAATGATTCGGTAGGAATCATGGATAGTTATTTTCCCGAATCCGATTTTTTTACGGAATTCGAACGCTTTGATCGCCACTTGTATAAAATGAAACGCAAAGGGGTGGGTATGGATTATTTATCGGTTTGTTCACCCAATTATTTGCACGACGCACATATCCGTTTTGGTTTGCGAATGGATGCCGACGTTATTTGTGAAAAACCATTGGTATTGAATCCCTGGAATATTGATGCACTCAAAGAAATGGAATTGGAAACCGGGAGAAAGGTCAATACTATTTTGCAATTAAGAGTGCATCCCAAAGTAATTGAATTAAGAAATCAAATTTTAAAGCAGGACCCTCATAAAAAAAATCAGGTGGATCTCATTTATATTACTTCAAGAGGTAAATGGTATCACTCTTCCTGGAAAGGTGACCTCGCCAAATCAGGCGGGATTGCGACAAACATTGGCGTGCATTTTTATGATTTGTTGTCCTGGTTATTTGGTGAAGTGAAGGAAAATACGGTACACCTCATTTCTGAGGATCGAGTTGCCGGTGCCATTGAATATGAGCGCGCTCAGGTTCGATATTTTTTGAGTATTAACGAACAAACGCTCCCTGCAGCCGTTCAGGCAGCAGGAAAGAAAACCTACCGATGTCTTGAAATAAATGGTCAGGAATTTGAATTTAGCGAAGGCTTTACGGACCTTCACACATTATCCTATCAGGAAATATTAAAGGGAAATGGATTTGGATTGGAAGAATCCAGAGCTTCCATTCAAACAGTTTACGAAATCAGAAACAAACAGGCGATCGGTTTAATCGGAGATTACCATCCACTCGCAAAATAATTTAAAATGCAAACCCAACTTATAGCAGAAATAGCACAGGCGCATGATGGAAGTTTGGGCATTTTGCATTCATTCATTGATGCATTAGCAGATACAGGTGTACAAACCATTAAGTTTCAAATGCATTTGGCGGAAGCTGAAAGCAGTCCGTATGAAGCATTCCGAATTCCATTTTCTTATGAAGATAAAACAAGGATGGATTACTGGAAGCGAATGGAGTTTAGTTTAGAACAATGGAAGGATATCAAATTGCATGTAGAAGAAAACGACATGGAATTTTTAGCCACGCCATTTTCTATTCAAGCTGTAGAATGGTTGGAAGAATTAAATGTAAAACGATACAAAGTAGGATCCGGAGACATTTCCAATTTATTATTATTAGACCGCATTGCCAAAACCGGAAAACCCATCATACTTTCCAGTGGAATGAGTGATTGGAATGAATTGGATCAGACGATCGCCTTTTTAAAAACGTATTCATCTGATGTATCCATCCTTCAATGCACAAGTATGTATCCTTGCCCTCCTGAAAAAGCTGGTCTGGCATTGATACCAGAACTAAAAAACAGATATAACTTGACAACGGGATATTCAGATCACACAGGTTCCGTGTATGGAGGAGTGTGCGCGGTAACTTTGGGAGCTGAAATTTTGGAATTTCATGTTTGCTTTGACAAACGAATGTTTGGCCCGGATACGCTTGCTTCCTTAACGATCGAGGAGGTGTTTGAATTGGTTGAAGGTGTTGGTTTTGCAGAACAAGCTCGTCAAAATACATTCTTAAAACAAGAAGCAATGGCATTTGATGAAATGCGAAAATTATTTGGAAAATCTTTAGCGACCAGATTAAACTTACCGGCTAATCATATTATTTGTCAATCAGATTTGGAAACCAAGAAACCTGCAGGGAAGGGCATTCCGGCAGCGGAATATCAAAAACTAATTGGCCGCAAAATTCGGAGAGCCTTACATGCCAATCAATTTATTAACTGGGAGGATGTTGAATGAGATGAAGCGAAAAATTTGTGTTGTAATCACTGCACGGCCGAGTTATAGCCGGATTAAATCAGCCTTGACGGCAATTCAAAAGCATCCGCAATTGGAATTGCAGTTGATTGTTGCAGCTTCCGCATTATTGGATCGGTACGGTAAAGCATTTGAATATATCGAGCAGGATGGATTTACTATTTCTGCAAAGGTCTTTAACGTTCTGGAAGGAGAAAATTTAACTGCTCAGGCAAAAACAACCGGATTAGGAATTCT
>CAYMGR010000029.1:12334-14249 GCA_964389985.1 uncultured Saprospiraceae bacterium
GGTTTTTTTAATCCGCTAGAAAAATACGGTGGCGTTGGTACCAAACAATTTGATCCGGACCATTTTATCGTGGTCCTACAACATCCCGTAACAACAGAATATCATCATGCCAGAACACAAATAGAAACCAGTTTGATGGCGATTCGTGAATTGGATATTTCTTGTTTATGGTTTTGGCCAAATGTAGATGCAGGATCAGACGGAACATCCAAAGGAATCCGTTCTTTCCGTGAAAAATATCCGGATTCCAAAATTCATTTTTTTAAAAATATGGAACCCCGGGATTTTTTAAAATTGCTGTTGAAGTCTAAATGTTTGATTGGTAATTCAAGCGTGGGCATCCGGGAAGCCTCTTTTTTAGGAATCCCGGTTGTAGATATTGGTGGTCGGCAAGCTGGTCGTTTGCGTGGAAAACATGCCAGGCATGTTGAATATAATCAATCGGAAATTCAACAAGCTATCCAATTCCAAATAGAAAATGGATTTTATCAACCAGAATATCTTTATGGTGACGGTCATGCAGGAGAACGGATAGCTAGTGCATTATCGGAAATGCCATTACGATATGATAAGAAAATCAGCTATTGAAAACGAGTTATTTAATTAATACGGGTTAGTCAATATGGAAAGCACAATCGATTTTATTTTATTTCATTCTTCTGTAGTATCCTAAAACCTATGAATAGGATATTAGGAATTATTCCAGCCAGAGGAGGTTCAAAAAGAATACCCGGTAAAAATTTGCGATTGTTAAATGGTAAACCATTGGTCAGCTATGCCATTGAAGCTGCATTGCAATCTGTTCGCTTATCAGAAATTGTACTGAGTTCTGATGATGATAAAATTCTTCAACTGGGAGCTTCGTATGGAAATCGAGTCATCTGTTTGAAAAGACCAGAAGCTTTGGCAACGGATGAATCACCTGCCATCGAATATGTGAAACATACTTTGCAAACGATGGGTAAAGAATTTTCATTAAACTATTCCATGGTGGTAATTATTCAGGCAACCAGTCCTTTTACGATTGCTGAAGATATCGATTCAACAATATCCAGTATGGAAGAACTGGCAACTGATTGCGCAGTCAGCGTGCGACAAGTTCCACATGATCTGCATCCATTAAAATTTAAAAAATTGGTCGGTGGAAAGCTCTATCCATATATCGAAACTGAAAATGGACGAATGGCTTACCATCAACTTGAGAAATATTATGTTCGGAATGGTTCCGTTTATGTGAGCAGTCTGAAACTCATTGAATCAGGTCAACTGCTCAATGATCATTGCGCAGCTTATCTTATGCCGGATGAACGTTCGGTTGATATCAATACGGAGATGGATTATAAATTTGCTCAATTTCTAATGCAAGGCACATGAAATTATTAATGCAAAGTTTAAAAACAGGCGAGACATGTTTTGAACACCTTCCTGTGCCACCCGTCACCCGAAATTCTGTTTTGATTGAATCGGTTTGCAGTTTGGTTTCACCTGGAACGGAAAAAATGCTTGTCCAATTTGGAAAATCAAATTGGATTCAAAAAATGGTTCAGCAACCTGAAAAAGTGAAGCAGGTCCTTCAGAAAATTCAAACGGATGGATTCATGAATACCTATCAGGTGGTTGCTGGTAAATTAGAACAATCGATTCCATTAGGATATAGTAATGTTGGAATTGTTAAGGAAATTGGATCGGGCGTTACTGAATTTCAAATTGGAGACAGGGTGGTTTCCAATGGTTACCATGCGGAATACAATTTGATCTCAAAAAATTTGGTGGCCAAAATTCCAGAAACGGTGACCAATGAAGAAGCAAGTTTTACTTTATTGGCCTCAATTGCTTTGCAAGGTATTCGATTGGCAAAAGTAGAATTAGGAGAACAAACGGTGGTGATAGGATTGGGCTTGATCGGCATTTTAAG
>CAYMGR010000029.1:14349-16457 GCA_964389985.1 uncultured Saprospiraceae bacterium
TTTCAGCTGGCCTGTAGTTATGGGCCTGGAAGGTATGATCCGGAATATGAAGAAAAAGCACTGGATTATCCAATAGGTTTTGTGCGATGGACAGAAAACAGAAATATGCAAGCGGTGTTAAAGTTGATGGAAATGGGTTCTTTGTCTGTCAATAATTTAATTCAACAATCCATAAATTTTGACCAGGTCATCGAGAAATATTATGATCAATTAGATCAATTAAGCTACGCAAATATTATAGCTTATCCACAACACGTACAGCTCAATAAAGAACCGATTATTCGAATCAAATCAGATGAAGAAAATCAATCGCCTGTTCAAGTAGGTATAATAGGTGCCGGTCAATTTTCTGCAGCCGTTATTTTGCCTTATTTAAAGTCAGCAGGAGCCCGGTTAATTGGAATATGCAGTTCACGTGCACATTCAGGACAGCTTGCAAGAAAATATGGATTTCAAAAACAATTTGCGGATCCGGATGCACTTATTAATGATCCGGATATCAATATGATCGTCATTGCTAATCGACATGCTTCTCATGCTTCTCTCGTGGTAAAATGTCTGGAGGCCCGAAAAAAAGTATATGTTGAAAAACCACTTTGTTTAAATCGGGAGGAGTTGGATCTTATCATGAAGACTTACCATGCTGATAGTTTTTTGGCAGTTGGTTATAACAGGCGCTTCTCAGCTTACATTCAAAAAATAAAACGCATCATTAAAGGGTTTGAAGGACAACTCAGTATTAATTATGTAATCAATGCAGGCTTTATCGATCCCAATCATTGGGTTCATGATCCGCAAATAGGGGGTGGTCGAATTCTTGGTGAACTTTGTCATTTTATTGATTTATGTAATTATCTAACCCAGTCAACCGTAGTCCATGTGAATTCTATTTCGATGGGTACGGGTTCTTTGACCTCTGATTCTGTAAGTGTTCAGTTAAAATATCAAAATGGCAGTATGGCTACCATTCAATATTTAAGCCAGGGATCTAAAAAATTGGAAAAAGAATACATCCAGTTATTTTTTGCCAATAAGGTATTGGAGTTACAAAACTTTAAAAAATTGAATGGGTATGGATTGACATCTACAGCAGCTTTTTTTCAGTCACAGGATAAAGGGTATGCTGCACAATTTAAAGAATTGATCGATCCGAATTCAAACTATTATAATTCACATTATTTCGAGCAGGTCTGTCATGTCAGTAAACTCTGTTTTGATATTCTCGATCAGCTACAAGGAAGGATTCAATAAATGGGAGTAAAAAGAATTATACAGGTTGTCGGAGCAAGACCTAATTTTATGAAGGTAGCTCCTATTCATAAGGCATTGCGGAATCAATCCGGGGTAGAGTCCATCATTGTCCATACGGGACAACATTTTGATCAGCAAATGAGTAGCGTTTTTTTTGAACAACTCGCCTTGCCTCAACCAGATTTTTATTTAGGTGTTCATTCAGGGACACATACCCAGATGACCGCTGAAATCATGCGTTCATTTGAACAAGTTTTGGAACAGGTAAAACCTGATTTGGTGGTAGTCGTGGGGGATGTAAACTCGACTATAGCTTGTGCGCTTACATCGGTACGTTTAAAAATTCCGGTAGCTCATGTTGAAGCAGGCTTGCGTAGTTGGGACCGATCCATGCCGGAAGAAATCAATCGGATCCTAACGGATCAAATAAGCGATTATTTATTTACAACAGAAGGTACAGCGGGTACCAATTTATTGAATGAAAATATACCGGCACACAAAATTCATTTTGTGGGAAATTGTATGATTGATTCATTGATTCATTTTCTGCCAGCAGCGAAGGCTCTTAAAATGCATACAGCATTTCAATTAACTTCAGGTCAGTTTGCTGTTATGACGATGCACAGACCATCCAATGTAGATACTGAAACGGGTCTAAAAACTATTTTGGAATTGGTCCGTAAAGTGACAGAAAAAATACCCTTAGTTTTTCCAATCCACCCCAGAACACAAAAAAATATGGAGCGCTTTAATTTATGGGAAGATTTTAATTCCATCCGGCAACTTCATATTACCGGACCTTTGGCTTACCTTGAATTTATAAGTTTGATGGATGCTGCTAAACTGATCCTTACAGA
>CAYMGR010000030.1:0-2486 GCA_964389985.1 uncultured Saprospiraceae bacterium
GCTGTTGGTTCATCCAGGCCTGGTTTTTATTTCCTCCATTATATAATGCCACCATACCGGTATTGGTCAAATCTCCGATCAGTAAATCTCTTAGAGGATCACCATTAAGATCCAGGCTTAAAACAGTAGATCCTGCATGACGGGCTTTAATAATTGGAGCACCAAAAAAATTGGCGCAAGTATCAGGAGATCCACTAAGCTGTATTTGGGAAGTAAACCCACTTTCCACAAATCGTCCATAGCAATTATCAGCGTATACAAAGGCCAAGGTATCTAAGGAATATCCTCTTTCCTTTACCATATTTTGAAACCAGGTGCAACGATTATTTCCAGGCTCAAAAGTGATTATATCAAGATCGCCATCTCCATCTACATCATCAAAACTTGGAATATCAGAATAATCAACCGGAATTTGGGTAGTACTTCCCCCGATAGGAAAATATAAAACTTTAAACTGCTTTTTTACATCGAATTTTTCAAACTGCCACACTCCATTTATCTTTTTTGATGTGTAGACTTCAATTCCCGGAATTCCTTCTGTATTAAAACTACAAGCAAATAGATCCATGGTTCCATCCTTATTGTAATCCCTAGTAATGAGCCAATCCTTGATCCGCGGGAACATGCGCTTATATTCCGGGCTGAAATTATAGCTATTTGAAGCTGGATCAAAAATAAATGGAGTTAAAACATCACCAGCCCGATCAAATAAAATCAAATCCATTAGGCCATCCATGTTTAAGTCAAATTCATTGACTTGCACATTGTCGATCCCCCCAGCCATCGCAAAGGGAAGCAGTTGGTTGTTACGATCCGTAAATTCAATATTTTTTAATTTAAACAATTGGGATTTCCCTGACTGGAAAGCGACCAAGGTGAATAGGATCAGGACTAGTATTTTTCTCATATATTTTCTCCTATAAAGGTAACGTATAATGTCAAAATTTGCTTTCTGAAAGGTGATTCCTTTTGTTAATATGACTATTCAATTATTTCAAAAAGAGCCCAATATTAGTTTTAAATAAGTAATATTGGACTTTTGGCCAAATTATTGTTGTTCATTTTATTCTATTTCATTTAATTAGCATTAATTTTACAATCTAAATCTAATAAAATATGAAACGAATGATTCAACATTTATCATTAGCCTTATTCTTTGTAATGGCTCTTGTTTTTTCGTGTAATCAGGATAGCAAAGAATTGGGACAAGCTCAACTTCTTTCACCTGCCAAAGGAATTATTCCCAATCAGTATATTGTCATGTTAAAACCTGAAGTCATGGCTGGCTTTAAAGCTCAGAGTCAGGCTCAATCCAGGCTTGAATCAGGTATACAGGCAAAGGAGAAATTGGATTATTTCAAACTAAAAATGGCTACCATTTTAGAGGAATGCACTATTTTAGAAAGTCAGGTTAATAGTTATTATACTGAGATATTCTCAGGCGTTTCACTTACCATTGAGAAAACTCAATTAACCCGATTATTAAACCATCCTTCCATCCTTCAAATCGAAAATGATGCCGAGGTTCATTTACCAGATTTTAAAATTGAATCCGGGCCTAGTGGATTGAGAGCGCAAACAACTCCCTGTGGCATCACCAATGCAAATGGCCCCCGGGATGGTTCAGCTTCTTCAAAATGGATTTGGATTGTTGATACCGGCATTGATTTAGATCATCCGGACTTAAATGTAGAGACGAATCCAACTTACGCTAAATCTTTTGTCAGAAAAGAAACCAATCCCGATGATTGCCATGGACATGGTACTCATTGTGCAGGAATTGCTGCAGCAAAGGATAATTCAATAGGTGTCGTTGGCGTTTCTGCCGGCGCAAGAGTGGTTCCTGTTCGAGTTCTAACTTGTCAGGGATCAGGACAAACTTCTTGGATTTTAAATGGACTTAACCATGTTGCTACTTATGATGAAGCGGGTGATGTGATCAATATGAGTTTAGGAGGTTACTGGGGCAGTAATTGTAGCAGCCAGTCTAGTTATGTGACAGCCCTTACAAATTTAAGTAATTCAGGAGTTCGGATTGCTATTGCTGCCGGCAATAGTTCTGATAATGCTAGCTATTATACGCCTGCATGCATCAATGCCGCTAATATCCATACAGTCGCTTCAATGACCTGTGCAAAAGCCTGGTCTTCTTTCTCAAATTTTGGCGCTCCACCTATTGATTGGATTGCAACGGGTTCTTCCGTCTATTCCACTTATAAAAACGGTGGATACGCTACCTTAAGTGGTACTTCAATGGCTTCGCCACATACCGCAGGAATTATGCATAATTTACAATCTAGTCCGATTCAAAATGGTACGGTTAATTATAACGGAACAAGTTATAAAATAGCCTCCTTAAAATAGTAAATATGGAATCCGTTAAAAAAGCCTTAAAACAAATCGTTTTAAGGCTTTTTTGCTTCTATTCAAGAAACAATTGGCAGATTGATCCGTTTTAAAATTAACATGCGATTAAGCTACTTCAT
>CAYMGR010000030.1:2586-5468 GCA_964389985.1 uncultured Saprospiraceae bacterium
AAACAATTGGCAGATTGATCCGTTTTAAAATTAACATGCGATTAAGCTACTTCATCTTATTCATTATTGGATTCCATTCCAGCTCTTTAATGAGCCAGGAACTCATTCATAGAAATGGATTCTATAACTTAATAAACAAGCAAGACGACACTTTAAGGGTTTTTAATTTTTGGGCAACCTGGTGCAAACCTTGCGTTCAGGAATTACCTTACTTTGAAGCATTCAATCTTCAAAATGAAGGCAAGAAACAAAAACTGTATTTAGTCAGTCTGGACTTTCCTGAAAATATTAAAAATCGATTAATTCCTTTTATCAAGAAAAAAGAACTCAAATCAGAAATCATTGTATTTGACGGAGGCAATCCCAACGAATGGATTAATGCCATTGATTCAAGCTGGTCGGGTTCTATACCCGCTACTCTATTGTGTCTTGGTCAAAACAAGCAATTTTTGGAATCTTCTTTTGAATCAACAGATCAGCTTCAACAATTTATTCAAAATTTTATAAACCGTATCAAATCATGAAATCAGTTTTATTAAACCTCTTTTTTAGTCTTGTATTTTTAACGATAAGCCAGGCCCAAGGATATCAAATTGGTCAGACTGCAGAAGATTTTAGTCTAAAAAATATAGATAATAAATCAGTTAGTTTGGCAGATTATAAAAATGCAAATGGATATATCATTGTGTTTACCTGTAATCACTGCCCGTTTGCACAGATGTATGAAAAACGCATCATTGAACTCCATAAAAAATATGCAAAAGCAGGTTATCCTGTTATTGCAATCAATCCAAATGACCCGGAAGTAGTGCCTGAGGATAATTTTGAAAACATGCAAAAACTTTCAAATAAAAAGAAATATCCCTTTGTTTATTTGTTGGATGAAAATCAATCTGTTTATCCAAAATTTGGAGCCACTAAAACGCCTCATGTCTATCTTTTAGATAAAAACAGAGTTGTAAAATATATTGGCGCAATAGATGACAATGCCCGGGATGAGACTGCTGTAAAGGTCCATTATGTTGAAGATGCAATATCTGCCTTACAAGCTGGAAAGGATCCGAACCCCAATATGACCAAAGCTGTCGGTTGCAGTATTAAGAAAAAAGCTTAGACTTTTAATTACATATGATTTAAATTTCTACTATTTTAAGTGGTACTCTAAATGCATGGTCTATCTTTGCGGTTTCTAATATAAATTAATTTGGATGGCAGATACTGGACTGGAAACCGCTAAAAAACTCGGATTACTTGAATCGGAATATGAAAAAATAGTTCAAATTCTAGGGAGACAGCCCAATTTTACAGAGTTAAGTATATACTCTGTAATGTGGTCAGAGCATTGTTCTTATAAAAACTCCATTGTCCAGTTAAAAAAATTGCCTCGCAAAGGTTCCAAATTGCTAGTAGAAGCGGGTGAGGAAAATGCCGGGCTGGTTGACATTGGCGGTGGATTAGCCTGTGCTTTTAAAATTGAATCCCACAACCATCCTTCCGCAATTGAACCCTATCAAGGGGCCGCTACCGGTGTTGGGGGTATTCACAGGGATATTTTCACGATGGGAGCCAGGCCAATTGCAGCCTTAAATTCCTTACGTTTTGGAAACCTTCATAACAATCATACAAAACAACTCATTAAGGGTGTTGTAAAAGGAATCGGGAATTATGGCAACTCATTTGGAGTGCCAACTGTTGGTGGGGAGGTTTATTTCAACCATTGTTACAATCAAAATATCCTGGTGAATGCCATGTCGGTTGGTATTGTTGAAATTGGCAAAACTGTTTCTGCTCGTGCAGATGGACCTGGAAATCCCGTTTTTATAGTTGGGTCTGCTACAGGAAAAGATGGAATTCATGGAGCGACATTTGCATCAGCCGACTTAACGGAAGATTCAGCCAAAGATTTGCCAGCGGTTCAGGTAGGTGACCCTTTCCAGGAGAAATTATTACTGGAAGCCAGTTTAGAAGCAATTGCTACCGGACAAATTGTAGGCATGCAGGATATGGGGGCTGCCGGAATTACTTGTTCAACCTCAGAAATGTCAGCCAAAAGTCAAACTGGGATGATCATTAACTTGGATTTAGTTCCTACCCGGCAAAAGAACATGCAAGCATTTGAAATACTGTTGTCTGAATCACAAGAACGCATGTTGGTAGTTTGTAAAAAAGGGGGCGAGGATCAACTTTTAAAGGTTTTTGAAAAATGGGACCTTGAATGCGTTCAGATTGGAGAGGTTAGCTCGACAGGTCGCCTGGAATATTTTATGCATGGTCAGAAAGTAGCTGATGTTCCAGCTGAAAGCTTGGTATTGGGCGGAGGAGCTCCTGTTTATATCCGGGAATCCTTAAAACCCGCCTATTTTGAATTAATCGATGCCTTCGAAAACACATTAATAGAAGAGCCTTTAGACCTGGTCTCGGTCGCTAAAACGCTTATCGCTTCTGAAAATATAGCCAGCAAACATTGGATCTACGAACAATATGATAAAATGGTCCGTACCGGAACCATGACTTCAGTCCAAAATGCAGATGCGGCACTTGTAAGAATAAAAGGCCATAATAAAGTACTCTGTCTAACAACAGATTGTAATTCGGCTTATGTTTATTTAGACCCTCATAAAGGAGGCCAAATAGCTGTAAGTGAATGCGCACGAAATATAAGTTGCTCCGGGGGAATTCCTGTTGCGATTACCAACTGTTTAAATTTTGGTAATCCGTATAATCCTGAAGTATATTGGCAGTTTGAACACGCACTAAAAGGGATGGGAGAAGCTTGTCTAAAATTCGACACCCCCGTTACTGGAGGAAACGTCAGTTTTTATAATCAATCAACTATAAAGGACCGAATTGAACCTGTGTTTCCTACCCCTACGATTGGAATG
>CAYMGR010000030.1:5568-13954 GCA_964389985.1 uncultured Saprospiraceae bacterium
ATCAACTATAAAGGACCGAATTGAACCTGTGTTTCCTACCCCTACGATTGGAATGCTGGGGATTATGGAGGATGAAAAACTGGCCACAACCATTGAGTTTAAAAATGCCGGTGAGCTCATTTACTTATTGGGTGTACAAAATAATTTTATTGCTTATTCTGAATATCTCCATATTATTCATGGAATTACACATGCCCCGGCACCATATTTTAATTTAGATGAAGAAGATCAACTTCATAAGTCACTGCAAGCGCTTATTCGTAAAAACTGGGTGCAATCGGCTCACGATGTGTCGGAAGGGGGCATTTTTTGCTGTTTAGCAGAATCATGTTTTTCGGAAACACAAAAAGGCTTTAACATTGAAATCCCTGCTGAGTTTCGGGCAGATCTATTTCTTTTTGGTGAAAACCAGGGGCGTGCAATTTTGAGTATAAAACCAGAAAACAAACTAGAATTTGAATTATTTTTGCAACAAATTGGTCAAACTTTCTATTATTTAGGGGAAGTTACAAACGATAATTTGGTTATCAACGGTCAAAACTGGGGGTCAACCGAAGATTATTTTGAACTTTACACAAAAACCATTTCAAATCAATTTTAAACGTAAATTAATGCTTACAATAATGAGAGGACAACACGTTTTATTATTTATTTTATTGATTTCCTTATTTTCCTGTAGTCAGGGAAAGCAAATCACCGGAGATTTTAACAATGCACCGGATTTAGCGATTAGTCTGGACCGGATCGGTTTAGATAATTCAGGAACACCTATCGATAAAAGCGAAATGAAAGGTGGCAAGTTTAAGTTTAACCTGAAAGAATCACCAAAACCTGGATTGTATAGAATTTCGATGGGGCAGCAAAATCTAATTTTTGTGTTGGATGGCACAGAAAATTCTATAGAATTTAATGGCAATTTTAATGAATTAGGAAACGGCAAAGTAAATGTAAAAGGCTCGAGTGCTTCTGATGAAGTGTTTAGTGCAATTGCTGAGCTTTCTGCTTCTCAGCCCAATGCAGAAAGTGTAAAAAACAAGATTTCAAGCATCAAGAATCCCTTAGCTGCTGGTTTGATAGCCATTCAATTTTTAGGTTTCAGACCAGAGTATGTTGCTACACACAAGGGTCTTCTGAAAAACCTTCAATCTAAATATCCAGATTCTGAATTCACAAAAACCTACGATAATTTTGTGAAGCAAACCGAACAAATGTTGGCCTCTCAAGAGGCGACTGAATCAATAAAAGTTGGAATGCCGGCTCCCGAAATCAATTTACCTTCTCCAAAAGGTAAAAACTATAAACTCTCTGATTTAAAAGGAAAAGTTGTTTTGTTAGATTTTTGGGCAAGCTGGTGTGGACCATGCCGCAGAGCCAACCCACATGTCGTTGAGATTTATAATAAATACAAATCCAAAGGCTTTACCGTTTTTAGCGTTTCATTAGATGGCGTGGATAGCCGCACCAAGCAACAATTGGGAAGCGAAGCACAAATAAAAGAATTTTCAAATAGGGCTAAAGACGCATGGATTGCAGCCATTGAAAAGGACAATTTAGTTTGGGACACACATGTAAGTGATCTTAAAAAATGGGAAAGTGACCCGGCCAGAGTATATGGAGTGCAATCTATTCCTAAAACATTCTTGATTGACAAAGACGGCAAAATCGCTGCAGTGAATCCACGGGATAACCTGGAAGCTGAGGTCTTAAAAGCGCTTTAATCAGACTGCTTACAGGCTTCATTTCATCCGATACATTTCCAGGACAACAAGATTGCTGCCGCTACAGCTGCGTTTAATGATTCTGAATGAGATGGACCCATTTTGGGAATTGTAATCGTATTTTCACAAGATTGAATGACCTCTTCTGAAAGTCCGTTTGCTTCATTTCCGATACAAATGAATTGAACATTCTTGCGCTCCAGTTCATTTAAACTTTGGCCATTTAAAACTGCAGCATATTTGGGGATATCCGGAAATAATTGCATCATTTCACTCCAGGATTTATAGGCGACTTCCACTCTTGCAACACTTGACATACTTGCCTGCACGGACTTATTATTAAACACATCAACTGAATCCGGCGAACAATAAATTCTATTTATTCCAAACCAATCCGCAGTTCTAATTATTGTTCCCAAATTTCCAGGATCATTTATTCGATCCAGATAAATGATGAATCGGTCTTTACTGGCTTCCAGCTTATTGAAATTCGGCCAACTTAATAATCCAATCACCTCTTTATTACTTTTCAAAGAACTCAAGGACAATAATTGCGAACTTGAAACCTCTTCAATGAGGTGCTGCATGTTTTCAAGCAGACCACCCTGCTCTTCCAACCATTTTTTGTCGCAAATTATTCGCTTAAATAATTGGGGCGAGCACTTTAATAAATCTAAAACAAGACGACTCCCTTCAGCTAAAAAGAGTTGTTTGGAATGGCGGATTTTCCTATCTTTTAACGAAATTATTAGGGATTTATCTGATTTACTTATCATCTTTGCTTGATTACATGCATGGAAGTTCACAAATTTATCATTTTAACTGGAATCTGTCTCTTGCTATGTGCTTGTAACACGAGCAAGGTATTAAAAACAGACGAACGTCTGTTGCATGCCAATAAGATTCAAATTGAAGGTAAACAAACTATTGAAAGCAAGTTGAATCTCAATCAACAACTCATTACCTTAGTCAAGCAAAAACCTAATCGGAATTTTTTTATTTTTTTCCCAAGAGAATTTCTATATTATAAATATGTAACCCAAAAAAAACATACCAACTGGATCAGCAATACCCTTGCGAAGCAGAGCGAAAAACCTGCCATACTCGATACCAGTCTATGCCGGTCAACTCAGTCCAACATATTTAATTACTTGTATAATCAAGGTTACTTTAATGCCAAATCCACTTATCGGATTGATACCCAATCCTATAAAGTCAATGTAATCTATCAAGTGGATCCCGGAGAACGATATTATGTGAACGATATTAGATTTGTTGCAGAAGACAAATCCGTACAAGACCTCTTAAATCAAACAACGGAATCCAGTTTCATTAAACCAGGCAGTCCGCTGGACAATACTCTTTTTCAAAATGAAAAGGCCCGAATTAGCGACCTGCTATTTAATAATGGCTATGCAGAATTTAATCCTTTCTATATACAAACCTTAGAAGCAGATACGATTCATAAAAAAGCGAATATCATTTTAAAAATAAATAACCCGGAAGGGAAAACGATGCATCCTCGCTATACGGTAAATTATATTTCTATAAATCCGGCATTTACACCTTCTGATTCTGTACCACCCCTGAATATTTTATATGACTCACTTATTTTTCAAATAAATCCCAGCCAGAATTTTATTAAAACCAAGACAGTTGCTTCAAAGATATTATTCAGGCCGGGGCAGGCTTCCAATAAATCTTTATTGGATGAAACGTACAATCAATTGTCAAAATTAGGCACCTATCGATTTGTAAATATTGAAGCTAAAATTGACAGTGTAGATCGCACAAAAATTAATTATAATATCCTATTAACACCTAACAAAAAATGGGTTTTTGATTTTGGAGCCGATCTTAATTACACTTCCATCAAAACGACAAGCAAAACGCTGTTTGGTATTTCAGGGTTTGCATTTTTGAAAAATAGAAATTTGTTTAAAGGGGCTGAAAGTTTCACAACCCGCTTTGAAATTGGTACCGAATTAAATGTCTTTAATTTAAATGATTTTAATTCTCTTAATATTCATTATAGCAATGAACTTTCTTTCCCAACTTTTTATGATCTATCTGGGAGTATTAAAATTGTGAGTTGGTTGTCCAAACCAATTTACAAAATCAAAAATAAACCGGATAGCCGAACCAATATTATTGCAGGATTAGACTATGAAAATTTGGTTCAATTGTATCATTATTTGTCATTTAATGCAAATGTTAGTTATGATTGGCAAATAAAACGCCGCAAACGAATAGCTTTAAATACCATTGGATTTTCACTATATCTGCCAGAAACCACCCCCTATTTTAATGAAATTTTAGATTCCAATCAATTTCTCAAAAATAGCTTTATAGGAAGGAGACTTTTTACATCATTCTTTTTAGACAATCTAACATATTACTATCAAGGGAAACTTAAAAATAATTTTCAAAACTCGTACATCACTACTTTAAACATCTCTGGTCTTGAAATACATGCTTTGAATGGACTTTATAATTTATTTAAGAATCAAACAGATACCTTTTCATTAGGTGAATTTGAATTTTCTAAATTTGTTAAAGCCGAATTTGATTACAGACCCAATTATTCTTTTTCTAATAAAAGCAAATTAGCTAGTCGTTTTGCGATTGGGTTTGTCAGGCCATTTGGCACTAGTATTACAGTACCATACATTAAACAATTTTATGTCGGAGGCCCCCAAAGCCTTAGAGCATGGAATATCCGGGAATTAGGTCCGGGTAATTTGAATTTAAGCGACTCTTTAAAAAACAGACAAACCTATTATGCAGCGGGTGATTTTAAACTCGAGGCCAGTCTGGAATATCGTTTTGACGTAATCTGGAGATTAAAAGCTGCATTTTTTCTGGATGCCGGAAATATCTGGCTTATCCCCAAAACCAAAGAAGAAAAAGGAGATGGATTCCTAACGAATCAATTTATAAATCAGATTGCACTTGGAACCGGATTTGGTTTGCGATTTGACTTAAGTTATTTCCTGTTTAGAGTTGACCTTGGATTTAAACTTAGAAACCCCTATCAAAATCCTGAAACCAATCGATATTGGATCTATTCAAGTGACTATCCGGTAAGTTTAAATCACCTTTTTGAAAATTACACAATTCATATAGCACTTGACTATCCCTTTTAGGTTTCACTCACATTAAATAATTGACAAATCCTGCAATTACTTATTTCATGTTTTCGGGCGCTACAGTATTCCCGTCCATAATAAATGAATTGCAAATGCAGCTTATTCCAATTTTCAATCGGAAAAATTGACTTTAAATCTGCCTCAGTTTGTTTGACATTTTTACTTTGACTTAAACCCCATCGATTGGCTAATCTAAAAATGTGTGTATCCACAGGAAATGCAGGTACCTTAAAAGCTTGACACATCACAACTGAAGCCGTCTTGTGACCGACTCCTGGCAAACGTTCTAATGCCTCAAAATCATTTGGCACCTCACCTCCATAGCATTCAAAGAGTATTTTAGATAACATAAAAATTGCAAGTGCTTTTCGCTGCGACAAGCCACATGGCTTTATAATGGTTTGTATCGTATCAGGATTTAATTGTACCATTTTTTGGGGAGTATCTGCCAATTGAAATAATTGCGGAGTTACCGAATTAACTCGCACATCCGTGCATTGAGCTGACAACAAAACAGCAATCAACAAAGTGTATGGATCCTTATGGTTTAAAGGCACAGCAGGATCAGGATACAATTCGTCTAAGATGGATTGTATGAGGATGCCCCTTTTCACTAGTTTTTTAGTGCCCATTTGAAAGCGTTGCTAAAAATTCAATCGTATTCACTTTGTCCTGATAATCATGTAATGATGGCCACTGACTGGTGCCAAAAGGGATCATTTCTAGTTTTAGCTTTGTGTCTTGGCAACAAATACATTGAATATGGCTCGACCAAGTCTGTAGCAACTCCATAAAGTGTTCTTCATTTTTGTAACGGGTAAAATATAAACTCGCTATGGGAGGATTCAATTTTGAGTTTTCAACCAATAATATACTTTCAGCTTGAAAAAAATTAACACGCCCTAATAAATAGGAAGCCAAGTAGTAGTCGTAATTATTTGAATACTTTTGACTTTCTCTGATATATAAAAAATGCCTGTCAAAACAATCCAACAATTCATTAAAATTATAAAATTCAGGAACCAATAAATGATGTACATTTCTGCAACCCAAACCAAAGTACGAAAAAACATCGTCCCCTAGATTTTTGAGATCTTGCTCGGTCTCCCTTCCGGTTAAAATAGCTACAGAATTTCGATGTCCTCGAATGACGGAAGGATATTTACTAAAATAAGTAGAAAACAAATTACTTGCTTGAACACCACCTGTAGCAATGACAGCCGAATAATCCTTTAAGGTATCGACTAACTCAATTGGTTGAATTTCATTTTGATAAAATAAATTAATTTTATCCACTACAAATTCTATTAACACACGATCCTTAGAAGAAGGTTTCAGTTTAATTTTACAACCCATAGCCAGACAACACCAAATATCATGAAAACTAACTAAAGGAATATTGCCAGCCGCAATGATGCCTACTACCAGCTCTTTTTCATTATTTTTTTCTGGAAATGAGCTAAACCAATTGTTCAATTTAACCGGATTCAGATAATTGGCTTGTATTTGATGAACCATCCGATCAATTTCACGCATAGTAAAAAAAGGGTTTTCCATACTGGCTTTTAATTTAACCAACTGAAAAGCCTGGTTCGCATGATCAATTTGATCGTGTAAGTATTGCGCTAATTCCAATAAACGAATATTATATAAATTGTCACTCCTCATTTTCTAATAATTCTTTCCGAGAATGGGTATAATTCCGCCACTTATCCAATAAAAGTTTAAAATCATCAGGAGGCTTGATTTCAAAATGCATTTTTTTCTGGCTCATCGGATGAACAAAACCAAGAACCCGAGCATGCAGCGGAAAACGCGGTACTAATTTATAACAATTCAATACAAATTGCTTGTATTTATTAAACACCGTTCCTTTTACAATACGATCTCCTCCATATTTTTCATCATTAAATAATGGATGCCCTATATATTTCATATGAACTCTTATTTGGTGGGTTCTTCCGGTTTCCAATTTACATCTTACCAAACTTGTATAATAGAAACTTTCTATTAGCTCATAATGCGTAATGGCATTTTTTCCAGATAAACCATCGCTAAATACAAATTGTCTTTGACGGTGAACTGGATCGCGGCCAATAGATGCTTCAATTCTACCCATACTTGGAACGGGTTCTCCCCAAACCAAAGCCCAATATTCCCTTTCTATACTATGATTAAAAAATTGTTTCGCTAAATGAGTGTGGACAAAATCAGATTTTGCTATCACCAAAAGTCCAGAGGTTTCTTTATCTATTCGATGGACCAGGCCAAAACGTTCTTTGTCGGAAGAATCCAAGCTTTCGCTTGGCTTATTAAAATAATATGCAAGTGCGTTTACAAGTGTGCCCGTATAAACCCCTTGTGCCGGATGAACAATCATTCCGGGTGATTTATTAATCACCATCAAATCTTCATCTTCATAAATAATATCCAGCGGTATATTTTCCTTGACAATTTCTGTATGGTCTTGAACTTTTGGAATTTGCATGACCAAATTTTCAGATCCGGAAAGTTTATAACTGGACTTTACTAATTTCCCATTTACAGTAACTAATCCCGCCGTTATTGCATTTTGGATTCTGTTTCTTGATACTTTTGGAAGTCTGGTAACCAAAAAATGATCCAACCGAATACTTGTTTGGCCTTTATCAACCTGAATGGTTAACTCTTCTAAACTCTCCTCGTCATTTTGATCAAATAATTCAAACTCTTCACTCATTTTAAATCAATAATATTTCAGAAATTTGGGGTCTTAAAAGATCTAAATGGACCCAAATAAATTTAAACATCTTGAAAGCCTGTGTGCTTCAGAAGCAAAAATACAGCAAACCACAGAAGCCCACAAAATTCCAATAGTGGCAAGTTCGGCATTTAAATTCAATTCTATAGAAGAAGGCATTGAAATTTTTAAAAACCAACCTGGCTCGCACGTCTATACACGTTATGGCAATCCAACGATTGAAGCGGTTGCCCAAAAAATAGCAGAATTGGAGACCTTTGGACTAAATATGGAAGGATTTGGCCTATTGTGCAGCAGCGGAATGGCGGCCATTCATCTGAGTTTGCTGAGCTTACTAAAACCGGGAGATAAGATCATTACACAAGGAAATTTATATGGTGGCACAACAGAACTTTTTTTAAAAATTTTTGGAAAGCTGAATATAGAAACCATTATTTCCGATTTTTCCGACCTTAATGAATTAGAAAGAATAGGCCAGTCAAATTCGGATTCAAACCATCTCATTTATATTGAAACACCTGCCAACCCAACTTTACAATGTTATGATTTAGAAGTAATTGGAATCGCATGTAAAAAACATGGCTACTCTTTTGTTGTTGATAATACTTTTGCCACTCCGGCATTACAACAACCCCTTCGGTATGGAGCAGATATTGTCATCCATTCAACCACAAAATTTTTACACGGACATGGCGTATCAACCGGTGGTGCTATCGTTACGAAGCATTCTGAATTATTTAAAAAAATTTGGGAAACCTTAAAATTAACAGGAAGTAACT
>CAYMGR010000030.1:14054-15893 GCA_964389985.1 uncultured Saprospiraceae bacterium
CATTCTGAATTATTTAAAAAAATTTGGGAAACCTTAAAATTAACAGGAAGTAACTCCAATCCTTTTGATGCCTGGATGATCAATCTTGGACTTAAAACTTTGTCACTGCGAATGCAGAAACAATCAGAAAATGCATTTCATCTTGCAGAACAGTTAGAAAAAATGCCACAAATTAAACGCGTTTTCTACCCAGGCCTTACATCCAACCAAAGTCACTCCATCGCTATAAAACAAATGAATGCGTTTGGAGCCATCGTGAGTTTTGAAGTGGGCGAACAAATCGACCAGGCCATCCGATTTTGTAATGCTTTAAAGCTTTGTTCGATCGCTCCTTCATTGGGTGAAACAGATACCATGATTCTTCATCCAGCTACAATGAGTCATATGAAAATTCCTATTGAGCAACGCTTAAAATATGAGATTAAAGATTCTCTCATTCGCTTTTCAGTTGGCTTAGAACATATTGATGATATCCTGGATGATATCCAACAAGCTTTAGCTTTCGTGTAATTCGATTACCTGCATTTCCTTCAGCTCACGCTGATCAATCTGGAATCGCAAAATCGTTCTAACTTTATGAAAACCTGATTTGCCACAGGCACCCGGATTGATATATAATAAATTATTAGCTGCGTCATGCGCAATTTTTAGAATATGGGAATGTCCGCAAACTAAAATATCCGGTTTGTGCATTTCCAATTCCCTTTTGATATTGGGTAGATATTTCTTAAAGGGACCCGCAATATGCACCAACATGATTTTCAGCATTTCCAATTCAAAGACAAGGATTTCTGAACATGAATATCTTATTTCTGCCCCATCTATATTACCAAATACGGCCCTTGTTAATTTAAATTGTTTTAACTCATTTAATACCTGAGGCGATCCGATATCTCCTGCATGCCAAATTTCATCACACTCACTAAAATAATTAAACACTTTAGCATCCAAATAGGAATGCGTATCTGATAACAATCCTATCCGTATCATTTTTATAATTCTAAAATGATTTTTCCAAACTGTCGACCGGATTCCATCCTATCAAATGCTTCTTGATACTCATTAAAAGGAAATACACGGTCTATCATTGGTATCAATCTAGATTGATCTACGAATTGAAGCATGTCTTGAAATTCAGCCTGAGTCCCCATCGTCGTACCAAATATTGAAATTTGCTTCCAGTAAATTGGCTGAGGGCTTAAATTGGGTATAGGTCCCTTGGTCCCACCATAAAATGCAATTCGCGCTCCGGGCTTACAAAGTTTTGGAAATTTTGTAAATGATTCTCCCCCTGCGCTATCAATAATAATATCAAATCCTCCTGATATATTTAATAAGTCTCTATCCCAATTTTCATCTTTGTAATTTACGCCAGCCAAGGCGCCTAGTTTAACTGCTTTTTCAATTTTAAGATCATCAGAAGAATTGATATAAATGGATAATGACAAGGCTTTTGCAAATTGCAATAATTGCAATGCCACTCCACCTCCAATTCCGGTAATTAGAATATTCTCACCTGCCTGAGGCTTACACTTTGTCACTAAGGCTCTATACGCGGTAATCCCCGCTAAACCCAATGCTGCATTTTCATGGTCAGACAAATGCTTTAAAGCCGGATAAATATAATCCTCTGGAACCGCAACGAATTCTGCAAAAGAACCATCCATAGGCAATCCCAAAATTTGAAAACTCTTGGATTGAAATCGCATATCATCCCCCCAATAGAAGCCGGGATTTACAATTATACGAGACCCGTTTTCATCTAATCCACATAAATCAGAGCCCAATACAACAGGATATTTTATTCCGGCATATTGCCCTTTGCTAATCCATAGATCT
>CAYMGR010000031.1:0-10224 GCA_964389985.1 uncultured Saprospiraceae bacterium
AATGGATCCAACTGCCTAATAAGCTGATACCCGGAATGTATTTTTGTAAAGTAGGGCTAAATTATAAACAATTTCAGGTGATGCACTAATTGATTGATTTAGTATTATATTTGGCATGGTTTTTAACCTATTCAATTATTCAAACACTCTATCCGGTCAGGTTTTAAAGAAGCTTATTTGTAAAGATCCATTTAAGTGTATTGGAATTTGGTTCTGTCACAAAATGTAGTTAAATACGTTATAATTACTAAATAAATATTTAAAATTCATTCTCGAATAAATTCTATCCATTCATGAAATTAAATTTACTTTTTGTTATTTGTTTATTTGTTCTGTGTACGGTCCATAGCCAAACAGTTGTTTTTAAAACCTATGATACGCCATTAGCCCAGCAACAATTTTCTTATTTAAATTCATATAATTTAATCCAGACAGATGTTTCTGAGATCCAAACTATTTTGAATCAAACCAACGGTAATGTTTTTAAGTTAATTTTAAGAACTCCAGAAAAAGCATTCCAATTGGAATTGTATGAATACAGTTTAAATCCTTCAGATCGGATTCGCACAGCCGGTGGAGTCGGTGCTCTTCGCACCTTACCTGCCAGAAAAGATTTACGCACGTTTAAAGGAACGGTCAATGGTTTGAATCAATCCATGGTTTCTATGACCATTGCCGATGGATTTTTACACCTTATGGTAGATGATCGTCAAGATCGCTATTTTTTAGATCAGATTGAATTAGAACATTCTGGTAGTTCCGATGCTTCAAGCCTTCAGAAATTCGTGTTATACAAAGCAGCCGATGTGTTGCCCGTTCCAGGTGCGCAATGCGGTGCAACAGAATTAAGAAACACCGTAGAATTAGCTAAAAGTAAAGTAAAAGTTCAAAGTGATTATCGCAACAGGCCTTGTTTGACTTTATTCATCGCCCTGGCATCTGATTTTAGTATGATTCTAAAACAAGGTGGACCTGCTAACGTGGATAATTTTATGACCGCAACGCTTGCAGATGTACAAACGGTATTCGACGATGAGTTTGTTTATGAAATTGAATTACAACAAACGGCAACTTTTATTGCCGATGTAATGGCTACGGATCCTTTTAATGGAATTACCGCTATCAATACACAATTGACCAGATTTAGACAGGTTGGTGACATCATTTTTTCGGGCGCCAACTTTATCGTTGCTACCTGCTGGAGTGCAAAATTTATGTTGCCGGGTGAAGTAGGAGCGTCTTTTATGCCTGGTGTGTGTTTAAATGATAAATACAATGTATGCAGTTGCTTTGCTCCGGGTTCAGGAACACACGCGCTTTATCTGACATTACAAGCTCATCATTTAGGTCATAACTTTAATTGTATCCATGACCGGCCAGGTGGCGGTACCATCATGGATGGGGCAGCTATCGTTAATACCAGCGTGATTTGGAGTTTCCTTTCTAAAGATGCTGTAAAGGATTATATCGAAACACAGGCTTTGGCTGGAGGATGTATGCCGTTCTGTCCAGGGTCCGGAATTCCAATGCCTGACTTTACTTCTAATAAAGTATATGGTTGTCAACCTATGACTGTAAAATTTACAGACTTATCCAGTAATGCTACAGATTGGAATTGGACCTTTCCAGGTGGAATACCAGGAACTTCTACGGATAAAAATCCTACAGTAGTTTATTTGGTTGCTGGAACTTACGACGTAACGCTTGAATCCAGTAATACGCGTTGCAAAATGTCCATTACTAAAAAAGGTTATATTGAAGTGAATGATATCCCTGCAGCAAATTTTAATTTTGGTGTCAATGGAAAGGAAGTCTTCTTTACAGATTATTCTGCAAGAGGTCGGGAATATTTTTGGGATTTTGGAGATGGTGAAAACAGTGAAGAGCAAAATCCTATACACGTTTATGACAGGGATACGAGTTATACCGTTACACTTACCGTAACAAACGATTGTGGGTCTAACACGATTAAAAAAACGCTGAAGGTTGTAAGCTTGCCGATTGCAGAATTTGAGGCGGATACAACTGGTGGCTGTGCTCCAAAAATTATTAAGTTTCTTGATAAATCAACCAATAATGTTAAGAAATGGGAATGGCAGTTTACAGGAGGGAATCCTTCTGTTTCGTTTGCACAAAACCCAATAGTCCGTTATGATAATCCAGGTACCTACGATGTTAAATTAACAGTTTATAGTTCGTCAGCAAATCACAAATTGACTAAAAAATTATACATCACCATTGATAGTTTACCGGATGGAGATATAGTAAGTTCATTAAACGGAAGTATCGTTACGTTTACAGGTATTTCCAGATATGCAGTCAGCCATTTTTGGAATTTTGGAGATAACACAACCAGTACAGAAATAAACCCAGTACATAATTATAAAGACGGAAGATATGAAGTCTATTATGTCGTAACGAATGCCTGTGGATCGGATACCGCTAAGACAGTAGTAACGATTGGTGCTAATCCGATTGCAGGCTTTCAGGTTGCGGAATCTAAAGGTTGCGTTCCTTTTACCGTGCAATTTCAGAACACCTCTACCTTGGCAGCTACGTCTTTTAAATGGTATTTTCCCGGAGGGAATCCGGCTACCAGTACTCAAAAAAATCCAGTGGTTACTTACAATGCGGTTGGTAAATATAATGTGAGTCTGGTCGCATCAAATTTTCAATATTCTGATTCGGTAGCGTATGCAGATTTTATTGAAGTAAAAACACTACCTACTGTTAATTTTACAAACTCAATTGCGGGGTTTAAATCTTTTTTTACCAGCCAAGCAACCAGCACAAATTCATATTTCTGGCAATTTGGAGATAACAAAACCAGTACTGAAGCCAATCCGGTTCACGACTATGGAGTGGAAGGGGAGTTTGATGTCCGATTAATTGTAAGTAATGAATGTGGTCAGGATACTTTTGACAAACATATAGCTGTTTATTTAGTACCAAAAGTTGATTTTACAGTAGATACACTGAGAGGTTGCGTTCCATTTACAGTACATTTTCAGGATCGTTCATCAATCGATGTGAATTCCTGGGAATGGGTTTTTGAAAATGGAAATCCGGCAACATCCACTGATCGAAATCCAACAGTTACCTACACTAAAAAAGGTAAGTTTACTGTAAAGCTAAAAGTTAAAAATACAAATGGAGATAATGAACGTACTAAACTTCAGTATATCGTGGTGGTGTCAAGTGTTTTATGTCCTGAAAAACCAAAGAAAGACCGACATTTGGTAGATGACAAGATCCTTAGCTTCCCATTTAATTTAGACCTCGAGCAGAGATCAAGAAATGATCAAGAAATTCAAGACCTTCCATTAATCTATCCAAATCCTGCAAAAGATTATATCAATGTAATAACAGAAGCCAGTCCGTACAATCCGGTTCGCATGGAATTGTACAATTTGTCGGGTACTAAATTAGCAATGTATACATCTAGTCAAGAACAATTTAAAATCCAAACAGAGCAATTCGGAAGTGGTACATATTACCTCCGGATGCAGGATGGAGCGCAAGCAGTCGTTCGAAAATTTGTGTTAAGCGAATAATCATTCACAATAGTTCACACTTGAAAAAAGCCCGTGGTAAAATCATGGGCTTTTTCATTTAATTTCCTATAAAATTTTGGATCAAGTGATTCACTTGAATGATCCTTTTTTTTAAGTTTTGCGAACTGGATTAAATTTTTGTATTTGGAACTGCAAAATGGTAATCGGAAAAGAGAATAGGAAAATATTATTCTGAACAGGCTAAATATTATTGATATACTAGAAATAAAATTTGGCAAATTTTAATTTCACAAAATTCATAGTAAATATTAAAGATTGCATGGCCGATTTTTGCATTTCCGATTCATCCGTAAATCTTCGGTTTTCAGGGAATTAAAGCCTTATGGAATGTTAAAATTTAGTATATAATTGCATTTATCACTATATTTTCGCTTCTTTTAAAACTTTTTAGAAATATGAAACACATTTTACCCCTGATTTTAGCTCTTATTTTTATTCAACTTGGGAATACCCAAACTGTATTACTGAAACCTTTTGATAGCCCTCAAGCTCATCAATCCGTTTCTTATTTGAAGTCTTATAATTTATTACAAACGAATGTAAAAGACATTCAAAACATACTTCAAAATACTCCGGGAAATATTTACAAATTGACCTTAAGAACTCCCGAACATGCTTTTAGTTTGGAATTAACGGAATACAATTTAAGTGCACCAGATCGCATTCGTACTACAGGCGGCATTGATAATATCAAACGCTTACCAGCACGGACAGACTTGCGTACCTTTAAAGGAACTGTAAATGGAATTAATAATTCCTTAGTATCCATGACCATTGCAGATGGATTTTTACACCTGATGATTGACGATCGAACGGATCGTTTTTTTGTTGATAAATTACAAGCTGATGGAAAGCAATTTTTGGAAGAAACCGATGTACAACATTTTGTTTTATATAAAGCAAGTGATGTTTTGCCAGTACCAGGTGTTAGTTGCGGCGCCACTGAATTACATAAAGGCATAGAAGATGCTAAACAACAGGTTCGGATACATAGTGATTCTAGGAACCGTGCCTGTTTGACTACATTTATTTCATTAGCAGCTGATTTTACCATGTTTTTAAAACACGGTGGACCAAACGGTGTAGACAACTTTATGATGTCTAATTTAGCTGATGTGCAAACGGTGTTTGATGATGAGTTTTATTATGAAATAGAATACGTCTTGACCGCAACCTGGATCGCAGATATGATGGCAACGGATCCATTTAATGGAATCAACGATATTTTTGCTGAATTAGATAAATTTAGAGGTATCGGTGATGTATTATTTGCAGGTGCAACTTATGTGGTTGCGACCGTTTGGACTTCCAAATTTACCTCAGGTGCAATTGGCGTAGCTTACCTGCCCGGTGTATGTTATGCAGATAAATTTAATGTGTGTAGTTCATTTGTTCCGGGCAGTGGCCCTCAGGCTCTCTACTTGACTTTGCAGGCTCATGAGTTAGGCCATAACTGGAATTGTCAACACGATCAGTTAAGTGCAGGGACCATCATGCAAGCCACAATCAATGTGAGTACTATTTGGAGTTTCATGTCTAAAGATGCCGTAAAGAATTATATAGAATTTCAAGGATTGGCAGGAGGTTGTTTACCATTCTGTCCAGGCTCGGGGGTACCAATGCCTGACTTTACTTCCGATAAGGTTTATGGATGTCAACCAATGACTGTCAAATACAAAGATCTTTCAAGCAATACGACCGACTGGAAATGGTCCTTCCCGGGAGGATTACCTGCTACTTCAACGGAGCAAAATCCAACGGTGGTTTATCGGGTAGCCGGTTTTTATGAAGTGACTTTAGAAGCCAGTAACCCTCGTTGTAAAATGTCAATTACTAAATTAAATTATATAGAAGTAAATGATGCACCAATGGCTAATTTTAGTTTTGGTGTAAATGGCAAGGAAGTATTTTTTATTGACCTTTCTTCCAGAGCAAAAGAGTATTTCTGGAACTTTGGAGACGGTGAAACCAGTGAAGATCCAAATCCGCAGCATACCTATGATCGGGATACTTCTTATGATGTTACTCTTACGGTAAAAAATGATTGCGGGATGTCTACCATTAAAAAACGAGTCAATGTGGTGAGTTTACCAGTTGCTGATTTTGATGCAGATACTACCGGAGGATGTGCTCCTAAAATTATTAAATTTAATGATAAATCAACCAATAATGTAAAGAAATGGGAATGGCTGTTTACAGGTGGTAACCCATCTGTTTCTTTTGCCCAAAATCCAATCGTTCGTTATGATAATCCGGGTACTTATGACGTTAAATTAACAGTCTACAGTTCATCCGCTAATAATAAACTAACTAAGAAATTATATATTACGATAGATAGTTTACCCGATGGTGAAATTGCCAATTCAATAAATGGTAGCATTGTTTCCTTTACCGGAATCTCCCGATACGCAAAAAATCATTTGTGGGTTTTTGGTGACAATTCAACTTCTACAGAAATTAATCCTGTTCATAACTATGCAGATGGTCGATATGATGTATTGTATATTGTTACCAATGCTTGTGGTTCTGACACAGCACGTACAGTGGTAACCATTGGTGCTAAACCTATCGCCGGATTTCAAGTTGCAGATCCTAAAGGATGTGCGCCTTATACGGTCCAGTTTCAAAATACATCTACCATTTCTGCAACAAACTATCAATGGTATTTTCCTGGTGGGAATCCATCAACGAGTAACTTAAAAAATCCATCTGTGACTTACAATGCTGTTGGTAAGTACAATGTAAGTTTAGTTGCTTCTAATTTCCAGTATTCAGATTCGGTTGGTTATGCTGATTTTATTGAAGTTAAAACAGTTCCTACCGTTAATTTTACCAATTCAATTACAGGATTTAAATCATTTTTTACCAGCCAGGCAACTAGTGCTAATTCTTATTTTTGGCAATTTGGAGATACCAAAACGAGTACAGAAGCAAATCCGGTTCATGATTATGGTGTAGAAGGAGAATTTGACGTTCGGTTAATTGTCAGCAATGAATGCGGACAAGATACCTTCGACAAACACATTGCCGTTTATTTAGTACCTAAAGTTGATTTTAGTGTAGATACCATAAAAGGTTGTGTACCTTTTACTGTTAATTTTAAGGATAAATCTTCTATAGATGTAAATGATTGGGAATGGATTTTTGAAAATGGAAATCCTGCTACCTCTACCGAAAGAAATCCAACGGTGACGTATACTAAAAAAGGAAAATTCACGGTAAAATTGAAAGTTAAAAATTCAAATGGAAATAACGAGCGCACAAAACTTCAGTATATCGTAGTAGTGTCCTCAGTATTGTGTCCGGAAAAACCTAAGAAAGATCGGAATTTAGTAGACAGTAAAATCATTGAATTCCCATTTAATTTAGAATTGGAATCCAGAGTTGGAAGAGAAATGGACATAAACGACCTGCCCTATATCTATCCGAATCCAGCTAACGATTACATCAGTGTTTTAACTGAAGCAACCCCATCAAATCCTGTTCGCATGGAATTGTACAATTTGTCAGGTACCAAACTTGCAAATTATAAGAGTACAGAACAACAGTACAGAATTCAAACAGAAGATTTAGGAAACGGAACCTATTATCTAAGAATAAATGATGGCTCCTCATCTGTTATCCGTAAATTTGTGATTTCAGAATAATTGATTCTATAAAATCTAAAAGCCTGTGCTAGCAATAGTACAGGCTTTTTTTGTTTAAAGAAATCTTGCGCTGCTATATTAAATCTCAGCGAGGCATAGGCTAAGCCTACGTCTTCATTTTGATCCAAAGACCAATGAAAACAATTTTAATTGAAAAGGAGATCTGTATAGGTTGCACCTATAGAGGGTTGAAACAAGCTTGATGGAAATAGCGAGTTCAATATAATTCAATTATAATTCAGCTAGGCGTAGGCTAAGCCTACGTCTTCATTTTGATCCAAAGACCAATGCAATCAATTTTAATTGAAAAGGAGATCTGCATAGGTTGAACCTATAGAGTTTTGGAACATACTTGATGGAAATAACAAGTTCAATATAATTCAATTATCTCCTCATAGGCTAAGCCTAAATAATGATCCCATTTTATATTTTAGATTAAACTTGGTATAACCTACGAACGAACTTTAGGACGTAGGCTAAGCCTACGCCCAGCAAAAGAAAAAATTTAAATCTGCGAGATCTGTGGGAAAATAACGATAGCCCAGAAATTAAATGTTTTAATCAATTATAAAGAAGCGTTTCCAAATTTGGAATCAATTTCTGCCACCAGCTGCTTAATAGCCTGCTCCTCATATCGATGGCAGACTAAGAGCACATCTTTCGTATTGATTAGCATTAGGTCTTTCATGCCATGGACCACAATAAGTTTGCCTTCTTCGTCACGAATTAAATTGGAATTGCTTTTACTGAGCAATCCGTTTTTCATTAAGCTCACATTTTCCTGTACATCCTTTTCATGAATTTCATACAATGAAGCCCAGGTTCCTAAATCACTCCAACCAAAATCAACCGTTTTAACAACAACTGCTGTTGATTTTTCCATAATTGCATAATCAATGGAATCAGAAGAACAGGTTTCATAAATTCTAAGGATGTCTTCAAAATTTGAATAACCCTCAAATGCATGATAAAGTGCGGGTGCATATTTTTTCATTTCAGCTTGTATGGTGTTTACAGACCATAAAAACATGCCTGAATTCCAAACATAATCTCCTTGTGCTAAATAATCTTTTGCGGTTTGTAAATCAGGTTTTTCTACAAATCGATTGACCGGATAAATTCCTTGCTCAAACCCGGCATCCTGATTAAAATTAATATATCCATAACCGGTATCCGGTCTGGATGCTTTGATCCCAAAGGTTAATAAATGATCCGGATACTTTTCAATAAAATGAAACGCTTGTAAAATTGCATCCTTAAACTCAATTTCATTTAAAATCAAATGGTCGGAAGGTGCTATAAACAATTTAGCTTCCGGATCTACCAATTCAATCGCTTTTGCAGCATACAAAACACAGGGAGCTGTGTTCTTACGTAAGGGCTCTAATAAAATTTGGTCCTCCTTAAGTTCCGGGATTTGTTCTTTTACCAACTGTTTATAATCTAAATGACTGACCACCCAGATATTATTTTTAGGTACGACTAATGCCAATCGTTCAAAAGTCATTTGGATTAGACTTTTGCCTGTTCCCATAATATCCAGAAACTGTTTAGGTTTACTTTGGCGGCTTAATGGCCAAAAGCGGCTTCCTATGCCACCTGCCATAATAATTGCGTGATGATGTTTATTTAACAAGTATGAATCGGTTTAATTTTAAACAATGAGATAATTGCAGTTTGAATCTTTAAGATCCAGTTGGATTACACCAATTGATCCATTCCCAATTTAAATCCATTTACTATGGACTGAATATGTTCCTTCTCTAGGGTTCCCACAGAGATGCGATACCAATCAGAATCATCCGAAGAACCAAAAGCCTTAAATGGAACAATTGCGATTTTACAAATATCCAATAAATAGGCAGTTACCTTTTGTTGTGAATTCAATTCCACGGACCCATTTATTTTTTTACCAGCCCAGGGACATCGGACCGTCAAATAAATGGCAGCCTGAGGATGGATCACATCAATCGGATAACCCTGTTTCTTTAATTCCTGTATCCCTTCAAATAATCCCTTGAGACGGTAATGAATTTCTGGTTTAAACCAATCCAGATATTCCGTCACTGCGCTTTGATTTTCTAAAAATGCAGCCGTTGCCATTTGCTCAGCTTTAGGTGCCCAAGCGCCTATATGGGAAAGGATGGCGCGCATTTGATCCATTATCTTTTTGGGTCCAAAAGACCAACCAACCCTGACTCCGGTAGCTGCAAACATCTTTGAAAGCCCATCCACATAGATCACATAATCACGCAAAGCAGGCTCAAGACTGACTGGATTGACATGTTGGGTCGTTCCAAAACACAATTCCCAATAAATTTGATCATACATGAGGTACAATGGTTTTTGATGACCATTTCTTCGTACGTTTTCTTGTTTAACCAACTGACAAATTTCTGCCAACTGATCTTTGGTAAATACTGTACCGGTAGGATTTTGGGGAGAACATAAGGCTATTAAAGTAGCCTTTTCAATAAATGGCTTGAGATCAGCTGCCGTTGGCATAAAGTTTTGTTCTGCACTCACTTCCAGTGCTTGACCGCTGGCTTCACTCAGGTGGCAATAGTGATTATTATTCCAGGAAGGAACCGGAAAAAGTACCAAATCCCCTTTGTCAATTAAGGTTTTATAAATAGCGTAAATCAAAGGTCTGGCTCCACCAGAAACCAAAATCTCATCCGCACTATACTGAAGACCTAATTTGTTTTGAATATTTTTGGATAAAGCGTTCCGAAGTTCAAGCATTCCATTTGCTGCCGGGTAATTGGTATGTCCAGCCTGATAGGCGGCGATAATTTCGGCTTCTAAGGCTTTGGGTATTGGGAAAATGTCTGGATTAAAATCGCCTATGGTTAAATTGAATATTTCTTCACCAGACTGAATCTTATGATGAACTTCCGAGGCTAATTTGATAATTTCTGAGGGGATCAAAGTCTCCGCCATATGGGAAGAACGCCTGAGCGTAGCTTGGATGCCGGTATCTAATTGCATAGGCCAGAGTT
>CAYMGR010000031.1:10324-15639 GCA_964389985.1 uncultured Saprospiraceae bacterium
GAAGAACGCCTGAGCGTAGCTTGGATGCCGGTATCTAATTGCATAGGCCAGAGTTTTACGGTTGCTGCAAAATATTAAAAATTAAACATATACCTTAATTTTTTTTAATCTTGCGCTGTTTAAGCTACAGGATGGAACCCAACAATAAACAAAAGAATATTCAGTATCTCAATGGACCCATGAGCCGCTTTGCCGAATTGCGCTTTGCCATAGACGTGTTTTGGGATCTTTTTTCAGGTATCCGTAAACTTTATTTTACAGGTCCCTGCGTTACGATTTTTGGATCTGCCCGATTTAAAGAAGATAATCCTTACTATAAAATGGCCGAAAGACTGGGTGCGGATATTGCTAAACTCGGATTTACGATTATGACAGGTGGGGGGCCAGGTATCATGGAGGCTGCTAATAAAGGGGCTCAATCCGTTGGAGGTAAATCAGTTGGATGTAATATCGAATTGCCTCACGAACAAATTCCTAATCCCTATTTGGATAGCTGGGTAAGTATGAAATATTTTTTTACCAGAAAAACCATGCTGGTCAAGTATTCTTACGCGTTTATTGTTCTGCCCGGAGGATTTGGAACGATGGATGAGTTTTTTGAATCTATGACCTTGATCCAAACAGGCAAATTGGTCCATTTTCCTGTTATTATCTATGGGAAGGAATACCATAAAGAACTTTGTGATTTTTTGGATAAAATGGAACAGGAAAAGACCATCTCACCTTTAGATCGGGATTTATTTTTAGTTACAGATAGTCCGGAAGAAATTATTCAACATATAAAAGCCAATTACAATATTAAAAAAGTACTCCGTCCGTTTAATGTTAGTCAGCCTATCAAATGGCTTTTTGAAAAATCTTGATCGTTTATAAAACCACATGAAGGAATTCAAATTGCACATTCTTGTTTCCTTTATTTTTCAGTATGAAATGGGTGAGTCCACATAAAACACAATCAGAATCTTTGGTTTTTCTAAACCGAAATAAAGCCTATGGTGCTTACCAACTTCGCAAAAATTATCCCAGGAGAATGGCTCTTAGCGGATTGATTTCAATTGTATCTTTTTTGTTAATTATGCTTTTAAATTCGATTGACTGGACTGAGAAACCTGATTATGAAATGATGCAGGAAGTAGAATGGTTGCCTCAAAATGAAATCAGTCTGCCTAAATATCATCCTAATCCTACTTCTGCTGCCAAGTCCGATAAAAAACTGAGTGCTACTGATTCGGAAAAGAAAAAAGTAGTCCGCGAAGAAAAGCCAATAGAAAAAGAGAATACCCAGGATGAAAAAAAAGATAGCAGCAATTTGCAAAAAGAAGGCCTCACTGAAGCGGAGCACTCAGAAAATAAAGAAGATGTTGTTTTTGACTTTGTAGATGTCATGCCTCAATATCCCGGTGGCAACCAATCTTTATCCCGATTTATTTCTTCCAAATTAGTCTATCCAAATACCGCATTGCGCAATCGCATCGAAGGCGTGGTCATTGTAGGATTTATTATCGATAAGGAGGGGAAGTTGAGGAATCCAAGAATTTTAAAATCACTTTATCCAGCTTGTGACGAAGAAGCCCTTCGGGTGTTGCGTTTAGTAGATACCTGGATTCCAGCAAAAAATTCAAACCGAAATGTTAGTTTTAATTATAAAATGCCCATCGAATTTAAATTAAATCGTTGATTCAATTGAATGGAAATTCCAGAGGATTTACTAAACGATTTACACCTGCCTTCTAGATTAGAATCCATTTATATTGAAGAGCTTCAAGCTAAATTGTTGGTCAAACGAGATGATCTGATTCATCCAATAATCAGCGGGAATAAATGGCGCAAATTGGTTTATCATTTAAAGGCATTTAAGCAATCAGACCACAAGGGTATCATTAGTATGGGTGGAGTTTATTCCAATCACCTTCATGCCCTAAGTTTTGTTTGTCATCAATTAAAGATTCCTTGCCAGGTTTTGATTTATGGTTGGCACCAAGAACTGTTGACTCCTACGCAAAGAGATATGGTAGAATGGTCCTCCCAACTTACTCCGATCAGCAGACAAATGGCTCAGCTATTGCGAGACAACAGTCAATCGATGGATTCCAATTTTCCATCTGATTATTATTGGATTCCTGAAGGTGGGGGAGGTGATTGTGGAATTCAAGGAATGGCAGATCTCATCAACGAATTGCCAATGGGATTTGATCATGAAAATCATTTAATACTTTGTGCTTGCGGAACCGGGACCAGTCTGCAAGGTTTATTAAAATTTACCAGGCATGTGAAAATAGCCAGTCTCAAAAAAGTTAAACAAAGCAGTTATGGATTTAAAGACCATCCCCGGATGATCTGGATTCCTGCCAATTCAAATGAATCGTTTGGAAAAATCAGCCAGCAGGGTAGCAGCTTTGTTGATTCCTTTTATAAGCAATTTCAAATACCGCTCGACTTCATATATACAGGACCATTAATGAAGCAATTTTTAGCATCCGGTTTATCCACTCAGTTCGAACAAATCTACTTTATTCATACGGGTGGATTGCAAGGGAATCGGGATCATACATAAATCAGTTCATCTCTGTAATTTGCTTTATTTTAGTGCCTGATGCAAACCGACGCTCATCAAAAATTAGGTTATTATTCGCTGACCATGATAGTCATTGGCCTGGTGATTGGTCTGGGTATTTTCAGAGCCGCATCTGTAGCGGCAAATGCAGCTTTAAGTCCTGGCATATTTTTTACAGCCTGGATTTTTGGTGGTGTGGTAGCAATCTGTGGGGCGCTGACTTACGCAGAAATAGGATCCCGATATCCACTTACTGGAGCCTATTATAAAATATTTTCTGAAGCCTATCACCCTTCCATTGCTTTTGCCATCAATGGAATCATTCTGGTTTCCAATGCTGCTTCATTGGGTGGAGTGGCCTTAATCGGCAGTGATTATTTATCGGAAGTGGTATTTAATCAACCACCTGCTGATTCGGTAAAGGCATTGATTGCCATTTTTGCAATACTTGCTTTTTATGGGATCAATTTATTGGGATTGCGAATGAGTTCTAAAGCATTGAATATTTTAATGTTTATTAAAATCGGAATGATCCTCTTGATTATTTCGGCTTTATTTTTTCCTTCCGTTCATGCAGAGCAAGCACCAGTAGTCTTACATCCGGAATCGGACTCATGGAAAGCTCTTTTAGCATCGTTTGCAGCCACTTTAGTTGCCGTTTCATTTACCTATGGGGGCTATCAGCAAACGATTAATTTTGGAGAGGAGATTCATTCACCCAATAAGACGATTTCGAAAAGTATCTATACCGGAATCTTAATTGTAATTGTCTTGTATTTACTGATTAATTTAAGCTATTATAAAGTTTTAGGTTTTGAAGAATTGAAATCAGCTAAAGGGATAGCCGCTTTAGTTGCAGGAAAACTCTTTGGGCCGTTTGGCAAGTCTTTATTTGCAATTTTATTATTTCTTGCAGTATTGGCCTATGTCGATGTGATGTTATTGAGCAATCCAAGAGTCATGTACGCCATGAGTAAAGATGGCGTGCTTCCTGCAGTTTTTGGAAAGAAATATGGCAAGCGGGAAGTTTTAACAGTTGGATTAACGGTATTTAGTTTAATTGCAATGATTGTCATTTTTTATGCAGAGACCTTTGATCGCATTTTAGGATTTGTGATGATTTTAGATTCGTTGGGAATGGCAAGTTCTGCGGCAACCTTGTTTTATTTTAGACGAAAAGCAAATCAATCAACGACAAATGGAATTTATAAAATTCGATTTTATCCCTGGATGCCATTATTGTTTATAAGTACCTATATTTTTGTCGGTATCGCCTGCATCACCGCTAATCCTGCTTACGGAGTAACTTCATTAATTGTCATCTTGGTTTTGATCCTAATTTATTTTGGCATTAAGCGATTTACTGAAAATAAAACTCAATCAGTTAGTTGATCCGTAATTCATAAATTAATTTATCCAATGGACTTATCATATATATTAAACGAACTGGGAGAGGACCGAGACCAATATTTTAACTCAATTGCACCACCCATTATCCAAACCAGCAATTTTAAATTTAATACGGTGGATGAGATGCGGCAACGCTTTAAAGACGAATATGGTGGATATATTTATTCCAGAGGTTTAAATCCAACGGTTGACATTTTACGAAAGAAATTGGCGGCAATGGATGAAGCAGAGGATGCTTTGGTTTTTAATAGTGGGGCTTCAGCAATTTTTTCGTCAGTGGTTCCATTTGTTTCTTCAGGTGACCATATTATTTCGGTGCAAAATCCATATACCTGGGCTCAAAAATTATTTAATCATTTCTTGCCTCGGTTTGGAGTGCACACCAGTTATGTGGAAGGAAAAGATCCTGTGGATTTTAAAGCAGCCTTTCAAACCAATACAAAATTAATTTATTTAGAATCACCCAATTCGTGGGATTTCGGATTACAGGATATTGCTGCCATTTCAGCTATTGCTAAATCCAAAAATTGTTTGGTAGTCATTGATAATAGTTATTGCAGTCCTTATTATCAAAAGCCCATTTTATTAGGTGCTGATTTGGTTTTGCAATCGGCCACTAAATATCTGGCTGGACACAGCGACGTGGTTTGTGGTGTACTGACGGGTCGGAAAGAGTTATTGCAAAAAGTTTTTAATCTGGAATACCTGACAGCCGGAAATGGAATTCAACCATTCAATGCCTGGCTTCTATTAAGAGGAATGCGAACCTTACCGGCCAGGATGGATAGAATTACAGGAACGACACAAAAAGTTATTCAATTTTTAAAGCAGCATCCAAAAATTGAACGCCTGATTTTTCCACTCGATGATTCCTTTCCTCAATACGAATTAGCACAACGACAAATGCAAGGAGCCTGTGGCCTGGTTTCATTTGTGCTTAAGACTCCAAATCCTGAAAACATTGAACGCTTTTGCGAATCATTAAAGCACATTATGATGGCCGTAAGTTGGGGTGGATACGAAAGTCTCATCATACCCCGCATAGCCGGAATGGAATTAAAAGATTATGATCCGCAGGATCCTATGCAACGTATGGTCCGTTTATATATTGGATTGGAAGATGCGGAGTATTTGATTGCTGATTTGGAAAATGCTTTAAAGGTCGTATGATTGCAGGTACATAGTAATGGATATTGAAGAACCATTACACCAGCTAGTAGTCAGTTGTCTATGTCCGACTATTTGAACATGTTCACAGTCCGATTATTTGAGCATTTCCAACTTCCTCAAAAACAGCCTTCCTCCCTTAATTCTTAACAATACTCAATGTCCTAATGAGTGAACCTGAATC
>CAYMGR010000032.1:0-15313 GCA_964389985.1 uncultured Saprospiraceae bacterium
TGGAATTTTAATTGATTATATTCGTTCCAAGCAGTTAAAATTAAGCCAAAAGCCCTTTGGTGAAACGAATGCACCCGCGGGAATCAGTGATAAAAAGCAAGACCCTCGATCCATTTATACTATTGAAGCTTCCAAAGAGCGACGCGTAGATATCCTCGAAATTAAAGAATAGTTTAATTTACAAGAATGAACAAATTCAATATAAATAATCTTAACTTTTTCTGGCTCCATGGCGCTATACGAAGTTTAATTATTTCAGGATTTGTTTATTTTGTACAATTGACCAGTTTAAATGCCACTCATTTAGTTGGAGGACAACTTAATTACAGGAGTCTTGGGAATAATTATTACGAAGTTACCGTAATCGTTAGACGTGATTGTATTTATGGGGCAGACACGGTTCCTTTTGATAATCCAGCACTATTAGGCGTTTTTTATGGGAATGGTTCCAGGGCGATACGAGTAGGTTATGATGGGGTTGTTCCATTAAAATTAATGAATAACGATACATTACAGGAAAAAGTAGATAATTACTGTCCGGGAAAATACAAAGAAGTATGTGTACACCAAACGATTTATAGAGACACAATACTTTTACCTTTTGATGAACGAGGTTATATCCTTGCTTACCAAAGATGTTGTCGAAATGAAACATTATTAAACATCAAAGAACCTTTGGAAACGGGTGCTACTTATGTTGCGCACATTACTCCAGATAATCTAAAACAAAAAAATTCAAATCCTGTATTCGGTCCATTTCCACCCATTTACGCTTGCGTAAACAAACCTTATTATTTCAATCATGGCGCTAAAGATATTGATCCGGAAGATTCTTTAGTGTATTCATTTTGTACTCCTTATAAAGGGAAAACCAGATTGAATCCAGCTGGAAGACCTGATGATCCTCCTTTTGATACCGTTGTATGGGAGACCTCTTATGGATTAGATCGTTTAGTCGGGAGTCCGGTTTTTATTGATTCCAAAACGGGCGAAATTACGTTTACCCCAACGATTCGTGGCCAGTTTTTAATTGGTGTCTGCGTCCAGGAATATCGAAATGGCAAGTTAATAGGTTATTCAAAAAGAGATTTTGAAATTAATATTGTAGCATGTGGAATTCAACCAACTGCTCATTTTAGTCGCAGTTCACTTTTGTGCGATGGTCTGGATGTTACATTTACTGATTCGAGTCAGAATGCACTAAGCTACTTTTGGTATTTCGATTTTCAAAATGATCGAAATTTGAATTCTACAGCTATTCATCCAAGCGTTAAGTATCCAAAACCCGGATTTTATGAAGTGGTTTTGATAGTTAAAAATGGAGAATGTGATGATACAGCCAGGCAAATAATTCAGGTCATCGATCCTCAGTTGAAACCTGATTTCTTAATTCAGACGGACTGTAATAAATCAATTACTATCTCCCTTACTGATCAATCTACTGCTTCCGGTGCAATCGTAAAAAGAAATTGGAAACTTAAAAGCCCTAAGGATTTGTTGACTTCAATGGATGTCAATCCGATTTTTATGCTAACAGGGGATGGATTCATCGAGATTGAATTGGAAATCACCGATGAAAATGGATGTACGGCCAGCATTAAAAAATCAGTTGAACTAAAACTTGTTGATGTAGAGCTTTCCGCTTCTGATACAAGCATTTGCTTTGGCGATTCCATTCATTTAGTTAAAAACCCCAATCCAAGACTTAGTTATAAATGGGAACCGGTAGGTTCATTAGATCTCACCAATCCTAGTGATCCCATCGCAAAACCGAAAACTACAACAACTTATTCGGTGACCATAACAGATGGCCCCTGTAGTGCTATACGACAAATAACGGTCAAGGTTAAAGACAAAATAAAATTTAGCTTAAGTGGAGATACCCTCATATGCGATCAAAGATTTAGTCTATTTGCAAAATCAGATTCTACTCAAATATTCAATTGGTCTTTAAATCGAAGCATCCAACCCATTATTTTTACAGGATCTCAATATTCTGATACCTTAAGCGGAACAAAGACCTTCTACGTAATTGCTGGAACTGAAAAACAATGCCAATCTATTGATTCGATCACAGTAAGTAATAAATCATTACGTCTGGAATATGACAAAGAACATATTCTATGTTCTGGTGACAGTTTATATTTAACGATTCACAATTTAAATCCTTTAGATTTAATCAATATTAAATGGGATTCAAATTCAATCATTATAAGTCCACTGGACCAAACAAATATCCGAATTTCTTCAAAAACAGCAGGTAGATACGTTTTAAGATTTAAGATCAGTAATCAATATCATTGTGAAGTTTCAGATAGCATCATAATACAAATTGCTAACGCTGAGGTACCTGATCTTGTAGTCGATAATGAATGTGGTTCTTTAAAAATTCATGTTAAAACTAATAGCCCTGGAACAATTAGTTGGAATTTCGGAGATGGGCTAGGAGTATCTACTAAGAAATCTGATGAATATACCTATCTTAAAAGTGGCAAATATATAGTTACCTTAAAATCTGATTCTATTTGCAGTCGAACTGCTCAGAAGGAAATAACTGTAATAAAATTAGTTTCAACTCTAAATGATTCAATTGTTACTTGCGATGGACTGGCATATTTAAATCCAGCTGCTGATACCAGTTTACGCTATCAATGGACTCCTGTGGAAGATTTAGACGATCCTACTAGTCCAAATCCAAGAGTAAAGACAAGTGTTAGTAAGAAGTTTTATGTAAAAATTTATAATGCCAACTTTCCGGATAGTTGCTTTTTAACTGATAGTATTTGTGTAGTCATTCCACCAGCGATTGTTTTAAATTCCAGTCCCGATACCGTATTATGTGAAAAAAGCACCATTCAACTAAATTCTGAATCTAATATTCCTGGTGTGAAAATCACCTGGTGTAATAGCCAGAATAAAGAAATTGGATCGGGCAACAAAATTGAGGTAAAGCCGGATCAATCCAGCTACTATATCATCAAAGCAATCGATGCTTATGGATGTGAACAGAAGGACACGGTACATATTACCTTATATGAATTTGTTGGTTCTATAACAGGATCTCCTATTATTTGCAAAGGAGACAGTGTTAAATTATGCCTTCAAACTAACAGCCGCGATAGTTTGCATTATGAATGGCTTCCAAAAGATTCCATTATTGGCAGCAATACCGATTCATGTATCATTGTAAAACCTTTAAAAGATCAAGAATATAAAGTTATTGTAAGCAATAACAAAACATGTTTTTGGGAATTAAACTATACCGTAAAGGTCAGTAACATTCAGAATTCCTTAACCGTTACTGCCGATCCAACACAAATTGTACCTGGACAAAAAACTCAATTAACTGCAATTTATAATCCAAACTGGAAATATCTATGGAGTCCATTAGATGGAAGTTTATCTGATTCAGCTATTTACAATCCTATAGCTTATCCCATTAAAACGACCAGTTATACCGTTTATGTAACGGATGAAAATGGATGCACAGGCTCAGCTTCTATAACCATCACTGTAAATGGTTGTGAAGAATCAGTATTTATACCCAATGCGTTTAGTCCGAATAATGATACAAAGAATGATATTTTATATGTTAGATCCCGATCCAACGCGGTGACTCAAATTGAATTATTAATTTACAACAGATGGGGAGAGCAAGTTTTCAAAACAAATGATATCAATGTTGGTTGGGATGGTCGCTATAAGGGCGAATTATTGAGTCCGGATGTTTTTGGGTATGGTCTTAAATTTAAATGTTTTGAAAAAAGGGAATACGCAAAAAAGGGGAATATCAGTCTGTTGAAGTAGAAAATAATTTGTTATTAAAGTTTAATTGAAAGAAATTCTAATTGGATTGACAATACCTTTGTAAATGGTTCAAATTACTCAGTGCCCAATCTGTAATCAAGGCGAATTCAATAAATTTCTTAGGATTAATGATCATTCTATTTCAAGCGAATCCTTTGATGTCATTGAATGCAGCACCTGTCATTTTTTAATGACATCCCCCAGACCGGACAGCGACCAGCTTGGCCGATATTATGAGTCTTCTGATTATATTTCTCACAGTGACACGAATGCAGGTCTCATCAACAAGTTGTATCGATTCGTACGAAACTATACTTTAAATCAAAAAGTTAATTTGGTTCAAAAATTAAACAAGAATCCTTTCATTTTGGACATAGGCAGTGGCGCAGGATACTTTATGAGCCAATGTAAATCGGCTCGCTTTAAATGTGTTGGTATCGAACCGGATGAAAAAACAAGAGAACAATCTATCCAGAAATTTAATATTGAAGTTTATCCTGAAGATCATTTAAATAAAATCGAAAAGGAAAGCGTTGATATCATAACGCTTTGGCATGTTTTAGAGCATGTCCCCGAACTTCAAAAAAGAATACAGCAAATTGAAACTTGTTTAAAACCCAATGGTTATTTAATCATTGCTGTTCCTAATGCTCAATCCTATGATGCGAAATATTATCAATCATTTTGGGCTGGATATGATGTTCCCAGACATCTTTGGCATTTTACGCCTCAAACAATAAATAAGTTATTAAGTGCCCACCCGTTTAACTTATTTGAAACACGGAACATGTATTTTGACTCATTTTATGTCTCCATGTTAAGTGAAAAATACAAGCAAAGATTTGCTCCGCTATTGAAAGGATTAGCTATTGGTTTTATTTCTAATTGCCGGGCCTTGTTTTCAAAACAACCCTTATACTCAAGTCAAATTTATATTTTCAAAAAACGCGATGGCTCAACTGATTAAACATTAAAGAGGAAATGCATTACATCGCCATCCTGAACGACATATTCTTTTCCTTCTGTTGACATTTTTCCAGCTGATTTTACCGCTGCTTCTGATTTATATTGTATAAAATCGTGATAATGGATCACTTCAGCACGTATAAATCCTTTTTCAAAATCTGTATGTATCACAGCAGCTGCCTGAGGTGCTTTTGTCCCTTTAATAATAGTCCATGCACGCACTTCTTTTTCACCCGCAGTAAAATAGGTTACTAAATTCAATAATTCATAAGCGGAGCGGCTGATTAAGTTAATGCCGGGTTCTTCCAAACCCATGCTCTTAAAAAAATCACTTCTTTCTTCAATCGGCAATTCAGATATTTCAGCTTCGATACCGGCAGAAATTAAAATAACTTTTGCATGTTCATTTTTAACAGCCTCAACAAATGCCTTTGTATGATGATTCCCGCTATGAATAGATGCCTCGTCTACATTACACACATATAAAACAGGTTTTCCTGTCAATAGCTGACTGTTTTTGACCATGAGTGCAGATTCCTGGTCATTTACAAATGATCTTGCAGGTAAACCAGATTCCAAATGGACCAATATTTTTTCAGCAAATTCGATTTCTCTTAAAACTTCTTTGTCGCCACTTTTAGATTGCTTGCGTAAACGATCCAATCTCTTTTCTAAGGTTTCAAGATCTTTTAAGATCAATTCCGTATCGACGATTTCTTTATCCCGGATAGGGTTTACGGAGCCGTCTACATGTACGACATTGTCATCATCAAAAGCCCTCACAACATGTAAAATAGCATCTACCTCTCGAATATTTGCTAAAAATTGATTCCCTAATCCTTCTCCTTTTGAGGCTCCTTTAATCAATCCGGCAATATCCAAGATATCAACTGTTGTGGGTACAACCCTTTGTGGATTTACGATTTCAGATAAAGCATCCAATCGGGGATCTGGCACTGTAATCACACCCACGTTTGGATCTTTAGTTGCAAACGGATAATTTGCAGCCAATGCACCTGCTGACGTTAAAGCATTAAATAATGTCGATTTTCCTACATTGGGCAGTCCCACGATTCCACATTGCAAAGCCATATCAATTCTAATTGTTGCGCAAAAATAGAAAAAAGCTTAAGCCCTGATAATCAATTAGAAATCATTAACTTTCCGGCTCAATGAATTTTTTAGCCCATTTAAATTTAGCCTATCCAGACAGTCTGTTAATGGCAGGCAACTTCTTATGTGATTTTATAAAAAAACCAGATGAATCAAGGATCCATCCTGATTTATTAGAGGGCATTAAAATGCACAGATGGATTGATTCCTATTCCAACAATCACTTAGCAATCTATCAAATAAATAGCTTTTTCAGACCCTATATCCATAAATATGCACCTGTCGGTACGGATATCACTTGTGATTATTTATTATTTAAAAACTGGGAATCACATAATGTTGAGGCGTTCGACCCATTTCAGGAACAAAGCTATTATTTACTGAAGCAACAAATAAAACTATTACCTGAAAACGTTCAACCGATCTGTAAGAAAATGATCGAACACCAATGGTTAAATCAATATTCACATATAGAAGGATTGAAAACTGTTTTCCAGCGAATGAATCAGAAAGCAAAATTTCCGGTTGATTTTACATTAATTTTAAATGTAATTCAGGAAAACGAAGATCAGCTATCCGAACACTTTAACAGCTTCTATGCAGATTGCCGACGACTCAGTACTGAATATTTTAACCTTCAAAATGAAAGGAGAAGGTAAACGCTTTCGTAAATAGTTTTTCAATAATGGTTGACTCCGGTAATTTATTATCATAGATCAGAATATTATTCAAACCATGTGATAATTTAATTTCTGGAGAAAAAATAAAATAAGGTAAATAGAATTGCATTCCCACACCAATTTCAATCTGGAAATCATGAGGTGAAATCCGAACAATTTTAAATTGACTTTTATCAGATCTGCTGTTCGAAGAAAAATCATAAGAATATTTCACACCGGTAATAAAATAAACCCGCTTATCCTTATAGGGCGCTGAAGTAAAACGAATTAACAAGGGGATTTCTCCAAATACCGATTCAATTCTGTCCTTTGTTTCCAATCCGGTATTCAGATTTTGATAAGCTAAACTGCGATAAGAAAGCGCAATACTTGGCAAGACTCTGAAATCAAAATAATCTCCAATTTTAAAATTGGTAATCATGGATAGGGTTAAACCTGAATTGGAATATCCTTCATTCCACTTATAGGTTCCATTATTGATAAACCTTCTGGAATGTTCAATTTTAAATCCAGAAGAATTATATCCGATCGTTAAGCCAAAATAATGTGACTTTTTTCTAAATGTTAGATAATTGTAACTGGTTGAATTGCTTTGGGATTGCCCCAAAAATGGCAAGAAACCCATGAACAGAAGGACCAATCCTATTTGTATCCGATATAAATACTGCATATTCCAAAAGTCAAAGGTTTAAAGGAGCAATTTTTGAGTCCAACTGTTTCCAGGATTTTTGTAAAACGTTCATAATCTGGAAATTGTTGTACCGATTCAAACAAGTAATGATAAGCACGAGGGTCTTTTGAAAACAATTTGCCAATAAGGGGTAACAGGTATTTGAAATACAATTGAAATAATTGTTTAATCGGAAACTGTTTAGGCCGCGAAAATTCCAATACGATGAGCTGCCCGGAAGGCTTTAAAACACGCAACATTTCTTGAATTCCTTTTTCCAGATTTTCAAAATTACGGACTCCAAAAGCTACCATAATGACTTCAAATGTATGATCATCAAATGGAATTTTTTCGGCATCCACCACTTGACAGGTGATTTGATGATCTAGATTTAATTTTTTTATTTTTTCGGCACCGATTGCCAACATTTTCTGAGAAACATCAGTGGCTATAATTTGAGCTGAAGCAAAGGATTTAGCTGCTTGAATGGCTAATGCACCCGTTCCGGAGGCAATATCCAGTATTTTGAAAGCTTGATTTTTTTCAAAACAAATTTGTGCCAATGCTTTCTTTCTCCACCATCGGTCTATTCCCATGGAAAGCATTGAATTTAACAAGTCGTAGGTCCCGGAAATGTTGTCAAACATCTGGATGACTTGTAGCTTTTTAGAACCGGTTTTTGAGTAAGGATTGACTAAATTTTGCCCCATTTAAGACCAAAGTTACATCCAAAAAAATGAGAACTTTTAAAGGTGTATATATTATAAAAATAAATATTTTTAAATTATTGAAAATCTATAATTTAATAGCATCATTTTGCTATAATTTCCTTGTTTTTATCCGCTCAATTTATTAATTTTGCGGAATTCTAAACAAGCTGCCACACGATGTCTGAACACGATAAAATTATTCCGGTAAATATTGAAAACCAACTACAGACTTCCTATATCGATTATTCGATGTCTGTCATTGTATCCAGGGCCCTTCCAGACGTCCGGGATGGTTTAAAACCGGTGCACAGAAGGGTTATGTATGGCATGAATGAATTAGGCATGTCCTATAACAAACCCTACAAAAAATCAGCCCGTATCGTAGGAGAAGTGCTTGGTAAATATCATCCCCATGGGGATGGCTCTGTTTATGACGCAATGGTTAGAATGGCCCAGGAATGGTCCATGAGATATCCTTTAATTGATGGTCAGGGAAATTTTGGCTCTATGGACGGGGATAGTCCTGCTGCTATGCGTTATACGGAAGCCCGCTTGGCTCGAATTTCAAACGAGCTTTTAGATGATATCGATAAAGAAACCGTAGATTTTAGATTAAATTTTGATGATAGCCTGGAAGAACCCACAGTCTTACCAGCTAAAATTCCTAATTTATTAATCAATGGCTCTTCCGGAATTGTAGTTGGTATGGCTACCAACATGCTCCCACATAACTTAACGGAAGTTTGCAATGGAGTCATTGCCATGATTGAAAATCCGGACATCAGCCTGGATGAAATTATGGAATTCATACCAGGGCCAGATTTGCCTACCGGTGGAACGATATATGGTATCAGCGGAATTCGGGATGCCTATGAAACCGGCAAAGGAAAAATTTTATTACGCGGCAAAGCAGATATTCAAATCATCGATAATAGGGAGGTCATTTTAATTTCAGAAATACCTTATCAGGTTAATAAAGCATTACTGATTCAAAAAATTGCAGACCTGGTCAACGAAGAAAAGATTGTTGGAATCAGTGATGTAAGGGATGAATCCGATAGAGAAGGAATCCGCATTCTGGTTGAATTGAGAAAAGATGCAATTTCAAATGTAGTACTGAGTAATTTATATAAATATACACCGCTCCAAACTTCGTTTGGAATAAACAATATTGCTTTAGTTAGAGGTCGTCCGGTCGCTCTGGGTTTAAAAGAAATCATCCAGGAGTTTATAAAATTCAGACTTGAAGTGATCGTAAAACGAACTCAGTTTGAACTCAGACAGGCTCAGGAAAAAGCACATGTATTAGAAGGACTGCTCATCGCTCTGGATCACCTGGATGCGATTATTGCTTTAATCAGAGGTTCCAGAACGGTTGAAGATGCCCGCAATGGATTAATCACTCAATTTAATTTAAGTGAAATACAGGCACGGGCTATTTTGGATATGCGTCTTCAAAAACTCACCGGACTAGAACGTGAAAAATTAAAAGAAGAGTATGATGCATTATTATTAGAAATTAGCCGACTTCAAGAAATATTAGCGGATGTATCTATCCAAAATGGAATTATTAAATCTGAACTCCAACAAATAATTACAAAATTCGGAGATGCAAGAAGAACTTCAATCACCCAGGTAGAAGGGGATATTAATATTGAAGATATGATTGCCAACGATCAGGTTGTAGTCACCATTTCTCATCAGGGTTATATCAAACGAACTAAAACTTCTGAATACAGAACGCAAAGTAGGGGAGGAAGAGGTTCTACTGGAAGTAAAACCAGAGAGGAGGATTTCATTGAACATATGTTTGTCGCCAGTAATCATAATTATCTACTCTTATTTACAGAATTAGGTAAATGTTATTGGTTAAGAGTTTATGAAATCCCAGAAGCTACCAAGACCAGTTTAGGACGGGCGATACAAAATTTAATTAATCTACCTAAAGAAGATAAAGTCAGAGCCTATATTAATATTGAAGATTTAGAGGACAAGAATTTTTTAGAGAAACATTTTATTGTGCTCTGTACCAAAAATGGAATTATTAAGAAGAGTAGTTTAGAAGATTTTAGCAGGCCACGTGCAAATGGAATCATTGCCATTAGCATCAACGAAGGCGACCAGCTCATGGATGCAAGACTTACGAATGGAGCCTCCGAAATTATTATTGCAAATCGAAAAGGACGTGCCATTCGCTTTCCGGAATCTAAAGTGAGGGAAATGGGTAGAAATGCTGCAGGTGTCCGGGGAATCAAGCTGGATGAAGATGGAACCGATCAGGTCGTTGGTATGATCTGCGTAGATCCAAATGACCCTCATGCAACGATACTGGTTGTTTCAGACAAAGGAAATGGTAAACGGACAGATTTAGAAGATTACAGCGTTACCAACCGGGGCGGAAAAGGTGTTCGAACGCTTAAGTTGACCGATAAAACCGGCTCATTGGTTGCCATCAAAAATGTCAATGAATCCCAAGACTTAATCATCACAACTACTCAAGGTGTAATCATTCGAATGCATGTTTCGGACTTAAGGGTTATGGGACGAGCGACTCAAGGTGTCCGGTTAATCCGATTAGATGAAGGGGATGAGATTGGCGATGTAGCGGTAATTGAGCGCGAAGAAGATGCAATCGATGACATTTCATTAATTGAAAACCCTATTCTTCCGGATGCCGTTGATGACTCAGAAGAGTAGAAATTATTAAAAACTTAACTAAAAAGTTTAAGCTAAAACGAATTATTTTTAATGCTTATAAGTTATAGTACATATTAAAAGCAAAATATGAAATCAATCTTAATCTTAATTTCAAGTTTATTTTTCTTAAATCTGACTGCTCAGGATCCTGAAAAAGATGTAAAGAAAGCAGATAGCAAAGTGGCTAGTTTTTATTTGGACCCCAGTGCCAATGTGTCCAAATTATGGGATGCTAAAACCTTGATTGATGGGGCAAGTGAAAACGATGTGGTCAAAAATCAAGTGCGAACCTGGGCTGTTAAAGGTAAAGTTTATAATGCCATTTGTTCACATGAAAGTGATTCAATCCTGATCGGCCAGCAATTTGGAAAACCTTATAAAGTTAAATTTCGGGATGCCGCATTAACCGCTTACCAATCGTGGTTAAAGTCTAAAGAGCTTGCAACGAAAGGCCATGAGTCAAAAGATGCATTGGAAGCACTTAGTGAAACGTATCGTTATTTAAATAACTATGGAATCCAAGCCTATGAAGCAGGCGATTTTAAATCTGCTTATAATCACTTTGATGCAGTTGTAAAAATTGATCAGATGCTATTGGCCGCCAATATGAAACCTGTCTTAACTACTCCAGAAGAATTAAACAAACAAAAATATCTATCTGCTGCATGTGCGATCAACGCCAATATGCTAGACGTAGCCTTTCCGTATCTGGAAGATCTGAGAAAAGCAAATTACAGTGAATCTTTTATTTATGAAGGATTATATAAATATTACCTGGACAAAGATGAAAAGAAAGCCGAGGATGCACTGGCTGAAGGACGTGAGAAATTTCCAAATGAAACGGCCTTGCTCTTTAACGAAATCAATCATTACCTGAAAAAAGGTCGTCTCAACGAATTAGTAGATAAACTAAAAATTGCAATAGAAAAAGAACCTGGAAACGTTTCTGTACGAACAACTTTAGGAAATGTATACGATAATTTATGCCAAAAAGAATGGGAAGCCGGAGCTATGGATAAGGGAAATGAATACTATACACAGGCTGAAAAATACTATAAAGAAGCATTGGCAATATCAGGTACAGATTTTAACTCTTTATATAGCCTGGGTGCTTTATACTACAATAAAGCTGCATTAATTTCTAAAGAAGCAAATAAATTGAGTTCCGATTATACTAAAGAAGGTACCCGGAAATACAATGACAAAAAAGCAGAAATGGAAAGTTATTTTGACAAGGCCTTACCATATTTTGAACAAGCCGAAAAAATAGATCCAAAAGATAAGAATACCTTAATTGCATTAAAAGAAATATTTGCAAAAAAATCGCAGTTTGACAAATCAAATGCATATAAAGTAAAATTAGAGGCACTTGGTAATTAATCTTTGATCAATCAGAATGTAATGGCAGATATGAATTTTAAAGAAGCAAAAGCCTTAAATGGGGTAGGGGAATTTCATGACTTATTTGATTTACCCGTATTGGATATGCCAACCATTCCATCTATAGATCGATGCAAGTTGCGTCTCGCTTTACTTAAGGAAGAATTAAATGAATTAGAAGAAGCGATCGAATCATCCGATTTAATTGCAGCTGCCGATGCATTTTGTGATTTACAATATGTATTGTCTGGTGCCATCCACGAATTTGGCTTAGGCAATCAGTTTCATGCCTTATTTGATGAAGTCCAAAGATCGAATATGAGTAAAGCTTGTAAAACGCTTGAAGAAGCTGAGGCAACAAGAAATATGTACCTTGAACAAAAACAAACGGAATCAGAGATCAAGCAAAAGGGCGATACTTATTTAGTATATCGAATTGAAGATGGCAAAGTATTAAAATCTATAAACTACAGCCCAGCGGACCTAGCTGCATTGATCAAATAAAAAATACTTATTCGGGTCGCTTGGTATATAAGGGCCCAACTTTAAATCCTTCATCAGAAGGATCTCCACGATGAATGCGAACTCCATAAGGGATCTCATCTAAAAACTCTGTGGTAGATCTTGCAATTTTTCCTTTTCCATCATGAACTTCAATTCGGAATTTGGTAATGTTATTTGAAACGGAATCCCTTTGAATGGTAAGAAATTTTACAATTACGCCAAGCGGAACCAGTCGATCTCTGATATCAACCAGTTCTTCCGTTTTCATTTCTTTTCTAAAATGAACTTCAATCCAAGAAGGGTCAACAAAAAATTCAGCCCGCTGACTTTTATGCTTACAGGAAACACACCATCCAATATTCAAAATTATAAGTCCTGCTAAGAAGTACTTCATCCAGTTTATGCCGGTTTGTTTTCCTCTGGTTTGTTTTCTGTATTAGAGGGTTCTGCAGTCCCTTTAGGTTGAACTTTCTCCGCCAAATCTTCCATGGTTTCTGCAGTTTTCTCTGCAAAATGCTGAGCTGTTTCTAATACGTCATGAGTCATTTCTTTTGTCTTTTCCCAAGTCGTTTCTGCCATCTGCTCTGCTTTTTTGACAAATTCTGATTCCTGCATTTTATCCACAGCTTCCATTGTATTTTCTTTAACCTCTTTCATGGTTTCTGCAGTCCAGCTTTTTGCTTTTTCAAATGACTCCTGAGTTTGTTTTTCTATAAGGTCCATCGTTTTTTCAGCATTGTCCATTACTTGCTGTGAGGCTTCCTTACTGATTCCAAAAAGTTTTTTAAAAAATTCTTTCATTGCTTAAATTTATTGATTCTGTAAATAGATTATTTTGTTTCCGGATCGTCCGGTAATTCTACTGGCATGATAGGTTTTTGGGTAGAATCCGAATCGATCACTTTGTGATTTTCAACTCTTGTATGGTCTTTTTGATGTTCCAACCATTTTTCTGCTTTATTAAAAAAATCAGCTTGTTGGTCTCCAAGACCCTTTCCAAAATCGATAGCTTTATCAGCAATTCCATCTTGATCGGCATCCTTAAGTTTTTCTTTTTCGTCCAGATCCTTCGCTTTTATTAAAGTCTCATCGATCAACTCATCCATTTTTTCAAGACCTGCTTTGGCTTTATCTGCTAGCTTCTCTCTGAATTCTTTTGTTGATTCGTCCAGTATGTCCACTTTTTCCTTTATCTCAGACCAAAGTTCTTTGCCTTGCTCTTTTGCTTCATCCAATGAGTCTGAAACAAAATCCTTGGCTTTATCTATAAAATCATTCTGTTGATTCGATTTTGAAGAATTATCCGGGCTGTTCATACGATCCAATTCAGATAAATAAGATTCTGATTCCAGAGGATCGGATGCATTATTCGTTTTAGAAGACTTTGAAAACCAGGTTTTTATATTATCTAACACCCCCATACGATTATTTTATACAAAAGTAGGACAAACAAATCAAATTAATTGATCAAATAATGCCTTATATTTCGTCTATTAATGTATATAATGTCGTCATGTCTAAAAAAGAGTTGCCTTCAAGAGGTACTACACTGCACGTGCCCAATCGGTTTTTTGCTCTTCAAAATGATAAGCAGGAAGCATTTTCTCAAATCGGAGAACCTGAGCCTGTTAGTGAGAAAACAAAATACATTGAAGTAGTAGCTAAATCAATGATTAACACAGTCCAAAGTCCGGATCTGGCTATGGATTATTCGCTCAATCCGTACCAAGGCTGTGAGCATGGCTGCACCTATTGTTATGCACGTCTCAGCCATAATTATTGGGGCTACAGCATTGCAGATGAATTTGAGACCAATATTCTGGTAAAGACAAATGCGCTCGACATTTTAAAAAAGGAACTTGCATCTAAGCAATATCTAGTAAAACCGATCATGCTCTCCGGCAACACAGATTGTTACCAACCCGCTGAAGCCAGGTTTAAACTCACCAGAAAAATTCTCGAGCTTTTTGTAATGCTCCGACATCCGGTCCAACTGATCACTAAAAATGCACTCATCTTAAGGGATCTTGATGTATTAAAAGAATTGAAAGAATTAGAGTTAGTTTCAGTTGCTATTTCCATAACGGCCTCGCAGGATAAGACCCGACGTAAAATGGAACCCAGGGCATCCACCATAGCCAGTCGGTTAAAAACAATTGAAACCTTAAGTACAAACAAGATACCGGTGCATGCGATGTTAGCACCAATCATTCCAGGCATAAATGATGTGGAGCTTGTCGATATGCTAAAACTTGCTTCCTCAGCTGGCGCCAAAAGCGCATCGTATCAGATCGTCAGGCTCAATGGAGAATTACCCGTTTTATTTTCAGACTGGCTGGATAGTTATTATCCGGACAGAAAAAATAAAATACTCAATGCCATAAAAACTTGTCATGCCGGACAATTAAATGATTCTAATTTTTCCAGACGCATGAAAGGGGAGGGGCCACTAGCAGAATCCATCAAACAACAGTTTAAACTTGCTTATAGCCGTTATTTTCCGAATCCCAAAAAATTAAAATTAAAGACTGACTTATTTAAACCGATAAAAAATGGACAATTGCAAATTTTTTAATTTAGGGCAATCTAAATAATCATGTACGCAATGTAAATGATAAGAATAAAAATCCCGGCCAATGAAATTAGAAAAAGCCAATCTGCCAAATGTTCCATTTTTCGTTCTAACTTAACATCCTGAGTGCGCAGAGAAACAAATGAAACAATGCATGCTGCTGCCAGTACTAATGAAATGTATGAGGTAATCTCATCAATAAAATTGTTTTCCT
>CAYMGR010000033.1:0-5522 GCA_964389985.1 uncultured Saprospiraceae bacterium
CAAAGCGATCCGGGCCATTGCTTCGATATAAATCCGAGCGTATCCCACCACTTCATAGCCCTCGATCAAAAAATCGCTTTTCAAATTGGCCAAATAGTGCCGTATTTTGATGATTGAACCGGGTATCACTGTATAATTTAGCTTTGGTCCATGATTGCGTATAAAGCACACCTGCTAAACAATGCAAACCCAAAGATTCATACAACTTACCCACATGGTATTCCAAATAGATATTTTCACTTTTATTATCCTGATTATTATCGTTACCATTAAAAACATGATAAAAACGCGTTTTTAATTTATGTTGATAAGCCCTTTTGGTTTCATAATTAATTGACGGATCAATTGTAAAACGGAGTTTGGTGCTGCTGCTGGAGGAACCAGAAGCTCCTTCAAAATATCCATTGTCTTTCCAATAAAAAAAACTGGAGCTCTTTCCTTTATTAAAATTTAATCCTAATGTGATGTTGAGCCTATCGTGAATTTTTCTTCGGAGTAAAGCATGAAATCGTCCATTATCTGAATCATAGTCTTTGTTAAAGCCTGTTTTTGTTGTAAAGCTTCCACTTATTGATAAATCGGCCCATTGATATTTTTTCCTATGTACAAAATTTACAATTCCTTCATACGGGGTCTGACTCGTACTATCCGTACCCCACCACTGTTTAGTGCTTTTAGGTTTAAAGTACACTTTCGGAATGAGTGAAATACTGGTAAAGGGATCTGATCCAGGAAAATTCGTCCTAAAATGAATGATGCCATTCATGGCTGCCGAACCATAAAGCGCAGAAGAAGCCCCCTTCAGAATTTCAATCTGACCCAGGTTTTCTAGAGGTAGATCATCCCAATTGGGAAAACCAGCATCCGGTAATAGAGCTGGTAAATCATCTAATAATAATAATACCCGGCTACCCGCACCATATGACCAACCAGATCCTCCACGGATATTAGCCTGACCGTCAATAATTTGTACTCCCGCTACCCGATCTAAAATTTGAGCTGTACTATTCGAACTAAACCGATTCGGAAGCTCCGGTTTAATTACACTTATTGAAACAACAGACTCAGTCAAAGGCTTTTCAAAACGGGACGAACTGATTACCGTCGTATTTAACAGATAAGACTCAGGTTCTAATTGAACCAAAATCGGGTTTAGCATGGAAGTTTTAAATTTAAGAGGCTTATATCCAACCATTCTGATCTGGATTTCCATCAAGCTATCCGAAGCTATTAGATTAAATTGCCCTATGCTATCTGAATAGACAGCTTGACCAGATCCAACAACCAAAACTCCTTGTAAACGCTCTCCTGTGGCCTGATCTATAATGTACCCCTTAACGTGATAGATTTGGGCGGTCAAAAAGTTTAAGGCAAACAACCAGAAGAAAACAGAATAATGTATTTTCTTTGTCATTGAAATTTCTTATCTTGTCTTAAATTATACCTCATCAAATATGAAGCTATTTTACCTGATCCTGTTTAATTTCTTTTGGATTCTTGGAATTCAATCACAAAATTGTTTACCTGATTCTACTTTGAGAGATTCATCTGCCGGTGTGTATCCAAAGCCGGTTAGCCCTACCAATCCAAATGGAGGTATTAGCAAAAAAGCCTGTATTAACAAACCGTACGAATTTGTATTTACCGTGGTCGTTCCAGATACGGTAGTCGTCCCGGCTTTTCCTTCTCCAATTGCCCTGGAAAAAGTTGCTATAGATACAATAAATGCAATAACTGGCTTACCGAAAGGAATCAGTTATGCTTGCAATCCACCCGACTGTATCTTTAATAAAAATACCTACGGCTGCCTTGTTTTAAGAGGAACTGCTGACAATACGAATAGTCCAGGAGATTTTAAACCAATCATTAAAATGACTTTGACTATTAATTTGGGATTTCCTTTTCCATATGTAACAGAATATCCGGGACCTGCTTTTCCAGGAGAATATATTTTGACCCTGGTTTCTGAAAATGACTGCGCTTCCGCTTCCAATCAAGGAGACCTTGTATTAAATTACTGGTATCCCAATCCCAATCAAGGGATTTTATTAAACCGTTCTAATCAAGCAGAGCAAATCAAGATCATTGATGCACAGGGACGAGTAGTTAAATTTATTCAACATCCTGAAAATCAAATTGATTTAAACTCACTCAATTTACACGGTTTGTTTTATATACAATGGATTGAAGGAAAGAAATTCTTAAGACAACAACTTATAATAGACTAATTCCAATCAATGTAAATAGATTGGATTAGAATTTATTTCGTTCTAAAACATATTTATTTTATTCTTCTTCATCTTCCAGGTCTTCAAAGAAGATAGGATCTATCATTGGCAATCCGATCCACATACTTTCTTCTTTGCTGACTGACATCATCCTTAAAATACCTCCTGATGCCCGTGCAATTTGCTCTGCGTAGGCAATAAATGAAGTATATAGTTGGCTGGAGGTACGCATGTTCAATTTGATCAAAATATCATTGATCTTTGAAAGGCGCTTAGAAATTTCACGGCTGCGTACTTCTGCATCCTTCGATAGCTCTGCTAAAAATTGATCAAATAATGCAGCATATTGGCTGTCCACATCTTTGTAATAAGGCTTTAAATCAAAATGATTACTATAGCTTCTGATCTTGATAATCTTTTCAGCCCATTCCTTTTCTTTTAAATCGATATCATTATCTGCCCCTGCAACCAGAATGGCAATCAATGGAATGGCTTCAATGAGTTGTTGGTATTCCTCTTCTTTCAGTCCTTTAAATGCTGAAATCATACAATCAATTTTTGATAAATCGGTGAAAAACGTATTACAAATCTAAAACGAAAATTGGACAGATGTAAAATTATTTAGAATTGAATTCGAAAATAAATGTATCCAATTGAGACTTATATTTGCAGCCATTCAAAATGAAAGGAGAAGCACTCTTATTTGAAATCAAAACCATGACCCCTTTGATGGAGCAATATTATTCCATGAAAGGCAAACACCCGGATGCGATTTTATTGTATCGGGTAGGTGATTTTTACGAGACTTTTGGTGAAGATGCTATTGTCACCTCTAAAGTTTTAGGAATTGTATTAACCAAGCGAAACAATGGTGGTTCAGATATAGAATTAGCAGGTTTCCCTTATCATTCTATCGATGCCTATTTACCTAAACTAGTGCGTGCCGGATACCGGGTTGCAATTTGTGAACAATTAGAAAAGCCAAGCAAGGGCAAAAAAATTGTAAAACGAGGCATTACGGATGTTATTACACCCGGTATTACTTACGACGATAAACTTTTAGATCATCGTAAAAATAATTTTCTAGCATCTATCTATCTTGATAATAACGGAATTGGAATTTCTTTAGCTGACGTTTCAACCGGTGAATTTTATTTGTCACAAGGTCATTTGGAGTATATTCAGAAATTGTTGGAAAGTTTTCAACCATCAGAAATAATTTTAGCCCGTTCACGTACAAGTTATTTTGACACTCATTTTGGTGACAGCTATTATACATATCCGATTGAAGACTGGATTTTCCAATTGGATTTTGCACGCGAAAAACTATTGAGACATTTCAAAGTAAGTAGTTTCAAAGGATTTGGGGTGGAAGAATATACTTTGGGACAAATTGCTGCAGGAGCCTTGCTCCACTATCTTGAAATAACAGAAACAAAAAATCCAAATCATCTTTCATCCATCAGCAGATTAGCCAATGATGAATTCGTTTGGATGGACCGCTTTACGATCAAAAATCTGGAATTAATTGATTCTATGCATCCGGAGGGTAAAAGCTTGTTACACATTCTGGATCAAAGTCTGACCCCAATGGGCTCCCGCTTATTGAGAAAATGGATGGTTATGCCATTGTTGTCAATTGAGCGGATTGAAAGCAGACATCAAATGGTAGAATCGCTGATCCTGGAGGAAGAATGGTCTGAAGAGCTCCTTCAAATCCTGAATCAATTTGGTGATTTGGAGCGATTAGTTTCTAAAATTCCGCTCCGACGAATAAATCCACGTGAAATTAATCACATTCTTAAAAGCCTACTCAAATTAATTCCTTTACGAAACTTACTTCAAAAACATAAAAGTAAAGGCCTTCTCTTGCTGTCTGAAAAAATCCAAGAGTGTGCCAGTTTAGCCCAATTGATTTCAAGTCAGTTGCATCCTGATGCACCCAATCAAATTAATAAAGGAGGAATTTTTATTGAAGGTTTTTCCAAAGAACTTGACGAACTCAAATACATCTTGCATCACAGTAAAGATCTATTATTGGAAATTCAGAAAAAAGAAATTATTCAAACAGGTATCTCGAATTTAAAAATTGGATACAATTCAGTGTTTGGTTATTTTCTTGAAGTCACCAATAAATTCAAAAACCAGGGTATGGTTCCGGATCATTGGGTCCGTAAACAAACGATGTCTACCGGTGAGCGATATGTTACGGATGAATTAAAGAAGCTTGAAGTAAAAATATTAGGTGCAGAAGAACGAATCGTTCAGTTAGAAGAAGAACTCTTTGAAAAATTGGTTGACCAGTTACAGGATTATCTGATTCCATTGCAACAAAATGCCTATGTCATTGCAGAAGTGGATGTTTTATTTTCGTTCGCCCGTACCGCAAAAAGTAACCAATATTGTAAACCTCAAGTTGATGATAGTCAAATCATAGATATAAAAGACGGAAGACATCCCGTCATCGAAAAACAATTGGCTGTTGGAGAATCGTATATCCCCAATGATATTTATTTGGATTCTGATCAACAGCAAATCTTAATGATCACGGGCCCTAATATGTCTGGAAAATCGGCCATACTTAGACAAACTGCACTTATTGCTTTAATGGCTCAAATTGGAAGCTTTGTACCGGCACGGGAAGCAAAAATGGGATATATCGATCGGATATTTACGCGAGTTGGTGCGAGTGATAATATATCTTCCGGAGAGTCCACCTTTATGGTTGAGATGAATGAAACCTCTTCCATCTTAAATAATTTATCGAATCGCTCTCTTATTCTTTTAGATGAGATAGGACGAGGCACAAGTACCTATGACGGCATATCACTAGCCTGGTCTATTGCTGAATACCTGCACGAAATTCCGGAGCGCAGAGCAAAGACTTTATTTGCAACACATTATCATGAATTAAATGAGTTGAGTGCTTATTTGCCTCGGATTAAAAACTTCCATGTTTCAACTCAAGAGATTAATAATACGGTGATTTTCCTTCGTAAACTGACACCGGGAGGTAGCGAACATTCGTTTGGGATACACGTGGCACAGATGGCCGGAATGCCCCAAGCCGTTTTACAACGAGCCGAAGAAATTCTTCTTGAACTTGAAGAAAAACGGAGCAACAAGCAAGAACTAAACATTACAGCCTCAACTCGCAAATCGACCATGCTGATTCATGAAACCATAAGCCATTCAACCAAAGAAATAGTTGAAAGCCTTAAACAAATGGACATCCAAACAATGACTCCTATTGATTGTATGATGAAATTGATTGAACTTAAGAAAAAAGTGTAG
>CAYMGR010000033.1:5622-15144 GCA_964389985.1 uncultured Saprospiraceae bacterium
GATCCTTGTTGGTCTTGAACTTCCAAGGTATAATCTCCTTCTGTTAATTGATCAATCGCATTCGTCTGTTTTCCATTGCTCCACAAATAAATATAAGGAGGCACACCACCTTGCATGTTCACTTTAATCTGACCATCGTTGCCTGAAAAACAACTTACATTATGAATTTCATAAGATGACAAACTTAAGGTTGCAGAAATACCTACCAAAATTGAATTACAAATTGTACTGGTACCGCAATCGTTTTCAACAATCAAACAAACCCTGTATTCTCCTTCTTTTGTAAATTGATGGAATGGGTGTTGTAGGATGCTTGTGTTTCCATCTCCAAAATTCCAATTCCATGATTTTGGCAACCCTGTGGATAAATCGTTAAATTGTAAATTTAGTCCGTCAATTGTTTGGCTATACAAAGCCTCAGGTTGTGTTTGTTCAAATACCCTTAAACTTGCCTGACTTTCACATAAGTTTTGGCTGTTTAAAACATTTAGCGCATAGTCCCCAGCCTTATCAACTATAGGATAAAGGGTTTGATCCCCTGAAACTATGTGTCCATTTGAAGTGGACCAAAGGTATTTAAACGCTGGTCCCTGTGAAGATTGGGAACCATCCAGCAAGAGCTCGGTATTTTTACAACTCAATTCCTTTTCAGCCTGCACCTGAGCTATTGGTTTTAGTTGATCAAGCTTTATTTCAATTGTATCTTTAGAAACACAAGCATTGATCGTATCCTTTACATGAAAAATAAATTTACCTTCACCATTAATAATAATTTTATTGCCTTCTTTAAAGAAAGTAGTATCGTTGATTTTTTTCCAATAATATTTCGTTTGAGGATCCTTGCTTTTACCTTTTGCTTCGTATTCCAGCATCACACAATTCAGACTGGTATCGCGATCTAGTTCCAGTTGAGGAAAGATTCGTTTATCAAATACAACACTTGAATCTAAATCAATGCATCCATTGCTGATATCTGTGATTTTTAATTGGTAGGTCCCTGGTTTACTGATTTCCGGAAACATACTTTCCTGACCCCGTTCAATTTTACCGTTACGGGTTGTCCACAAAGAAATCAAATTCGAACCCTGGCTGGATTGAGATCCATCCAACATAATAATTTCCTTAGAACAATCATAATCTTTATCAGGGCCTGCAATCACTTTGGGTTTATGTGTGACGCCCACATAAGCGTTGGTAGTTTCTGTACAACCGTTATAATCTGTCACTGTAACCGTATAAGATTGATCTCCCTCCAAATTTGCAAAGTAATTACTTGGTTGATTCCCCAATCCCAGATCAAATAAATAAGGGGCTACCCCACCGTTTGCCTTACAGGAAATAAAGCCATTACTTTGATCACAGGTTTCCAAACCTGAAATATTGGTAAGCGTAACATCAGTTGGTTGGGCAAGAGTAAATGTTTTAACTCGTGTACACAATACCTGATCTGTTACCGTAACCGTATAGCTACCAGCCTTTAAATTTATTGGATTATCGGAATGATCATTATTAGACCAATTAAATGTATAAGGTGGCGTTCCATAATTCACTTGTATGTAAATACTTCCAGTTGCTTCATTGAAGCATTTGATATGGGTTAAAGTTGAATTGACAATATCAACTCTTTTTGAGGGTCCATTTACTACATAAGGACCTTTTTCTAAATAATAGCCATTTAAATCTGTAATAGTTACCGAATACGTTCCACCCGGTATATTGCTTAAGTCTTTTGTCGTTGCGCCATTACTCCATTTGTAAGAAATGGATCCAAAGCCATTTGTAACTGTTGTAACGATTTTTCCATTGTCGCCACAAGTGGAATGAGTAACAGAAGCGTTAGCTGTCATTTTAAAACTCTTGGTAATCCAGTTTGAGTATTCATTATAGGTGCGCGTTTTAATCAACCAAACTCTTTTATCCGGAGAGATTACATATAAAGTGGGATAATAGGAAATCGCATAACTGCTATTTACTCCCGGCCCATTATTTAATGAAAGATCTGCTATTTGATAAGGTGTACCTGTAACCCAATCACCTTGACTTCCTCCAACACAACTTGGGTAATCATAAAGACAAGGAGTAGTCGTTCCCCAATCAGATTCTAAAAACAAAACAGTTGTTTCATTGCTTAAATTATTATAGACCGATTCCAAAACGCCACTTTGGTGAAAGCTCCAGCAAGGACCACACCAGGTTGCAGAAAAATCAAGACAGGCCGATTTATTAGAACCCATCATGGCGTACAGACTATAGCTGTTTCCATTAATATCTTCAACTGTAAAATCAGGGGCAACAGAACCCTCTTGAAGTTGGGCATTCAAACAAAAAGTGGTTATAACAAATCCAAAAACTGCTATCAGTCTCATCTTACTAATTTCCAGTAAAGTTAATAAAATCAGCTTAAAATTAGTCTTCTCATTCCAGCTCAAACGAACTCGGCAGGATTAACATCCAAAACTGTTCCAATGAGACCTCAATTCAAACAATAAAGGCAATATGGCTTAAAAAGGAATTTTTATAAAATATGGAAAAAATTTGACCGCCTGACAAACTTCTATCGTCTCATATTACGCATCTGATTCATCATATTGCCCATGCCCTGTCCTTTAGAAAACATAAACATCATTTTCCGCATTTCTTCAAACTGTTTAATAAAGGCATTGACCTCGTGAATCGTTTTTCCACTACCTGCAGCGATCCGATTTTTTCGAGACATATTGAGTAATTCAGGATTGGATCGTTCCTGAGGTGTCATGGATTGTATAATGGCCTCAACTTTACTAAATGCTTTGTCGTCAATGTTGACATCTTTCAACATTTTACCGGCGCCGGGGATCATTCCTAACAAACTTTTTAAATCCCCCATCTTCTTAATTTGTTGCAACTGCACAACAAAGTCATTGAAATCAAATTTGTTGGCTTTGATTTTCTTTTCAATCTTCTTTGCTTCGTTTTCGTCAAATTGCTCTTGCGCTTTCTCAACCAAACTAACGATATCGCCCATTCCTAATATCCTTTGGGCCATCCGGTCAGGATAAAAAATATCGAGGGTTTCTAATTTTTCGCCCATCGATACAAACTTGATGGGTTTACCGACTGTATATTTTACTGATAGCGCTGCTCCACCTCGGGTATCACCATCCAATTTCGTTAAAACAACTCCGTCAAATTGAATTCGATTGTGAAATGCCTGTGCTGTATTCACTGCATCCTGTCCCGTCATCGAATCCACCACAAATAGTGTTTCAGATGGTTCTATGCTTCGCTTAATCCGCTCGATTTCATTCATCATGTCTTCATCTACGGAGGTGCGTCCGGCCGTATCGACGATCACGATATCTATTTTATTCGTTCGGGCATATTCTATTGCGTTTTTTGCAATGATTACCGGGTCTTTTTGTTCTATATCTTTATAGATTTCTACACCAACTTGCTCCGCTAAAACCGTTAATTGGTCAATAGCGGCAGGGCGATACACATCACAAGCTGTTAATAGAATTTTCTTGTTTTTCTTGGACTTCAGAAATAAGGCCAACTTGCCGGAAAAAGTTGTTTTTCCACTTCCCTGCAAACCTGCAATCAAAACAACTGCAGGGTTTCCATTTAAATTCAAACCGGCAGCCTGTCCACCCATCAATTCCACGAGCTCATCCATGACTATTTTAATCATTAATTCGCCGGGTTTGACTGCGTTTAATACATTTTTAGTCCCTAAGGCCTGATCCTTTACTTTATCTGTAAAATCTTTAGCAATTCGGTAATTCACGTCAGCCTCAACAAGTGCACGTCTAATTTCTTTGATCGATTCAGCAATATTGAGTTCAGTTAATCTGGACTCCCCTTTGATGGCCTTAAAGGCCGATTCCAATCGTTCATTTAAACTTTCAAACATGGCGCAAAGATAAGAAGCTGCTTAGATTACAGTATATAGCTTCCCTGTTTAACACAAAACAAGTATGTTAAAATGCTTATAATTGTTTAGTTACCAATCATTTAATGAAATAATCCAGGTTTGAATGGAGGCCATCCCAACTGCGCTCAAGGCCTTAATGACCATTTTCTTGAAGTATCGAGTATCCCAAGTTCATGAAAACTACTTGAAATTACAGTCAGTCGCTCCGTTTCCTGGTATTGTTTAATCAATTCGATACTCATATTCCGTTTCTCCTGATCCAAATAATCTAATGTTTGATCCATTATAAGTAACCGAGGTTTGTGAATCAGTGCTCTTGCTAAGGCTATCATATGTTGCTCAGTCACTGATAATTTGTTGACTGTATGCTTTATCCGATCCCCTAAACCCATTTTATTCAATAAATCCTGGATTTGGGTATCAAAATCAAAATCCTGAACCCGATCTGCGGCATGAAGGGCCATTACCAGATTAGCGCGCACCGTTTTTTCTTGAATTAAGCGAATGGTTTGTCTGGCATAGCCAATTTTACGACGTAAAGCGGACAAATCTTCTTTATTCAATGGGTTTAATGCATAATCTAATACGGACAATTGCCCCTTTAGATTGAGAGGCATTCCATAAAATGCATCCAGAATAGTGGTTTTTCCAATGCCGTTAGGACCCAGTATTTCTAGCCATTCCTGTTCATCTAGTGTAAGATTAATGGAGTTTAAAAGCTCTATTTCCGGATAAGAAATACTTAAGTTTATAGCTTGGATGATGTGTTTTGGCATAGTGATCGTTGGTGCAAAAGTACAGGAGTGATTCGAACTATTACGCATAATTGCCGTTCTTAATCTATAGTTGGGAACCTAATGCTCCGTTAATGCCATTTCGAATCCTCAGAATCCTTTAAATTTGCAGATATGAAAAAGTCAATGATCATTTCTCTTGGCCTGATTGCCATAGCTATCGTTTTATTGATTTCAGTGTCGAAAGATTTTTCAACCTATGCAACTTTTAGCAAAGCAAGCAAAAGTGGCGACCAGGTTAAATTAGTCGGACAACTGGCAAAAGATCAAGAAATATACTATCAGCCTGAAAAAGATGCTAATTACTTTAGTTTTTACCTGACTGATAAAGATGGAATGACCAATAAAGTAATTCTTAATGCTCCCAAACCTCAAGACTTTGAATTATCCGAACAAGTCGTTTTAACAGGTAGTATGAAGGATTCTGTATTTATTGCAAAATCTATGTTACTCAAATGTCCGTCAAAATATAAAGACGAGGAAATTTACATAAAGTCCACTACAGCTTTATGAATGAAATTCAATACGTAGGCGAACATCTTTGGATCCATTACGCAGGTCATTTTTTAATTTGCCTTGGTTTTTTTTCAGCATTATTTGCAGGCACTGCATTTGTTCTGAATAGAAATGAAATGAGTGATGCCTGGAAAAAAAGTTTGAAATGGGCATTCGGCATACATGTGTTTAGCATTTTTTCTAGTATTGCTTTGATTTTTTTCATGATGAGTCAACATTATTATGAATATAATTATGTTTGGGCTCACGTATCTGACGAATTACCAAAACGATATATTTTGTCTGCATTCTGGGAAGGACAGGAAGGCAGTTTTTTGCTGTGGATGTTTTGGAATTGCATTTTAGGATTTTTCTTTGTCCGATTCAAGTCCCGATTTGATCATAGCATCTTAGCCATTATTTTGTCGGTGAATGTCATCCTAACCAGTATGTTGCTTGGTATTTATATAGGAGACAGCAGAATTGGCAGCAGTCCTTTTGTTTTATTACGCCAAATCATGAATATTCCACTGTTTAATAATGCGGAATATACCCAACTCATAAAAGGAAATGGACTTAATCCTTTACTTCAAAATTATTGGATGATTATTCATCCACCCACCTTGTTCCTGGGTTTTGCTTCTACCATTGTCCCATTTGCATATGCACTTTCAGGATTAATACAAAAGGATTTTAGCAATTGGATCAAACCTGTTTTACCCTGGGCATTATTTTCAGGATTTATTTTAGGTACCGGCATTCTAATGGGTGGCGCCTGGGCTTATGAAGCATTAAGTTTTGGAGGTTACTGGGCCTGGGATCCGGTTGAAAACATGTCATTAGTTCCATGGATTGTTTTAGTTGCAGGAATTCATACCAATCTGGTTGCCAAATCAACCGGGTATTCGATTGGAGCAACCTTAAGTTTATATTTTCTATCTTTTATTTTAGTCGTTTACTCCTCTTTTTTAACGCGGAGTGGAATATTAGGAGATAGTTCTGCACATGCATTTACTCAAATGGGTTTAGAATGGCAACTTGTCATTTTTTGCTGCATCGTAAGCATCGTCCCACTTGCCTATTATTTTTCCAGATATAAATTAATTCCACAAAAAGAAAATGAAGAACAATTTCAATCACGGGAATTTTGGATGTTTATTGGTAGTTTGGTTTTATTATTTAGTGCCTTGCTGATTAGCTTTACTACTTCTATCCCGGTCTATAATAAACTACTGGATCAGTTTGCAAAACTATTTAACACCTCTCTCGAATCTTGGCATAGAAGTCCGCCACTCGAACCCATCAAACACCACAATCAATATCAATTATGGATTGCTGTATTAATTGCGCTGCTCTCATCTGCTTCTATTTATCTAAAATACCTTGGTGACAAACCATTAAAATTAGGAACTTCGTTTTTTAAATCTATTGGCCTTGCATTCGGATGTGCAGCTATACTCACTTGGATCAGTTCAAATTCATTTGAATCCCTGCATTGGAGTCATCTGATCCTATTAGGATCTGCCTGGTTTGCACTATGTAGCACCATTCTTTATTGGATCTTATCGATTCGATTCAATCCAATGCAATTTGGCTTAGTGTGCTCTCATAGTGGATTTGCCATTTTATTATTGGGTATTCTATTTACTGGGATCAACAAGCGCATTCTTTCTAATAATGAATTTGCACAACGAAATCTGGTGGAAAACTGGTCGGAAGATGATATCTCTAAACACCTAACCTTGCTAAAGGAGCAAAAGATGTTTATGAATGGATATTGGGTAAACTATGCTTCTGATACCTTTATTTCCAAGACAAGAATTTATACATTGAATTTCTGGAAAGAAGATTCATTAAATAATATTACAGAATCATTTGTACTTCATCCCGAGATTCAATATGACAATAAACTGAGTAAAGTTGCTGCCTCCAATCCCTCAACAAAACATTATATCAACCGGGATGTGTTTTCATTGATTGCACAAATACCCCAAACTCAAACAGATGTTGAATCAGCACAAAAAGCAGAGGATAGTTTAAAATATGAATTATATTATTGCAAATTAAATGATACCTTTTACACGAAATCCCATTATCTGATATTGGACAGCATCAAACATTCCTTTTCAGCAAAGGATTTTGAATTTAAAGAAAGCGATCAAAAAATTCAATTATCCTTCAGTGTTCATAAACTCGAAGATTCAGAAACTAAAAAAGCAAGTCCTGGAATCTTATTTAGACAAAATTTAGTGTACAAATTTCCTTTTCAATTGGATGCATACCAAATGCGTTTTCAAATTCCGGATACGATTTATGATCTTCTTATTCCTAAATGGGAAGGTATGCAATTTAAACCTATCCAATTAAAAGTGGGCGAACAGGTGAAGCTTCCCGGTAATCAGACCATCAAACTTCTCAACATTACCAAAGATATCCCACCAGAAATTTACACGGCTAAAGAAAATGAAATTGCTGTTGCGGCAGAATTGCAGATTCAGGACGGCCAACAACAATGTATCCTTAAGCCTATTTATTTAATTCAGGGCAACCAAATTATTTCAATGCCTGTCAGCCAAATTAATCCGGGTATTACCATACGTTTTTCAAAAATCAATCCCCAAACGGAAGAAATGGGTTTTGAATACTTCCTTCACCCAGATATCAATCAGTTAGAATTTCCTGTTTTGATTGCTGAAAATGCTTCCCGTAATGATTTTATTGTAATTCAGGTGATTGAATTTCCATGGATCAATCTCGTCTGGTTTGGAAGCATCTTAATGCTTTCTGGAATGTTATTAGCTTCCTACACAAAACGCAAGAACAAAATCAATGCAATTTGAACTGGTATTGATCGGCTCGGGTAATCTTGCTACCGCATTAGGTAAAAAACTAGTTGCTGCCGGACACCGTATTTTACAAGTCTATTCCAGGAATCTTGATCATGCGCAACATTTAGCAAGCATTTTAAAAGCTGATGCAATAAATGATTTGAGTCAAATCATTCCATCTGCTCAAATCTATTTAATTTGCATTAAAGACGATTCAATTGAAGCCGTCAGCAGGATATTATCTAAACAACTTCCAGCAAATAGTATTCTGGCACATAGTTCTGGTGTGAATAGTCCGGAATTGATCGATGCGTATTTTATAAACAGAAGTTTATTTTACCCCCTACAAACCTTTAGCCAAATCAAAGAATTGGATTGGCAGCATATTCCTATTTTTATTGAAGGAAGCCATGAGGCCCAAGCAGTTTTAGCACAATTGGCAAAGACTTTAAGTGAGCAGCACTATGTCATGAATGATTCTATCCGGACCCATTTACATTTAGCTTCCGTATTTGCCAACAACTTTTCCAATTACAATTTGGTCATTGCCAAAAAAATATTGGATCAGGTACAGATCCCCCTTGAGGTTTTACATAGCCTCATGCATGAAACTGTTGATAAAGCATTTCGGATGGAACCTATTCAGGCACAAACCGGACCTGCGAAGCGTGGCGACTTTCATACTATTGAAAAACATATCCGTTTATTGGTTTCTGAATTTCCTGAATTCAGGTCGCTTTATAAAAAATATTCCCAACTAATTGATCAAACATTTAAGCATGAGAATTCTGGGTCAAATACCCCATCCTGAACTAATCATCAGTGTTTTTAAATCAGGAAATAAATTGATTGTCCAATTTGAAATAGGCCCATTTGTACAAACATATAAATTTTTGGAATCTGATAAACTGTCTGGTTTTGAAGATATGGAAAAACTTGTCTCTGAAAGCTGGATAAAAGATGTTTATCAAGTATTTGATTCTATGAACCAAACCTACAAATTAAGATCTGATGAAATTAGATAATTGCAACTTTACGATTCCCTCAATTGGCTTTCTGTTAGTTCTTTTTTATTCGGGCTGCATCGTTGATCCAACTCTCACAGATACATTTTCCGGCCCCAGCGAACTCAAAGTAAATTTTATTACCGGTAGTTTTGCCGGAAAACAATTTGAGCTTCAGAGTCAAAACACTACCGACGATCACCAATACTTAAGCCAGCAACACATTAATAAAGTATTGGTACAGCCATTACAGGAAAAACAAAACATGATGGTCGTAGGTAATAGTTTTATAAACTGGGCATGGAAAGGAGATACCAGTACCGGAAATTTTCTAAGTGTATTTGCCAATGACCCGATGGTGAAGAAGTCGGGAGATATGCAACTCCTCCTCCAAAACGGAGATGAATATATCATGGCAATCCCAAGTGATCTGGCTATTCGGATTGATAATTATGATTCAGATCCAAAAGGTGCCATTGAAGGTAGTT
>CAYMGR010000034.1:0-2207 GCA_964389985.1 uncultured Saprospiraceae bacterium
ATTTACACCAGGTAATTTTCAAAATTCCGTAGGTGCCAGTTTTAGTTTTGATGGGCGTAAAATGGGGAAGGGAACTGTTGAGTTAGAAGAATCTTTTCAAGATTCCTTTATTACAGTCAATTTAAAGTCAACTAAATTACCCGGTAATTTAAAACAACGATGGCAGATTATATCTGAAAATTCAAAATCAGTTTATGTTAATCTCACCGCTCGTCTTCAAGGTGAAATTCCATTTTATAAACGTGGCTATTATTTTGGACTAACGGATCAATTGGATGAAATGCTTTCAGGTGATTTGGACGGGATGAAAGCTTATATAGAGAATTTATTAAATGATAGTTTTGGAATTAGCAAGCAAATTTATAAGGGCAATTACTATTTTGGAATTATGGATATCGTTACCAATACCAAAATACCGGCTTTTTATGCCAAGAGTTATCCCAGGATTTATAATTTTTTGGATTCATTAAAAATTGAAATAACAGGACCTCCTGCTGGATTAATATTGGATTGGGATGGAACAACCGGACAGGTTTATATGATTGCAGCGCTGCCTGTTGATCATAAACTACCCAATTACGCAGGTTGGACTTCATTTGATATTCCTCCTATGGAATGTATGAAGCTGGAACACTATGGTAGTTATACCACATTGAGAAATGCTCATGTGAAATTGAGTTATTTGATGGATAATTCTCCGTTTACCTTAGCTCCACCGATCATTGAAGAATATGTTACTTCTCCTTCTCAACAACCGGATACATCAAAATGGCTAACAAATATTTATTATTTGCTGGATCCTAAGGGTGGTTATTCAAAAACACTGGAGCAAAAGAAAACGCTTGAAGATTTAATTAAAAAACAAGAAGAAGAACGTAAAAAGAACTTGCGTGATATTTACCGTTAAAAATTTAATAGCAGGACTGAAATAAAATTTCCTGAATTTATTTAAATGTTTTTTGATATTGAAATTACCCAATTAATAATTAAAACTTTTGACTGCATTAGGATATATCATTGCGTTTAAACTTTTCTTTTTTGTACAGAACATGTCCAATCAATTATACCATTTATCAGAAAAACCTAAATCCTTAGCGCTGGATGATTTACGGTATATTGCTGGTAAATTTGATCCGGCAGAACATCCGGATTTTGTTAGTTTTAATTCTGACACGTCTAATAAGTCCATGTATTTGCGAACAGAAGTATACATAGCTTTTTTGAAAATGGCTCATGCGGCTGCAGCAGATTCCATTCAGTTGGGAATTGTTTCTGCCATGAGAAATTTTGATTATCAAAAAGAGTTATGGGAAAATAAATGGACCGGAAAAACCCCTGTTGATGGCAAAAAGCTTCATTTACATGTGAAAGATCCGATGGCGCGGGCTATTAAAATTATGGAATATTCAGCACCACCTGGTTTATCGAGACATCATTGGGGTACAGATATTGATATTAATTCTACCGAAACTGAGTATTTTGAAACACCGGAAGGAAAAAAAGTATATCAATGGTTGTATAATCATGCAGGTAAATTTGGTTTTTGTCAAACCTATACTGCATTTGATGAGCATCGGACAGGAGGTTTTAATGAAGAAAGATGGCATTGGTCTTATATGCCAACCGCCCAGCTGATTTGGGAAGCACAACTTCGTCAATTTGATGAAAGCAAATTATTTAAATTTAAAGGGTATCAGGCAGTTCGTATGTTAAACCTGATCGACTATGTTAGAAATGTAAATAATTGTACACCTTAGTATGGCACGCACGGAATCACATATGGTAAGTCTCGGTACAAAAGCATTTGACTTTGAATTGCCGGATACGGTTACTGGAAAACTGGTTAAATTTTCTGACTTTAGCCATCAAAAGGCTTACGTTATTTATTTTATTTGTAATCATTGTCCTTATGTAATACATGTTCATGAGGAGTTGTTGAATATTGCCAGGGAATACCAAAATAAAGGAATTGCATTTTTTGCAATCAGCTCCAATGACATTGAGAATTACCCAATGGATGCACCAGAGTTTATGAAGCAAAGAGCCTTAGAAAATAATTATCCATTCCCTTACTTGTTTGACGAATCTCAAGAAGTTGCCAGAGCCTACGATGCAGCTTGTACACCTGATATTTATGTATATGATCAGGACAAAAAATTGGCTTACAGAGGTCGATTGGATGATTCCAGACCCCAATCTGGAACTCC
>CAYMGR010000034.1:2307-3606 GCA_964389985.1 uncultured Saprospiraceae bacterium
AGCAATTACATTCAATCCCTGAACCTGAAGCTCCTCAGTTTGAAAAGAAATTGATACTCCATGGTGATACTCGACTTGATCCATATTATTGGATGAATGATCGGAAAAATCCTTTGGTCCGTAGCTATTTAGAAGCAGAAAATGATTATTTGGAAAAAGTCATGGAGCCGGTTAAGGATTTGCGTTCGAAGCTCTACGATGAAATGTTAAGTCGGATCAAACAAGATGATAACACCGTACCATACGATTATAATTTATATAGTTACTATGTTCGATTCGAAACCGGGAAGGAATATCCAATTCATTGTCGCAAAAAATTGCCTGCTGCTTCTCATCCTGAGGAAATTGTATTGGATGTCAATCAATTGGCTGAAGGACATAAATTTTGTAATGTTCTATCCCCTGAAATCAGTCCGGATAATAAATTAGCTGTGTATGGTTTAGACACAACTGGTAGAAATTTACATCATGCGTTTGTAAAGAATCTGGAGACGCAAGAAATTATCGAGCAAAACTCTCCTGTTGTTGCGGGAGCATTTGTATGGACTCCTGATAGCAAAGCATTCTTTTATGAAACGAAAGATTTGAATACATTGCGAACGGATAAAGTATGGTTGCATTCATTGGGCACTGATTTTGGAAAAGATGCATTGGTTTACCACGAATCCGATGAGACGACTTACGCCCATTTGTCTTCTTCAAAAGATGAGCACTATGCATTTATACATTCCGGATATACCGAAATGGTGGAATGCCATTTTATTCCATTAGACCATTATCATCAGAAACCCGTCTGCATTAAAAAACGAGAAAAAGATTTTTATTATCAGGTCGAACACTTTAACGATTCGTTTTATATTTTAACCAATGATCATGCGCCCAATTTTAAATTGGTGAAGACATCCGTTGATCAGTATCAATTTGAACATTGGAAAGTGCTCATTCCTGCAAATGATGCCATTCTTTTACAGGGATTAGATATCTTCAATAAACACTTAGTGTTGTTTGAACGGAAGGACGGACTGAATCAGATTCACATCCTGCCTTGGGAAGATTTTAGCAAACAGCATTATATCCAGTTTAGAGATGCCAGTTATGATTGTTGGTTAGGGCCTAATTTTGATTTAAACAGCAAGGTATTGCGTTTGGAATATACCTCCATGACGACTCCAAAGAGTACCTATGATTATGATATGGACTCCCATACGTTGAATTTATTAAAAGAAAGTCCGGTATTGGGTTCATTTAATAAGGAGAATTATCAATCAGAATATGTGTTTGTAAATACAGAAGATGGCG
>CAYMGR010000034.1:3706-11710 GCA_964389985.1 uncultured Saprospiraceae bacterium
AATACGTTTAAAGACTTTATAGCATGTGGAGAGTACCTGGTGAATCATAACTATACTTCAAAGCAAAAATTATTTTGTAAAGGAGGCTCGGCGGGAGGCTTACTCGTTGGTGCTGTCAATAATATGCGGCCAGATCTTTTTCGTGGCGTGATTGCAAATGTTCCATTTGTCGATGTATTGACAACCATGTCTGACCCGGAATTACCATTAACAACCGGTGAATATACAGAATGGGGAAATCCTGAAATTAAGGAACACTATGATTATATGAAACGGTATTCTCCTATTGATAATATTGAAGCAAAAAAATACACGAATTTATTGGTAACCACTGGCTTTGCTGATAGTCAGGTTCAGTATTGGGAACCTGCCAAATGGGTAGCTAAATTGCGGAAATTCAGAACCGATAAGTCGGACGTAATCCTATTTCATATCAATCTGGATGCAGGGCATGGCGGCGCATCAGGTCGATTTGAACGCTTAAAGGAAATTGCTTTAGAATATGCGTTTATGTTGGGTTTATTAGCAAAATAGAGCTTTCCTAAACTAGATTAAGAAATCTCCATTTTTATAGACGATTTGACCATCGGCTAGAATTTCACCACCTTGTTTCATATCTGTGATGAGATCCCAGTGGATGGATGATTTATTTTTTCCTCCAGCTTGCAGATAAGATTGTCCGACAGCCATGTGTACTGTACCGCCAATCTTTTCGTCAAACAAAATATTTTTAGTTGCCCGTTGAATATTTTTATTGGTTGCTACGGCTGCTTCCCCAAAATAACGTGCCCCCGGAATTTGAAAAACTCTATCTAAAACAGTTTGCCCGGTTTCTGCAGACCAGTGAATAATTTCTCCATTTTTAACAATTAAGCGCACCCCATTAACTTCTTCATTCATCATGATGCTGGGATAGTTAAAATAAATTTCTCCCTGTACACTTTCTTCTACCGGACTTGTAAAAACCTCACCTGATGGCATATTTGCTTTTCCATCTGAATTGATCCATGTGCGACCATTTGTTGAGAATTGAATTTCAAAATTTGGATGCCGATAAATGAATGAATTTCGTTTATTAAAATAATCAACGATGCGTTGTTGATTGATTGAAATTTCTTTCCAATGTGCGGCAGGATCTTCTGTATCCAAAAAACAGGCATGCTGAATAAACTGAGTGTATTCATCTAAACTCATATCAGCAAGTTGAGCAGCGTATAGCGTTGGATATTGACATAGAGATCGTTTTAAACTTCCGGATCCTAAACGCTCAAAATATTTTTGTTCCAGTGGGGCCAAAGCCTGCATTCTAATGGTTCGGTTCTCTTCTGATATTTGAAAGTTTTCTTTTGATTGAAAAGGTGCACGAATTACAAGGTAGGCATCAAAGCTTTCCATAGCTTGTTGATACGAAGCACTTAAATAATTCAATTGCTGTGGATTCCCAAATTGGAGCAGCAAATTTTCTTGATCCTCAAAGCTGATTTCAGATTCTACAAGGGCACCGGCTTGAAGTGCTGATTTATAAAAAGCTTTAAGAAGGGGTTCTGCCAGACTCGTACAGCGAACAAATACTTTTTCATTTTCCTTTAAATACAAAGAGTAATGAACCAACAGATCCGCATATTTTTCGATCCAGTTCATATTCTACTTACCAGGTTTTTGCTCGATAGGGATATCGAATTAAATATTGTTTGGAAATCTCCTCTTTTAATAGTGCTCTCAATTCTGGTATGTTTTCCTGTGTTTTTGCTGAAATAAAAAGAGTTGGGAGATTATAAGATTGTTCAACAGAACGCTTAAGTTCATTTTCTAAGTCGTGTTTGGTTTCTGCATCCAGTAAATCATCAAAATGGAGGGATCTGTAAGCATCCATTTTATTACAAATCAGCATGCTAAATATCTTTCCTGCTCCAATTTCTTCTAATGTTTTTTGAACCGTTTGAATATGATCCTGATATTGTGGATGGGAAATATCAACCACATGCAAAAGGATATCCGATTCTCGAACTTCATCCAGAGTCGATTTAAAACTTTCAATAAGGTGATGGGGAAGTTTCCGAATAAAACCAACCGTATCCGAGAGCAAAAAAGGAGTAGCATCCCATACTACTTTGCGGACCGTCGTATCTAATGTTGCAAACAATTTATTTTCAGCAAATAATTCTGATTTGCTCAAAACATTCATTAAACTTGATTTACCAACATTGGTATAACCGACTAATGAAACCCGAATCATTTCATCTCGATTCTTACGCTGGGTTGCATTTTGTTGGTCAATCTTTTCTAATTTCTTTTTTAGGAGGCTTATTTTTTCTTTAACTATCCGGCGGTCCGTTTCAATTTCTTGTTCTCCGGGTCCTCGCATTCCAATACCTCCTCTTTGACGTTCAAGATGCGTCCACATCCCTCTCAACTTTGGGTAGATATATTGAAGCTGTGCTAATTCCACTTGTGTTTTAGCCTGTGCCGTTTGAGCTCTTGAAGCAAAAATGTCGAGAATTAAAAAACTTCGATCAATTATTTTAACTTTTAATTCAGATTCCAAATGATTTTGTTGCTTCCCACTCAGATCATCATCAAATATGACCATGTCGGCTGGAAAATGATCCATATATTTTTTGATCTCTTCTATCTTTCCTGAGCCTATAAAGCTATGACTGTTGACAGCCGGCAGTCGCTGTGTAAATCGCTTGATAATCACGGCTCCGGCAGTCTCTGCCAAAAATTCCAATTCATCTAAATGCTCTTGAACCTGACTTTCCGTTTGATCCGGCAATAAAATGGCAACCAGAATGGCTTTTTCAGGCTCCTGAGAATGGAGTCTTTTGGAAGCCTGTATGTTGAATGAATTTTTTTGCACTAATATTTTATTTCAAGTCTTTAACCTGATTGTATCCTCCCAGATTGACTACTTTTTTAAATCCTTTTTGTTTCAGGTACTCTGTGGCTTGTGAACTCCTGCCACCTGCTGCGCAATACAAATAATAAGTTTTTGTAGGATCCCATTTGGCAGCTTCTTTTTGAAATTGACCATTCTCCCAATCAGCGAGTATCGCCCTTGGGTGATGACCGGAATTCCATTCTTCTGGTGTTCTTACGTCCACCATGATGCCTGGATCTTTAGAAATTTGTTCCTGAATGGATTTTGGACTGGTTTGTCCGATGCTGTCATTTTTACATGAAAAAAATAAACAAGCAAATAAAAAACAAAATAAAATATTAAAACGCATGTGGTTGATTTATGAGGTGAATTTATTTGTTTCTACGTTAAATCATTAATTGATCAAATATGGAATCCTTGAATTCAATTTAATAGAACAAAATTAGGGCTTTTAAAGTTCAAAGATTTCTTTGATTAAAATAAACCCGCCCATTGCAATGAGAAAATAGGCAAATAAAGGTTTAAGTTTTTCCGAACTGATTGAATTGGATAATTTGCTACCGGCGATCATCCCAAGTAGAGCGACTCCGGTAAATTCTAAAATAAACCATGAATCTAATTGAAGGAGTGCGTCAAATTTTGAAACAATTGCAACTGCTGTGTTAATGCTTATAATCATTAAGGAAGTACCAGCAGCTTTTTTGAATTCCAGATTTTGAAAAATAACTAAGGCCGGTACAATTAAAAAGCCACCACCTGCACCCAACATGCCGGTAATGAAGCCTAATATGAATCCATAGATAATAAGTTTCCAAGCCTTTCTGCCATCCTTCTCTGACGCTAGCTTGGATCCGGCAGGTGTCAACATTTTATAGGCAGCTGCAAACAAAAGCAAGCTAAATAATATTAACAGGAAAGCGGATTTTGAAAGTTCGTACGCACCGATTTGAAGAACCGGGTCAGGAATATTCGGAACGATGTATTGTCTGCTTAACCATATGGTGAAGATGGAAGGAATTCCAAACAGATACACCGATGGAAAGTCAACCAATGATTTTCGAAGATACGTTAAACCACCTATTAAGCTGACGATGCAGACCACAATTAAAGAACCATTAATGGCTACTTGTGCATCCATATGGACTAAATAGACAAAAATTGGAATGGTTAAAATAGCACCTCCAGCACCCATCAGGCCAAGGATTAATCCCATTATAAATGCGCATATCAATGCAAGCAGTATCATGTATTCATTTTTTATAAATACCAATAAATTGACGACCATCACTTGATTTTGAAGCGCGATACATCCCTTCTGTATTGAATCTAAAACTAATGGTCCCTTTGGAATTGATAGCAATTAAACCGCCATCTCCACCTAAAGCAGGTAAAATGGAATCAATAACTTCTTTACAGGCATCTTTTAGTTTATATTTTTTGTATAAAACTAAGGCCGCCACATGAAAAGCTGCATTGGCGCGAATAAAATATTCGCCTGAACCCGTACAGGAAACAGCACAAGAATGATTGTCGGCATAGGTACCACAACCAATCATCGGACTATCACCTATGCGGCCAAATTTCTTATTCGTCATACCTCCTGTTGAAGTTGCAGCGGCCAGATTTCCAAATTGATCTAAAGCGACAGCACCTACTGTTCCAAATTTCTTGGTTGTATGATCTAAAAGTATCCTGTCTTCTTTTTTTGCCAAAAGTAATTGTTGGTGACGGTGTTCTGTAAAAAAATAAGAAGATTCCATTTTTTTCATGCCCATTTTCCAGGCAAATTCTTCTGCCCCTTTACCTGCTAAAAAAACATGCGCTGAATGATCCATGACTTTACGGGCTAATTCAACCGGATTCTTTATATGCTGTAATAAAGCGACAGCTCCAGCATCTAAAGTTTTTCCATCCATAATAGATGCATCCATTTCATGTTTTCCATTAGCAGTAAAAACAGAGCCTCTTCCAGCATTAAACAAGGGTTCATCTTCCAAAATTTTTACAGCTAGTTCCACCGCATCTAAAGCGCTGGCTTTTTTCTTCAAAACTTGGAAAGCTTTGTCCGTTGCTTTTTGTAAAGCTGTTTTATAAGCTTTCTCCAGCTTGGGATTCATTTCAGATTTTAATATCGTGCCCGCTCCACCGTGAATGGCAATTGCAAACTTCTTAGATTCTGACATAAGCTCAAATGTATTGCTATTTTCTAAATTCTGTATATTTGAAAAATTGTGGCAGTCTGTGAAAGCTAAACCTGATTTTTGTTTCTGACTCCTAAATATTTTAATAAATTCCTAAATGTTTTAGTATACTTGCTATTATGAATCAAATTATTCTCTTGCATGGGGCATTAGGAGCAGCCAGTCAACTCAATGGCTTAAAAAATATGCTCGAACTTTATTTTAAAGTATTTGTCCTGGAATTTAAAGGACATGGAAGGGATCCAGAATCAGATAGTCCGTTTAGCATTCAAGCCATGTGTCAGGAATTGGATGATTTTGTAGAAAGTCATTCCTTAAGAGGTGCATTTGTTTTTGGTTATTCTATGGGTGGTTTTGTGGCATTGTTACATGCGGCAAACTATCCCGGTAAGCTCAAAGCCATCATGAGTCTGGCTACAAAATTTGATTGGAACCTAGAATCTGCCAATAAGGAAGCGCATATGCTTCAACCCGAAAAAATGCAAGAAATGATTCCTGATTATTGTAAACATCTCGAATTAATACATGGTTCCAAATGGAAACAGGTCGTTCGAAAAACAGCCCGTATGATGCAGGAACTTGGACAAGACAATGTACTGGATTCCGCTGCTTTTGCAAAAATTAGATGTCCTGTGCTCCTTTGCCTGGGAGACAAGGATAAAATGGTCAGTTTAAAAGAAAGTCAGGAGACTCAGGCCAAAATCAAAAATGCAGAATTAAAAATTTTAGAGCACACAGCTCATCCGTTTGAACGAGTTGATTTAAATTATCTGAAAGATATCCTATTAGAATTTACAAATTCATCGAGGGTAAAAAATGATGTTTGAATTTGTAAAATTCATTCCAATAATCTGGAAAGGATTTTTCAACCACCTCGGGTTCTAAAATTTCAATAGGGTGTTTCAATTTTATTAAACTAAATGCCATAGCGAGGCGGTGGTCCTGATACGTTTGATAAGGACTATCAATCGTTGGTTTGAACCCGTTCATATTGAATTGATACATTCCTTCAGGCGAGTCCGGCTTCTCTATTAGGACACCTTGAATTTCTAAAAACTTGCATATGATTCCTAGTCGATCTGATTCTTTATGCTGTAAATGTTGCAAACTACTAAATTGAGCCTGGATACCTGAAAGTGCACAATAGATACAAATGACTGGAAATAAATCAGGGCAATTATGAAAATCAAACGAAACTGAATCAGGCAACTTTATTTTGCGTTTTGTGATTTCGATTCCTCCATCTCGTTCGACACTAGAAATTCCAAGAGATTCGAAAAAGGAGGCGATTCGTTCATCTCCTTGTAATCCGGATACTTTAAGTCCTTCAAAAAATAATTGACCTTCATCTATCAAGGCAAGAAGTCCGTAAAAAAAGGCAGCTGAACTCCAATCAGCTTCTACGGTGTATTTTTTGGAAAGGTATGCACCGGGTTGAATGGCAATCGTTTGTTTTGAAAAATGAAGTTGGATGCCGAATTCCTGCATGAGTTTACAGGTCATATCAATATAACTGAATGAAACCGGTAATTCGTTCCATTCTAATTTTAGGGGACTGCTCAAATAAGGAGCAATTAATAAGATGGCAGAAATAAACTGACTGCTTATCGTGCCATCGACTGTGATTTTATCAGGAAGTGCTTGAGAAATTCCACTTATTATTTTCAAAGGCAGTTTATCCGGAGATTCCAAAAACTTAAACTCGCAATGCAGTTGTTCTAATAGTTTCAATAAAGGACGAATGGGTCTTTTTTTTAGACTCGGTCCACAATCTAATGTTACCGGTTTATTTTTTAGAGCATAATATGCCAGTAAGAAGCGTAAAGTAGTACCACCTTCTCCTGAATAAACAACATCTTCATTAGAAGAAAGACATTTTATTAAATCGCTGGTGTCTTTGGCTTTTGATAAATTAACGATGTCAAATGATTGACTGCACAAGGCTTGAATAATCAAAATCCGGTTGGAAATACTTTTAGAAGCAGGTAGTTGAATGGATAATCGATTCACAATTCAATTCTGTCTGATCAGTTGGATGGGTAAAATTTTAAGGTGTTTATTGATCAATCCCAATGAATTCGCAAAACTTCTTTTAAATCAGGGTGCAGACTTCGGCTTACCGGGCAACTATGGGCAGCTTTTTCCAAAATGACTTTTTCTTTATGCGAAAAAGCTTTATTGGGCATGTAAATATCCACTTCAATGGAAGCAATTCTTCTGGGATCGTTGGCCATAATTTTAAGAACTTCTGCTCGGGCTCCTTCCATAGCAATCCCATGGGTTTTAGCTGCAATTCCCATCGTTGTGATCATGCAACAAGCCAATGAAGTCGCTGCTAAATCGGTAGGAGAGAATGCTTCACCTTTTCCTTGATTATCAACGGGTGCATCCGTTACAAAACATTGCCCACTTCGAAGGTGCTTGGTTTCTGTTCTGAGATCACCCGTATAAAGAACTTCAGCTGTTTTCATATTTTCCAATTTGGATCAAATGTAAAGATTTATTTAACTCGTGTATCGGAATCCAAATGAATTAAAATGATAAACTGTAAAGAAGTTATTATTAAGCCATTACATATTCTTAAAAATAAATTCCGGCAGGTTTTATAAAAACTCTATTTTTGGATTTACAGAGCAAATGTAAGAGCCATTAGATTATGATCCAAGCCGATAAAAAGCAGATTAAGAAGAAATTATTTAGTACGGTTAATTCTTCTTTAAGGGGATTGCTGTCTTATTCTATTTTGTTGTTGGGAATTCTGTTATTGTTAGGGACTATCCTGGATCAGGCATCTTCGAGTATTTTTCAACAATATTCCGATCAGATTCACAAATTTAATGAGGGAATTTATTATTCTTGTATCGGTCTGATTTGTGTGGTATTAGGACTGGAGAGGGCTTTAGATATCTCTCGAATTGATCA
>CAYMGR010000034.1:11810-14798 GCA_964389985.1 uncultured Saprospiraceae bacterium
TCTGATATTTATTTTCACCGCTATGTTCAGTACATGGAAAAAACTATTGGTTACGATTGTTATATTATAGATGATACCGATTTAATTCTGAGTTTCCCAACGATTTTATCTAATAAAACGCAACGGGCGCTTTATTTTGAAAATCAAAAAGATACGGTAGCACAATATATCAATTGGTTTAACTCATATGCTATGTTTGAAGCAATTTCGATGAAGACCGCTTTAAAAAATGCAAAAATTCAAAAGGCTTAAATTCAATTTTATGAATGCATTAAAAATTTTATTCTTAAACTGCTGTGTTTTATTTTTTATTTCTGCATGCAGTGATGATCCAAGCACTGTTGAAGAAAAGCCCTTATTTGATTTTCTGAATCAATCGGGTATTTCAATAGATACCGTTCGCAGTGCAGGAAGTGTTTGGGAATATGGATTTCGGGTTAAGACCTTAGAAGCTGGAAAAATTACGAAGTTAGGAATCAAAGTTCCAGCTATTAATTCATTCAAGGTAAAATTATATGATTTAAACACACAGGCTATTTTATCACAAGCGACTATTAGCTCGACAGAAGAAGGAGGTGAATTTTTCGCTGATATTGCTGATGTCCATGTTACTAAGGATGCTGATTTAGGGGTAGCTATTGTTGCGGATGTTTTTTTTAGAGTTCGCAACATCAGTGGAGAAGCAATCAATTTTCCATTAACAAAGGATCATTTAAATATTATTTCATTCAATGAGGGCTTGTGTGGCCCAAATGGATGTACAACATTTCCCACATCAACAAACTCAGTCATTATCGCTCCCTGTGTAAATTTGGTATTTGTTAAGGATTGAGTACTTTTTGGTATTCTTCCCAGTTTAGTTTGGATAGCTCCCATTTCCAAATCAGACCGTCCTCCGGATCCAGTAGTTCGTGCGAAAATTGAAAGCCACAGCATTCTAAAATATGTCCTGATGCATTTGTTTCAGCAAGGGTGTGGGCAATGACTTTAGAAACTTGTGGGAATTTAAACGCATGTTGAATCAAACCCCGGGCAAATTCTTTTGCGAAAGATTGATTTCGATAAGAAGGGGCAATCTCATATCCAATTTCTACGATTCCATTCTCGGGTTTTCCTTTGTAGCCTCCGCTACCAATAATAAGGGCTTGTGTTTTTAGAACGGGTAAATAAGTCCACCAATTAATTTGTGAGGGGTCTTTAAATTGATTCAGACTATATTGAAGGGGTTCTGTACCAAATTGCGACCAGGCTTCTTCCAGATGGTATCCTGTCGATTGTTCAAAATCAGATGGATTTTGAAGGAGTAATTCTAAGTAATGAGGAGTGGCAGCTATTAACTTTAATCGATTGGTCAGAATGATTTGCTGTTCAATCATAAAATCTATTTGCTGCAATTTATTGCTTTTCTATCGAATCAATTTAATCATTTGAAAGGCAACTTCAATCATTTGTTTTGCCAATTTAATAAAGTCGGGGTATTTGAATGAAAGTCTGCTTTAGATTTGACAGGTAAACAATATATTTATCTTGTTTACTGCCCTATTTTATTATTTAACACTAAACCCTAAAAAAAATGAAAACGTTTTTTGTAATGCTATTTATTAGCATGAGTATACTATTTAGTTTGAAGGCTCAAAGTAATGACTTTGATTGTTTGACCGATGAGACTGTATCTGAAAATTTAAGCAATTCCAATTGCCCTTTTTCAGAATTGACCCAGGAAGAAATGGATGCTTTACCCAATGTGACGATTTATGTAAACATCCATTATGTTAAAGGACCGTATGGTAATTTTTATCCTGGAGGATCGACCAATGATTTAAGAAATGGAAATTATTATGGCGAATTGATGTTAAATCATGCAAACAACGACCTGGATCACTTAATTCCGAGTCCAACGAGTTTAACGAATAAGATTGGAGATGCAAAAATTAATTATAAGCTGTATACCGATCCAAACAATTCAAATGATTTGTATGGAGGAATCTGGTATTGGGATACGCCGCCCAGTCTTAATAATTTTCCATACAATAATGTGATGAATATTTTGATCCATAACGGGGGACCGGATGCTGAATTGAATGGATTTGCCTGTGGAAAGAATGGTTGTTGCAATAATGTCAATCTGTTTGGTTCTTATTATCATTTATTTATAAACCCTACCCAGCCGAAATTCGGACATTGGGCATTTGCTCAGTTACTCAATCACGAAATCCTGCACACCCTTGGTTTATGCCATTCATTTTACAAGGATAACAGTTGTGATGATTTAGTGCCTGAAGCTGAATGTGGTTGTGGCGGTATCGGTAGTTCTGCATGCGGGAATCCAGGAATTGGATGCTGTGCATGGAGTACAGGTAGCACGAATATCATGTCTTATACACCCTTGATGCGCTCGCTAAGCTTATGTCAATGGGGACAAGCCTATAATAATGCAATTTCTAATAATTGCAGCTACATCCAATTTTGCGAAACAGAATCGAATCCAATCATCATTGAATCTGGACAACAAGTTGTCTGGGACCGATTAATGATTATCAATAGACCGGTTCAGATTATGCCAGGAGCCAGTTTAACCATCACCTGTGAAGCAAGATTTAGTAGTGGCGCGTATCTTGAGGTAAGACGTGGTGCTAAATTAATTGTTGATGGAGCCTTGTTAACTAATTTATGTCCGAATGGATTCTGGCCAGGTATTCAGGTATGGGGAAATCCAAATATCGCCCAACCGGATCCACTTGGAAATAATGGATTAAATGATGCAGGTATTGTGCGCGTAATAAATGGTGCAACGATTTCTCATGCCCGAACTGGAATTTCGACAGGAGCCTGGGCGCTCGGCGGATCAGCTGCCTGGTCCCATTTCGGGGGCACAATCTATTGCGAAAACAGTCAATTTATTGATAATAAACGTGCTGTTGAATTTATGAAATATAAATTTCCAAATAAAAGCCAGTTTATAAATTGTAGCTTTAAGGAATCCGGTAA
>CAYMGR010000035.1:0-13992 GCA_964389985.1 uncultured Saprospiraceae bacterium
TGGTTTATGCTTCACAGGTATCCTTGTCAGAAGCCTTTTCGGTATTATTAGATCAGTCCATGCAGCGAACCGCAACACATCATGGAATAGGAAAAACAATGGTTCATCTTTTTACATTTCCATTTGAACAGGTTTATCACTTTTTACCCTGGTCTCTTTTCATTTTGGTTGTATTGAATAAGAACTTTTTTCGGTGGATTCATTCCCATCCATTTATACGTTTTAATTTTTGGTTGTTGGCAGCAAATCTACCGGTCTATTGGCTTTCTGTACAAGTCTATCCGCGTTACTTACTTATGTTTATTCCGTTGTTTAATTTATGTGGATTGTTTTGTTACCAAAAATTAGAGGAAGGTTCTTCGAAACTATATTCGGTAATTCGAAATTTATTTATTCTGATCATTCTACTAATAGGAATTTTCATTTTAATATTTCCAGCTTTCGATCTTGCACGAACGATCCATTATTGGCCCTTGCTATGGATTTTTGGAATACTATTGAGTGGATTCATTGTTTGGAAAGCCTTTCAATCCAAACATCAGATCCTCCTTTGGACTGCTTTTGCCTTGTTGCTATTTAGAATAGTATTTAATGGCATCGTTACACCCATTCGAGAAAAAACGTATGCAGTAAACGCCTGTGAACTTGATTGCAAGCGACTGGCAACACGCTATTTTGATCAAAAATGGTTTATTTATTGCAGCACCCAAATTCACCAGGTTGCTCGTTTTTATACGACTGATTATAAGCAGCAAATCATTCATAAAACGGATGATATCATTGATCCGGATGCATTGTATGTTGTTGACACAAAACAATATCCTGATTTTCCTGGAATTCCAATAGATTCCCTACTTTTAGAAAAAAGACAAATTGTTTATTTGATGAAACCTAATCCCAATGAATAAAAAATTAAGTGTTGTGATCTGTGTCTTTAATGAGGCAGAAAACATACAGCCTTTAATCCAAAAATTAGAACAATCCTTAGTAGCTATTGATCATGAACTTGTTTTTGTGGATGATGGTTCGACGGATGCCACTTTAGCAAATTTGAAAAAATATATAAGTGCTAACATTAAAATTGTTGAATTCCGAAGAAATTATGGTCAAAGCGCGGCACTAGCAGCGGGTATTGAATATGCAGATGGAGAATGGATCGTCACCATGGATGGTGATTTACAAAATGATCCGGAGGACATTCCCAGAATGCTTCAATTGGCAGAAGAAAAAAATCTGGATTTGTTGGCTGGAATTCGTCAGAAAAGACAGGATGGTTTTATATTAAGAAAGATTCCAAGTAAAATTGCAAACTGGATGATTCGCAACGCATCCGGAGTGCATTTACATGATTACGGTTGCACCTTGAAGGCGATGCGTTCTGATTTAGCAAAAAGCTTAGGTATTTACGGTGAATTGCATCGGTTTATTCCGATCCTGGCGGACCTGGAAGGGGCTCGAATGGATGAAACACCCGTAAAACATCATGCCAGAAGTTTTGGAAAATCAAAATATGGAATCAACCGGACTTTACGCGTTTTCAGCGATCTGTTATTAATTCTTTTTCTGAAAAAATTCAGGCATAAGCCGATGCATTTATTTGGGGGATGGGGCGTATTGTTAAGTAGTATTGGTGCTGTCATTATGGCTTATTTGCTTTTTCAAAAAATACTGGGTCATGATATCTGGGGACGACCCATTATCATACTAGGAACCATACTGGTCATGGCTGGTTTGCAATTGATTGTATTGGGTATTTTATCCGAAATGCAAGTGCGAACCTATTATGAATCTCAAGGAAAAAAAGTATATCGGGTTAGACAAGTCATCCAAGCGAGTCATTAAAAAGAAAATGATCGAAACTCTTGATTTTAGAAAAATGAATCAGCTTAATTTAATTTAAAAAAATAGAATCACAAAACTAAATGGAATCCTTAATCAGATTAATCGGTTTATTACTAGTCTCTATCCTTGCGGGTACTAGTTTTGGTATTTGGATGACAATGAATCCATCTCATTATACCCAAACGGTTTATTTAGAAATCTTACAACAAATGGTACGTTCTATGAATCGTGTAATGGTGACGTTGGTGGTTTTGGCTACCCTTTTTAGTCTCTTCTCAGCTTTCTTACAGCGATTTAACAAAGTCCAAATGTACCTTTGGTCAACTGCTGCATTCTTTTTAATTGTCTGTATGGTTATCACCCGGTTTGGAAACGTTCCTATCCAGGAAGAATTTTTAAAAATGTCATCAGGAAATCTTCCTGAAAACTGGATAAGCTTACGTGATTCATGGTGGACCTTTCATATTTTAAGAACCCTATCAGAGCTATTGGCCTTGTTCTTCATTTGTTGGACTTTCGTGCGTTCCAAATAAATGAAATTCCGATGAGCTTATTTACAGATTATTGGAATTTAGAAGAAATGAATTACTCGTTTTTCGCTTGAAACCATTCAATAAACTTAGTTACACCTTGCTTGAAGGAGGTATTGGGTTGATAGTTAAAATATCGAACTGCTTTTGAAATATCCGCATGTGTTTGATCTACATCCCCCGCTTGTTTGTCAAGATACTCAATTTGAATTTGACGGTCTAATACCAATGATAAGGTTTGAATCATTTCAGAAAGTCTAACCGGATTTCCATTGCCCAGATTAAAAATTTCATAATTCAATTGCTCATGAAAAGCAATTCGGCAAATGCCATCCACAATATCCTCCACATAGGTATAGTCCCTATAGCTGCTTCCATCACCATATAAGGGAATGGCCTGATTGTTTAAGGCCAATTGCGCAAATTTGTGGATTGCCAAATCCGGGCGCTGTCTGGGTCCATATACCGTAAATAAACGCAAACAAGCCATTTGAATTTGATACAAATGATGGTAGGTATGACAAAGCAATTCTCCACTTTTTTTGGTGGCTGCGTAAGGAGAGATCGGAAAACTTACATCATCGGTCTCTAAAAAAGGAACTTTTTTCTGATTTCCATAAACAGAAGAAGAAGAGATAAAAATAAATCTTCGAAGGTGGTTATTCTTTGAAGCTTCCAACAAACTTAAAAGGCCATTTAAATTGACATCCAAATATTCTCCGGCATTGATGATTGAAGGTCGAACACCCGCTTTGGCTGCCAAATGGATTACTAATTCAATTTGATGTGTGGCCATTAATTCATTGACCAGAAAATAATTGCGAATGTCTCCATAGACCAATCGAAAAAAAGGAGAAGCCTCCAGTAATTTTAAATTTTGTTGTTTGACCTGTACGTCATAGTATGGATCCAAATTATCCAGTCCGATTACATGATGTTGTTCTTTTATCAGGCGTTCACATAAATGAGAACCAATAAATCCTGCTGCCCCTGTTACTAAAATATTCATTGATTGTGATTCCTAAAGTTTATCGACTTAAAGCTATAAAAAATTCCAAAAAGGGATACGAAAGTAGAAATTAAATAAAATAAGAAAGCAATTGCCACTGCTTTTTCAATTTCAGTTCCTAAAAACCGGGCTCCATAAAGAAAGGTCAATTCTCTTGCTCCGGCTCCACCGATGGTAATTGGAAGCATAGCAGCTAAGGAAGAAACCAAAAATACCAAACTATAGGTTATAAAGTGGTGGCTTTGTCCTAGTGCATAAATCAAACAGAGCACTGAAAAAGTCTGGCTTAACTGAACGCCCAAGGACAAGATGCTAACCTGGATGTTTTGACTCGTTTGGAGTCGTTTGAAATACCGATTCAGTATCCAGGGAATTCCAAAGCTCAATATCAAAATGAGCAGAATGATCCCAGAATACGGATTAAAACTCGGAATGAAAAGCAGCAATGCAGTCGCAATTTGAGCTAAAGCCAATACTCCAGAAAACCGGTCCAATAAGCTTATTTTTAAAAGTCCACTTATGGATGTACCAAATCGTTCTGACAATAATTTAATTTTATAAGCATCCCCACTAATTCCACCTGGTAGTAATAAATTATAATACATTCCCAACCAATAAATTCGAATAGAATCCATTAAGCTTAAATGGATTGATTCAGATTCTAAAAATAGCTGATAGCGAATGGCAGATACTATTTTAGACAAGATAAACAATACAATAGCGGCCAACAATAAATAAAATGGGCATAATGAAATGAGCTGAAACATTAATTTCAAGTCCACATTTTTTAAAATAATCGTGAAAATCAGTAAGGATAAACAGATTTTGAAAATTATTTTTAAATACGGGGGCCATTTATTTTGAAGCCATTTTCGAAGCATGCATTTCAGATTAAAAAATCAGGAATTACCAAAAAGTAAACGCTTAGAGGCAAAGATAACATTGAATCAGTTTAAACCTAAAAATCTATAACCTCGCAACAATTACATTTAACCGGTCAGCTCAACGTTCGATTGAGTTACCTAGATTTCATCGTGTTTAAGTCTACGTTTTTTGATCATGCCACCGTGTGTATCTTTTACACTACTGATTACCACAAAAGCGTTGGGATCAATTTTCTTTATTTCAGTATTTAATCGATTGAGTTCAAGTCGGGTAATTACAGAGTATATGATATTGGTATCCTTCGTTTCGCCTTTTTTACCATATCCCCTTTTACCACTATAAACTGTAATGCCTCTTTCGATATCGTTAATCAGCATTTTAGCGATTTCTTCACTATGGGATGAAACAATCGTGACACCCATATATTCTTCAATTCCCTCGATAACAAAGTCCAAGGTTTTGGAAGCAGACAAATAGGTAATCATGGAGTATAATGCAATTTCAATAGATAAAAAATAGGCTGCTACAGAAAAAATGGTAATATTGATCATACTGATAATATCCCCGATGGTCGTTCCAAATTTTCGACTCAAGTAAATCGCCAATACTTCTGTCCCATCGATAACCGCCCCTCCCCTTACAGAAAGTCCAATTCCAGCTCCTAAGAAAAATCCGCCAAAAATAGCTACTAACAAATTATCATCTGTAACATTTGGAAATTCCACAAGTGCAATGACTATAGCCAAGACAGAAATCGCCAAGGCCGTTTTAATTGCAAAGATTCTTCCTATTATTTGAGATCCAAGCAAAACAAAAGGGATGTTAATACCAATTAATAATATCCACAATGGAATGCCGGTTACTGCATTTGTAAGCAACGAAATACCGGTTGCACCCCCATCAATAAAATGATTGGTCAGTAAAAATCCTTTCACTCCAAACGCCGCTGAAAAAATTCCCAATAAGATCAAACAAAAATCCCGCATATAGCTGATTGCAGTAACCCTTAATTCGATCAGGTATTTGGCAAATTCATAGCGTCTACTGAAAGTATTTACTTTGTCTTTCTCTTTGATACCTAGAATATTATACCTTCGTACCAGTAATTTCCACAATCTTTTCATACGGGTAAAATACTAAATTTTTTTCTGAATCACTAATAAACAAAGCAAATTAATTTGAATCAATTGAACGTTAAATAAGAGATTGAGTAAACTTGTAAATAGTAATAGAAGATGTTGCGCATTAACAAAATTGCCGTTTTAGGATCTGGATTAATGGGTTCGGGAATTGCCTGCCATTTAGCAGGATGTGGTTTCGAGATTATTTTGTTGGATTTACCAGCAGATGGGACTTTTCGCAATGAACGAGTTTTAAAAGGTCTGGAAAGCTGTATCGCATCAAAACCTTCACCACTTTATGCTAAAAAGTTAAGAAGTCGGATTCAAATTGGAAATTTTGAAGATGATTTACACCGAATAAAGGAATGCGACTGGATTTTTGAAGCGGTAATAGAAAATCTCAGTATAAAACAAGGCCTTTTTGCTAAAATAGAGGTTTTCAGAAAAAAAGATTGTATCGTTTCAAGCAATACTTCCGGGATACCGATCCATTTTTTGACTGAAGGACGAAGCGAAGAATTTAAGCAACATTTTGTAGGAACTCATTTTTTTAATCCACCCCGCTATTTAAAGCTCCTTGAAATTATTCCTACGGCTGAAACTAAAAAAGATATACTTGATTTTGTGGTTTCTTTTTCAAAGTCTCATCTAGGCAAACAAGCGGTCGTTTGTAAAGACACTCCGGCCTTTATTGCGAATCGGATTGGGGTGGTCGCGATGTCTAAACTTTTTGAATTAAGTGTGCAGTTAAAGTTAAATATTTCTGATGTAGATAAATTAACGGGCCCTGCAATTGGAAGACCTAAATCGGGTACTTTTAGGTTGACCGATTTGGTCGGATTGGATACAGCTGTATGGGTGATTGAAGGCTTGAAAAAAAATTGCCCGGATGATCTTTTGCTTCAACAAATTCAATTGCCTGACTGCATTTCATATCTGGTAAAAAATAAATGGTTTGGTAATAAATCAGGAAAAGGATTTTACCTGAAATCGGATGAGAAAGATGCAAAAGGAAGGACCCGATTTTTAAGTCTGGATTTAGAAACCTTGGAGTATCGATTTGATCCAAAATCTAATTTGGAAAGTTTACAAGTTGCCAAACAAATTGAAGACTTGGGAAAACGGATCAAAGCCCTGTTAAAAACAAAAGACGCAGGTGGAGAATTGATTCGAAAATCGTTTGGGTTTTTATTTGCTTATTGTAGCCATCGCATTCCGGAAATTTCTGATTCTATTTACGCTATTGATGAAGCCATGAAAGCAGGATTTGGCTGGGAATTAGGACCCTTTGAAATCTGGGATGCCATAGGTTTTGATAACGGATTGCAATTAGTATCAGAAATGAATCTTAAACCTGCAGCATGGATTGAAGACATGCAAGCGCAGGGAAAACATTCCTTCTATCAAACGGAGCATCCCCATTTGATGGTGTTGGATCCGGCTTCATTAAGCTATTCCAAACTTCCCGGAAAGGAAGGCGACATTCAATTAAACTTAATCCATTCAGATAATTGTGTTTATAAAAATGACGAACTGCAATTAAAAGATATCGGAGATGGAGTCCTCTGTGCAGAATTTAAAAGTAAGTACAATGTAATTGGAGAAGGTATTTTAAGAGGACTGCAAGAATCTATTTTAATTGCAGAAACTCAAAAATGGAATGGCCTGGTGATTGGCAACAATGCTACCAACTTTACGGTTGGAGCCAATCTTATGTTGATTGGTATGTTTGCCTTCCAGCAAGAATACGAACAATTGGAAATGGCTGTGCGCCTATTTCAAGAAACTTCCATGCGTTGTCGTTACTCTTCCATTCCGGTGGTTACAGCAACACAAGGTTATGTATTTGGCGGTGGCGTTGAATTGTTGATGCATTGTGATGCGGCTGTATGTGCAGCAGAATCCTATATTGGATTGGTAGAAATGGGTGTTGGATTATTACCGGGAGGAGCTGGAACCAAAGAATTTGCAGTCAGACTTAGTGATGAATTTAAAGAAGGGGATGTACAAATCCCACAACTTATCCATCGATTTAAAACGCTGGCCACTGCAGCAGTTGCAACGTCTGCATTTGAAGCCTATGATTTAGGATACCTCAATACCTCCCGAGATTCCATTTGTCTATACAATGGCTTACAAATTCAACAAGCCAAAGACCGGGTGCTTCTTCTTTCTGATAATTACGTAAAACCAATTCCCCGTAATGATATCCAGGTTTTAGGGCGAACCGGTTTAGCTGCTTTACTGACTGCGGCACATACTTTAAAATTGGGAGGATATGCTACGGACCATGATATTAAAATTGCTCAAAAAATAGCTTATGTAATATGCGGAGGAGATTTAAGTTATTCCCAATTCGTCAGTGAACAATATCTGCTGGATCTCGAACGCGAAGCTTTTTTAAGTTTATGTACTGAAGCAAAAACTTTGGAGCGGATTCAATATATGTTAGAAAATAATAAAGCTTTGAGAAATTAATTTTATCATTTTCCAATGCTGCGATATTTCAATATTCCAAAGCTGAAATATTAAAATATTTCAATGTTAAGCTTATTGTCAACCATTGCAGAATTGAACCATTTTAGAATTGATTTAATTGATCGCTTCCAGCTTTAAACAGCATTCATAGCATAACGCCCAGAACGGTAGAGGGATAGCCTCAAATTACTACAGAAAATCCCCTGATAGTTATTAAATTTGTCATTCAGACTAAATGCTTTTATTATGAAAACCGAGTTTCTTGCGCCGGATTTATTTCAGCAGACAGCGGTTAAAACCGCACAAATAAATGGCAACTCTTTCGAGATTAAGCCTGGTGAAACGATACTCAGTTTTGTTCGGCGTTATTTTGATTATAAATTCATCCCAACGCTCTGTGATGCCCCCAATTTAGAAGCATTTGGTGCCTGCCGGGTCTGTAGTGTGGAGGTTGCCCGTCAAGGACAGGGTCAATCAAGAGTCGTTGCTTCTTGTCATACACCGGTTGAGGAAGGTATGATTATTAATACAGAATCAGAATCCATCCAAAAATTGCGAAAAAATATAATGGAATTGGTTTTGACGGATCATCCGTTGGATTGTCTGACCTGTGAAGTCAATGGAAATTGTGAATTACAAGATGTAGCTGCTCGTGTTGGGATCCGCAAAGTGCGGTATCCGGAAGGTAAAAACCATTTAGACAGAAAGAAAGACAATAGTCATCCATACATGACCTCTGATTTATCAAAATGCATCATGTGTTATCGTTGTGTTCGTGCATGTGATGAAGTTCAGGGTCAATTGGTTTTATCTGTTATGGGGCGTGGTTTTGACAGCCAAATCATTAAAGGGATGAACCAATCCTTCATGGAATCTGATTGTGTGAGTTGCGGTGCCTGTGCCCAGGCTTGTCCAACCTCTGCCATTTCAGACGTTTTTCAATCCAAAGCCCTGGTCGGACAAGACAAAATCAGGACCGTTTGTACTTATTGTGGCGTTGGTTGTAATTTGGAAGTGAGTGTAAAATCAGGGAAAATATTGAGTATTCAGGCACCCTATAATGCAGAAGTCAATCAGGGGCATACCTGTTTAAAAGGTCGTTATGCTTTTCGATTTTATAACCATCCGGAGCGATTGCAATATCCTATGATCCGCAAAAATGGAGAATTGGAACGAGTAAGCTGGGATGAGGCTTATGATTTTATAGCGAATAATCTGACAGAAATCAAAAACACCTATGGTCCCAATGCAATTGGCGGGATCTCTTCGGCACGTTGTACCAATGAAGAAAATTATTTGATGCAAAAATTTATTCGTGCCGTCATTGGTACGAATAACATTGATGGTTGTGCCAGGGTTTGCCATTCGCCAACTGCTTTAGGTATGCAACGGACCTTTGGAACCGGTGCTGCGACAAATTCAATTGAAGATTTAAAATTAACTTCTGCCATTTTAGTCATTGGTGCCAATCCAACAGAAGGACATCCTGTAACAGGGTCCAAACTCAGGCAACATGCGATGAAAGGAAAAACGACAATCGTCATTGATCCCCGACGCACTGAAATAGCCAAATATGCCACACACCATTTACAGCTTCGACCCGGAACCAATGTGGCTGTATTAAACATGATGTTGTACTACATCGTAAAAGAAAATTTAATTGATAAAAACTTTATCGATAGTCGCACAGAAGGTTTTGAAGATTTTAAAACCAATATTCTAAAACTGAATATCGATGAATTAGAAGCTGTTTCCGGAGTTGCGCGGGAAGATGCACGCAGTGCTGCAATCGCCTATGCCACTGCACCGCTCGCAATGGCCTTTCATGGATTAGGAGTCACGGAACATTATCAGGGGACCTATACAGTAATGTTAATTGCTGATTTGGCAATGATCACCGGCAATGTTGGAAAACCAGGATGCGGAGTGAATCCACTTAGAGGGCAAAATAATGTACAAGGAATGGCCGACATGGGAGTGCAGCCGTATCAATCCGCTGGTTATTTTGATGTCACTCAACCAGAAATTCAAGAACGCTTTAGTAAATTTTACGGTGTGCAGGTCCCATCAGAAATTGGTTTAAAAGTTCCGGAAATGTATAATGCTGCAATCGCCGGTGAATTTAAAGCTATGTGGATTATGGGAGACGATTTAGTTCAATCAGATCCAAATACCAATAAAGTAATTAAAGCAATCAAATCGCTTGATTTACTCATCGTACAAGAAATCTTTTTAACCGAAACTGCCAAGTTAGCCGATGTTATTTTACCCGGTGCAAGCTTTTTGGAAAAAGAAGGCACCTTTACCAATGGAGAACGCAGGATTCAAAAAGTACAGCAAGTTGTAAAGCCAATTGGTGAAGCAAAAGTGGATGGACAGATCCTGGTTGATATTATGAACCGAATGGGTTACAAACAAGTAGATTATGCTGCAAAACCCTTATTAGAGGAAATTTCGCAGATTGTACCCTTTTTTGCAGGTGTTAAATGGGATGAATTAGGTGATAATGGTAAACAATGGCCTGTATTACCGGATGGTACCGATACCAAAATATTGCATACTGATACGTTTAAAAGAGGTAAAGGAAAATTTGAATTTAAAGAATATGTGGAATCTCCTGAAATCCTTGAAAACATGGATGATTTCCCGTTGATCTTAACTACGAATCGTGTGTTAGAACATTACAATGCAGGAACCATGACCCGTCGTACGGGTAATGTTGAAATTATCCACGAGGATCTGGTATTGATTCACCCATTGGATGCAGAATTATATCATATTAATGAATCTGATCCTGTTATCATTGAATCTGCACGCGGACAAATCAAGATTAAGGCGCATGTAACCAATGAAGTTAAACAAGGAGTGATCAGTACCACCTTTCATTTTCCTGAACTGTTTGTAAATATTGTGACTTCGGATGTGAGCGATACGATAGCCAAATGTCCTGAATATAAAGTGGTATGTGTAAAAATCAAGAAAGCTTAACGAATCTGTTATTCACACATAAAGCGGACCTAGAATCTTAAAAACAATCATTTTAGAAATGCTTCGTTGGCTACTATTTTTAGTTCTTATTGATCCATTTAAAAGTTCGGTTATGTCACAATCAATAAAGGGAGTTTATGCTTTAAAAGGGATTCATGAGATGGCTGCTGCGTTTGAATTCAGAGAAGATGGACGATTTTCTTTTTATTATGTTTATGGCGCTGTTGATCGGAATGCAGAAGGCAGCTTTACTGTTGAAGGTTCTAAAATTATTTTGAAAAGTGATAAAGAACCCGGCAAAGATTTTACGGTGACTCATCAAAATAAACAAGCTGGTCCCTATCGCATTCAACTTTCCGCGCCCAATCCTTATTTATTACAAAATGTACTCGTAGTAAGTTTTAAAGGGGATCAGCCAACTCAATATTATACGGATCAAACGGGCTTGGTTGAAATAAATGAACCTACCATAGATAGCCTCTTTTTACAACACAGTATGTTTCCTGATATTCTGACCAAAATTAAGGATGGATCGAATCACAACAATCAATTTGAAGTGGAGCTCAACCTTAGTTTGATGCAAGTGAGTTTTAAAGGAATCGATTTAGAAATTGTTGGAAACGAATTGCATTGTCTGCCAAATTACTTTATGCCCTTTGATCACATCCGGTTTGTTAAAGAACCGTGATAAAAGGAATCATTAATAGCTTCTATATTTTAATCCATTTTATTAGCTGTAAATCGTTTTTGGATTTTAATACCACCCGATAGATACCCGGTGCCAAAGCTTCGGTTCCCTTTAGTTTAATCTGATTGATTCCCTTTTGAATCTGGATATCGGAATGAGAAATTGTTGTATATAGACTTAATATGCAGAGCTGAAGCCTATCATTTTGTTTTGAATAAAACTCGAGTTGTGGCTCTGCTTTTGACGGATTTGGGTAAATTTTCATATCAACAATATCAATGAATGAATGATCTGACTCTATCCCTACTTGTAAATCTTCAATACTTATTCGAATTTTTCGGATAGCTGAATTGTATACCGTCACATTTGGAATTGAAACTAAAGAATCCGGACCAACCGTTAGGTTTCCACTTGAAAGAATTTGTCCATTTCCTAGATCTTCAGATTTCCATTTTAATTGAGCTCCTGGTCTTGGTTTGAAAAGTTGCGGTTTGCGTATGGCTAAACTGGAATTCAATTCATTTTCAGGGCAATTATCATTTGTAAAAAGCTGTTGATTATTCAACCAAGTAGTTACTGCCCATTTGTATTTCGTATCTTCAATACTGGATAAATCCCAACTATGATATCCTCCCCAAGTTCCCCAGTTATCGCCATCTCCATTATTTATTCCCATTTTCCCGGTACCCGGGTCATTATTTTTGGAATCCATTTGATGATTATAAAAAGCGGGAAAAGACATTTTTCTACTAAAGTTTTCTTGTGTTGAAAGATTATCAAGATAGGTTTGGTTCGTCTGGCCTAAATCGTCAATCCAGTGGACGCCTAAAGTATTGTAAACATGCTCTCTTTCGTCCCAGGAGATTTGAATTCCCCATCCAATACTATCTGCTTTTCGATACTGTTTAATTAAATCAGGCCCCCAAAACATTCGATCATTTACATCGTTCTTTCCAGCCCAAGTTCGAACCAATGGATAATCTCTAAATGAGGAACAGGGAGTATTAATATCCATAATTTCATTTATATGCACATTTTCATTACGTGCATTATATACATTAGTAGGAAGATTTTCCTCTACAGTTCCTTGAATTCCGGTAATTGTTTCTTCATTTACGCGTCGAAAACCATTATTAAAAGCACACACAGTTGAAAATAAATTAGGAAAACATTTTGCCAAAGCAGAAACCCCACCAGATCCCATACTATATCCTTGTAATGCAATTCTATCCTGATCTAAATTATAATGTTGAATTAACCAATTATTGACCCAAAGCAACCTTCGTTGGGTATAATTGATAATGGTATCACCGGGACCAGCATTAAACATTGGGTTAAATGGGTTTTGCCTTTTGGTCCAGCCAAACCATGCAGATCTTGCTGTTGATAAAACAGTGTCACCATTGATAAAAAATTTCTGAGGTACATCATCGGTATGTGAAACACTGATTCCCAATTTCGGTTCCACATCAAATTGTTTGGCATTATTAGGCAAATAGTTACTTGCATTTCCACCTCCACCGTGTAACCAGATTGTCCCAGGAATTTTTTTACCCTTACTGGTATCCATTCCTATCGCTTCACTAACTATAAACATAGCCGGCATTCCATTTTTAAACACATTTGCCATAACAGGAAAATCAGGTCGGCCACTGCTCTCATCACTTTTTCCCAAAAGCCATAAACTATACCAATTTGTACGATGACCGGTATTTATTGTTTCACTGATTTGCAGATGGCAATTTACAGGCTCATTAATTGGATCAAAATTATAATTGACAGGCGAATTAATAATATTGACATTGCTTACAAAATTCAAATTCCCCCACTCCACGACACCATAATAAGCAGATCCGGTACTGATTACTGTTTCAACAAATAAACATTCATTTTCCTGCAATTGATAAATACTTCCATCTGGTTTTGGAATCTTATACTTAAAGTTAATATTAGCAGAATATTGAATCATTGAACCAGGCAAATATTCATAAGCAAACAATCGGCCGATAGGATTTGCCTGGCTTACAGTTGAAAAAGCTTGAGTATTCTTATAAATCACATAAGACTCTGGATAAGGTTTTGCTGTTTTCCAAACAATCCATACCTGACCTTGTGCGTACCATGCTTTAATGTCAGTTTGAGCATTTGTTAAATTAGTAATTAGACATATTGCAAGGAATAAATAAAATTTGTGCATACGAAAATTAAATTGAGTATCATTTATAAAAGGATCACTAAACGATCCATTAAAAATTAAAAAATTATTGGGATAGCTCAATCAAGCTAATTGCGCAACCACCACCAGGAGCTAAGCGAATTTTGACCTTATCCTTATAATCTACTTTTCTGGTATCAATTTTATAATCCATTGGATTGTTTTTCCAATCCGCTTGGTCCCCATCACGATAAATGGTAGCCAGATATTTTTTTTGTGGGTCTAAAAAGTTACAA
>CAYMGR010000036.1:0-13772 GCA_964389985.1 uncultured Saprospiraceae bacterium
TAAGCCCCTTTCAAGGGGTTTGGGGTTCAAAGAGGGCATGTCAATTTTTTCTAATTGATTTTTATTACACCAAGTTTAAACGTGATTGGAGTCAGTTAGCAAACGAAAATTTAAGCCCCTTTCAAGGGGTTTGGGGTTCAAAGAGGGCATGTCAATTTTTTCTAATCAAAATTTTAATACACTAAGTTTAATTGTGATTGGAGTCATTTAGCAAACGAAAATTTAAGCACCTTTCAAGGAGTTTGGGGTTCGGGTGAACATGAATAGTGCAATTTCTCATTCCTCTATTACCCCTGAATGTTGCTCGCTCTGCGTTTTTCCTCTTCGGCACCTCCATTCTTTCTTGGTGGATTGCCAAGTTTGGAATTTCCCATTCGGTAAGTCAAAGAGATAGTAGCAACACGTGTTTCTCGTTTCACATCAAAGTGTTCAAAATAATCCCGATATTGAATATCTGCTTCCGGCAAATTGGTCCAGAATAAATCACTCACCGAAAGTTTGGCATTCAATTTTTTATTTAAAAATGTTTTTTGCAATCCGACAGATAATCCATACATAGAATAAACTTTCATAAAGCCATAAATTTCTGGTGACTGATAACTAAAATTTACTTCGGAAGTCCAATTGTAGGGAAGTTTAATGTTGTTATTCACACTCAGGTTTACCACTACATTTCCATCTTGAAGCAAGGTGTTTGCAAATTGTCCCTGGTATTTACCAAACCAGCTATTCAATTGAATCATGCTATTCCAATTCTTAAAAAGATCCAAGTTGCCACTGGCGTTTAAAGAAATCGTTTCAAACTTAGATAAATTTTCATGGGTTTGAACCGTTACCCGATCCAATCCTTCAACCGGGCCAATTACTTCTGTGATATTATTTTGGGTTTGTGTATAAGACAAGGACACATTGTAATTCTTATGAATCGCATGGTTCCATTCAAAAATCCAACTGTATTGTGGACTTAAAAATGGATTTCCTTCCCGGTACGTACTTGGATCCAGAAAGAATTTAAACGGGTTTAATTGTTGATAATTGGGTCTGTCTAATCGCCGGCTTAAATTGAATCCCATATTATAATTCGGTGTCATTGACGATGTGATAAAAACTGAAGGAAACCAGTCTAAGTAGCTTTTATCAAATTCGACCTGGTTCACCAATTGCATTCCATGCGCATCCGTTAGTTCGCTTCGAATTCCGGCTTGAATGCTTAAAGCAGACCATTCCTGTTTGTAATTGAAATAAGCTGCATATATATTTTCAGAGTATAAAAAGTGATTGCTTTTGCTCGAATCATAAGCAGGTATGGCATTACTTTTATCAAAAAAGCTAAGTAAATTATCTGCCTGTACCAGACTGGATTTGATCCCGGCTTCCAGCTGATTGTTTTGTTGTAATTTTTTATTGATATCCATTTTCAGAGACCATAAATTAAGTGTTCCTTTTAGATCACCATATAAAAAATAATCAGGCTTTAAGGTTTGATGGTTGAGATCAAAATATTTTGTCAGAAAGTTTTGTTCTGTCTTATTTTCAAAATGGGCATAATCTAAATCCAGAGTGATTTCAAAGCCTGATGAATCAAAAACATGTTTGCCATTTAAATTTAAGGAATAGGCAGGCCAAAAATCTTTACTTCGATTGGTCGTTTCAAAGCGGGATTCTTCCTGCTTGAAAGCGTTTTCAACGATGGATTGATTTTGCCCTCGTGGCTGAAATTGATTTAGTGAAGCATTGGCCATAATACCCAGGCTGGTTTTTTGATTAGGAAGCGTATAATCGCAACCCAATCTGGAACTTATGAGGTGAAAGGGAACGGTCAGGTAATTAAATTGATCATACGCACCGGTTCGTTGCCCTCCTTCAAAGAACTCCCGATAAAGTATGAGTTTGTTGAGGCCTTTCCGATAACTGTAATTGGCATTTCCAAACCAGTTATACTGCTTATTCCGATGGTTGAGGTTGATTCCAATTCCTGCTTTTGGATATACGCCCTGGCCATATTGGGCGTTCACATTTCCATTCGTGCCAAAGGCTTGATTTTTCTTAAGCCGTATATCAATAATACCTGCATTTCCTGCAGCATCATATTTGGCTGGTGGATTACTGATTATTTCAATCCGGTCTATCGTATTAGAAGGAAGTGCTTTCAGATAGTTTGCTAAATCGCTACCGGATAAAACCGCTGGTTTTCCATCGATCAGAATTTGCACACCTGATTTTCCTTTCATCATAATCGCATCCAAATAATTAATACTAATGCCAGGCGCTTTCGCGAGGAGTTCAAAAGCAGAATGGCCTGCAGCTGTTATGCTACTTTCAATATTCATGATCATTCGATCGGCTTTGCGCTCTATGAAGGGCTTGTTGGAACTCACGGTGATTTCATTTAAGGCTTGTTTTGATTCCAACAATTGAATCGTCCCTAAGTCTTTGGATTCAAATGGATTTGAAAAATTGTGCGGCTCAGAAAAATAGGGTTCATAAAAGTGCATACTCAGTTTCAAGTAATAGGATGCATCTTGAGCGGCATCAAATTCCAGAAAAAATAATCCCTGATCATCACATGCGGTTACTTTTACCAGACTGCTGTCCTTCGCTGCATACAACGCGACTATAACAAATGGGATCGCCTGATTTTCAATTCCAATGACTTTACCCTTAATAGATGCGAGTGGTTTGGAAAATGAACTGTTTAGACTAAGGCAGAGCCAAAGCCAGGCAATGAGCATGACGCGTATCATAAACAAATTTTTAAAAGAATCAATGGGCTTCCAGGAGAAGCATGTCAATCAAGAAACAAATCTACGAAGACATTCGTAGATTCTACTTATTTTTAGAATTTATTTTCAAAAAAATCGATTACATGTTTCGACGATATTTCCCTCCAACCGCATAAAGGGCTGTAGTGATTTGCCCCAATGAACAGGATTTAACGGCTTCAATAAGTTCGGCAAACATATTTTTGTTTTGCAAAGCTGCTGTTTGTAACCGCTGAATTTTTTCAGCCCCAATTTTCAGATGGGCTAATTTTAAATTTTCAAGGGAGCGAATTTGGTCATTTTTTTCTTCTTCGGTTGCACGGATGACTTCACGCGGCAGCACAGTGGGTGAACCATCTTTTGACAAAAAGGTATTGACTCCAATGATCGGATATTCACCGGTATGTTTTAAGGTTTCATAATATAAGCTTTCCTCCTGAATTTTACTGCGCTGGTACATGGTTTCCATAGCACCTAATACACCACCCCGTTCGGTGATTTTATCAAATTCAGAAAGCACCGCTTCTTCAACCAAGTCTGTTAATTCTTCAATGATGAATGAACCCTGTAAGGGATTTTCATTTTTAGCCAGACCCAATTCGTTGTTGATGATGAGTTGAATAGCCATGGCACGACGAACCGATTCTTCTGTTGGAGTCGTAATAGCTTCATCATAAGCATTGGTGTGCAGCGAATTGCAGTTGTCGTAAATTGCGTACAAGGCTTGTAAAGTGGTTCGGATATCGTTAAAAGAAATTTCCTGAGCATGCAACGACCGTCCGGAAGTCTGGATGTGATATTTAAGCATCTGGCTTCGTTCGTTGGCATGATATTTTTCTTTCATGGCTTTTGCCCAAATTCTTCGAGCTACACGTCCGATAACAGCATATTCCGGGTCCACACCATTCGAAAAGAAAAAGGAAAGGTTTGGCGCAAAATCATCAATATGCATTCCTCTTGATAAGTAATACTCAACAAATGTAAATCCATTCGCCAGTGTAAATGCTAATTGTGAAATTGGATTGGCACCTGCTTCTGCAATATGATAACCACTTATTGATACAGAATAAAAATTGCGTACTTTTTGATGGATAAAATATTCTTGTACATCTCCCATCAATTTCAAAGAAAACTCGGTACTAAAAATACAAGTATTTTGTGCCTGATCTTCTTTTAAAATATCCGCTTGAACGGTACCCCGGACAGATTGTAAGGCCTTTGCTTTGAGTTCTTGATAAATGGCAGGTTCCAATATTTCATCACCCGTAATTCCCAACAATAACAGACCCAGGCCATCATTTCCGGGAGGTAATTCGCCTTGATATCTAGGCCGGCTGATCCCTTGTTGTTCATACTTTACTTTGAGAGCCTCTTCTACTTTTGATTCCAATTTGTGTTCGTGAATGTATTTTTCACATTGCTGGTCAATGGCCACATTCATAAAAAAAGCGCAAATAGTTGCAGCGGGTCCATTGATCGTCATACTAACGGAAGTTTTTGGATTGCATAAATCAAAGCCGCTGTATAATTTTTTAGCATCATCCAAACTACAAATACTGACGCCGCTATTTCCTACTTTTCCGTAGATGTCTGGACGGTAATCCGGATCTTCACCATATAGTGTTACCGAATCAAAGGCTGTACTCAATCGATTGGCAGGCATATCGAGACTTACATAATGAAATCTGCGGTTGGTCCGCTCAGGTCCTCCTTCACCGGCAAACATACGGGTAGGATCTTCTTCCTGTCTTTTAAATGGATACACTCCTGCTGTATAAGGAAAGGTACCCGGAACATTTTCCTGAAGATTCCATTTTAAGATATCACCCCAATCTTGATATTTTGGCAAGACCACGCGAGGGATGCGAGTATGAGAAAGGGATTGAGTAAACGTGGGCACATGAATGTCTTTGTTGCGCACTTTATAGATGTATTCATCGGCCGCATAAGCTTGCTTTTTTTGTTCCCAACTTTCAAGAATACTGCGTGAAGTACCGTCCAGTTTATTTAACAACTGCTCTTCTGATTTTTTGAGCAGGCTCTTTGCAGATGGATCATCCACCAATTCACCACTCGTGTGAAGTGCTTGCCACTGGTGGGCCCATTTGGATTGTTGTTCTACCCAACGATCATATTGCCTGTTATTATCGGAAATTTCACTTAAGTATCGCGTTCTTCCGGGCGGAATAATAAATATTTTTTCAGATTCACCACCACTCATTTGAAGAGTTGATTGAAGCGGTGCATTTGTTTTATGAGCAATCAGCTCCATTAATTTTTTATAAAGTACATTGGTTCCGGGGTCATTAAATTGGGAAGCAATCGTACCATAGACCGGCATATCTTCTGTGTTTTTATCGAATGCTTTATGATTCCGTTGAAACTGTTTGCGTACATCCCGAAGAGCATCCTGGGCGCCTCTTTTGTCAAATTTATTGATGGCGACGATGTCTGCAAAATCCAGCATATCGATTTTTTCCAATTGGGTCGCAGCGCCATACTCAGGAGTCATAACGTATAAGGCGACATCACTAAAATCAATAATCTCGGTATCACTTTGACCAATTCCCGAAGTTTCAAGGATGATAAAGTCAAAATCAGCCGCTTTCAGGATTTGGATGGCATTTTTAATATAGGGGGAAAGTGCTAAATTGCTTTGACGGGTTGCTAAAGACCGCATATAGACACGCCCATTATGGAATTCGGGGTGAATTGCATTCATTCGGATCCGGTCACCAAGCAAAGCGCCACCTGTTTTCCGTTTAGACGGGTCAACCGATAAAATGGCAAACCGTTTATCCGTAAAATCAATAATCATCCGGCGTAACAATTCGTCCACGAGGCTTGATTTTCCTGCGCCTCCCGTACCTGTAATGCCTAACACAGGGATGGATTTATCCGGATTGACCGGGCTCATTTCTTGGAGAATATGATTGGCCTGATCCGGAAAATTTTCGACAGCAGAAATCATACGGGCAACCGCCCTGAAATCGTGCTTGGCTATTGCTTTTAATTCACCGTTGATCGAACTGCCGGTTGCAAAGTCACATTGTGAAATCAGGTCGTTTATCATTCCCTGTAGGCCCATTTTTCGACCATCATCCGGACTATAAATCCGGTTGATTCCATAGGCATGCAGGTCTGCTATTTCTGAAGGAAGTATGGTTCCGCCGCCGCCCCCAAACAATTTAATATGTCCGCAATTCCTTTGTTTCAGTAAGTCGAAGATGTATTTAAAAAACTCATTGTGTCCGCCTTGATAAGAGGTAATGGCGATGCCTTGAACATCTTCCTGGATGGCTGCATCGACAATTTCTAAAGCCGAACGATTATGACCCAGGTGAATGATCTCCACACCACTGCTTTGCATGATCCTGCGCATAATATTAATAGCAGCATCATGACCATCAAATAAAGAAGCAGCAGTCAGGATCCGAATTTTATTCTTAGGTTGATAAATGGCGATTTCGGAGATCATAATTTCAAATTAGGCCTCAAAATTAATGAATACGGTCTATAACTGCCGGTATAATTCCAAGCTTCTGCCCTGAAAAGAAGCTTAAATTTGGGTTAAATGTCAGATTTTATTTCAGAATGTAAGGAATTTGGTTTAACTTAGCTAAGGAGTCTAAATGCGGTGCAAAATGAAAAAACGACTAGTCTTCCTTCTTATCGTCTTTTGCTTGAGCGGATCAATTTATGGCAAACAATGGCTCGTTTTCTTTGCGAAAGATGGTTTTTTTGACGGGGTGCTCAGACAATCATTTGGTCATGCCTATGTCGGCTTAATTAAAGAAGATACTCAAGCGCATCAAAATGTGCTGCTGGCCTGTTGGGGTTTTTATCCCAAAGGAGGTTTGCAAACCAATGGAATTGTTGGGTTTATGGATGGAGCCGTCAAAAATGACTGGCAGAGTCAACGAGAGCATAGTTTTGCAGTTGAAATTTCTAATTTTGAATTAATTGTTTGTTTGCAGTTAAAGCGAATATGGGAACGGCGTCCTTATTCGTTGAGGGCAAATAATTGTTTGGATTTTTTAAAAAATTATGCCCGGGTAGTTTCCAAAATTAAAATGCCAAAAGGCCATTATCTTTTGCCTTCTACGTATTTAAAAGCACTTCGGTCCATCAACACAGAAATAGAATACAAGGGCAATCTTAAAAACATTATTCCCAAATCTCATCTGGTCAAATTGAAAAAAGCTAAAATGTACTCTACGCCCAAAGATCATCCCGATCGAAAACGGGCCTGGTTTGATTTTATCAATAAGAACAATCGGGAAAAGCGAGTCAATAAAACCTAATGCCAGGATTTATTCTTAGCCTTTAAATTCAAATCATTTTTTTCTTCTTGAAATCAGAACCCTCTTGCAGGGCGTTTCTTTAGTTAGACCATTATTTCTTATGTTTGTCGTTCAAACAACTATGAACGGATGAATTTTATTGATGCATTGATTTTGTCTATTGTTGAAGGCTTAACTGAATTTTTACCAATCTCATCTACAGGCCACATGATTTTGACTTCTAATTTGTTGGGACTGGAAAATTCTGAATTTCTAAAAACGTTTGAAATCTCCATCCAACTCGGTGCCATATTAGCCATTGCGGTCATGTATATCAAACGCTTTTTTGTGGGAATTGAAATTTATAAAAAATTATTTGTTGCATTTCTTCCTACAGCTACCATCGGATTTATTTTATACAAATTGATTAAATCCTATTTGTTTAATAGTTGGGTGGTCTCTGTCAGTTTGGTTGTAGGAGGTATAGTATTAATTTTATTGGACAAAAAAGTGAAGGAATCCAAAGCAGAGTTGAGCGATTTGGAAACGATTTCATATAAAAATGCTTTTTGTATCGGATTGATCCAATGTGTTTCTGTGATACCCGGAGTATCGAGGGCAGCTGCCAGTATAATAGGCGGTATTTTTAATGGACTGGATCGAAATCAGGCAACCGAATTTTCATTTCTATTGGCGGTCCCAACCATGATGGCTGCAACCGGATATGATTTGCTCAAAACGCCTTTAAATTTTACTCAGGAACAACTCGTGCTTCTTGCAACAGGATTAATCGTTGCATTCATTTCAGCCTGGTTTGCTGTTCGATTACTGATTCAGCTATTAAAAAACCATGGATTTGCAGGATTTGGTTGGTACCGGATTGGATTAGGGCTAGTGTTCATTGCACTCTTAACATTCTCAGTACTTTAAAATCAATAATTTTTGTAAATTTGGCAGCTATATTTATTAGATAATATTTTATTAAAATTTATATTCTGGATTTTTATCCATTAATAATACTTTGTTAGTATGAATTGTAACAATCAATTAAGTTAAAAATGGCCAAGAAATCATTCTTTCTTTATTTAATGTTGAATTTACACTTTTTGCCCATATCTTCTCAAATGTGGGACATAGGAACAACATGGGTTTATGAACAGGATGATTTTGCTGCTCCAAAAGAGAATTATGTAATTTTTAAGATTATTGGAGATACTACTATTAATCATCAACGTGCGCTTAAGCTAATCGAATATTATTGCGAACAAGATTGTAACAATCCACCTTTGAATCGAATTATTACTCACCTAATAAGGACAGACAATGATAAAGTGTATTATTTTGATAAAGATTCAAATGATTTTTATCTACTTTATGATTTTAGTATACAGCAGGATGATTTGATAATATCGCATGTTGGACCAATTCGCTGGTTTTCGGAACCCCATTTTATTGAATATTATGCAACAATACAAGGCACTGATACAACTTCTGGGGATATAAGAACGAATTACTTATATGAAAATTTTCATGACTTTAAATACAATTATTTTGGCAAGATAATTAAATGGATTGGTAATTTAAAGTATTTATTCCCAATTCCTGCAGCCATTGACCCCAGTCCAGGAGGTAAATTGCTTTGTTTCACAGATGGAAATATTTACTTTCCAAAGGATATTATTTGCAAATTGCCTAATAGTACATATCTATCTGAAACAACAAAATTGAATTTATATCCAAACCCTACCACAGGTATTTCATACACTACTTTTGATTTGAAAAATGGTTGTAGAATTTTTGATATTTATGGAAATCAACAGAATGTTAAACTAAAAGAAAATGTAATTGATTTAGGTGAGTTTATACCTGGTATCTACTATTTAGTTCTAAATAACAAAATATCACCAATTCGAATTCTTAAAATATAATATTTATTACAAATTTTTCCTGCTTCAACTCTATATTTAGAAATCCGTGATTACAAATAATTCAGTAATGTAGCTGAATAAACTCCATCTATTTCAAGATCATCTTGTGCTAAACATAAGCCTTCCTACAAATTAAAATGAGCCTTTGAGAAGTCTTTTCTTAATAATTCAAACTTACTGGCCATGGTCTGATTGTTTATCCAATAACATAACACCTTCCATTAAAATTATTTTTTTAAGCTCAAAATCAGCTTCTTCATAATCTATGATATCCAACGCACCAAATACAGCTTCCGGATCAAAAATTAAAGAAAATTGCATTTAAGAATATTAAAACCATTTTATTGATTTTAAAAAGCCAATTTATATTCTAATGCAGCTACAAAACTTCTGGTTAAGCCATCCGGTCTGGAATCTCTTACCACAAATGGGATCCCAATATTAAATTGAACTGCATGCTTGCTGTTTATCAGATAGTCTACATACAGATTCCCATTTAATGTAAGTCCCTTGGAATCTACATAGACGCCTTTTATTCCCTTAGCTGTTGAAAATTTGTCGTCATCCAGATGATAAACTGGTAATAGACCCGGTGTTATTTTTAGTTTTTCAGAAAGCTTTATGGGATAGGAAATTCTTGCCAGTACATCTCCACTGCGCTCATATTGATAAGTAATGTCAAAACTTCTTAATTCAGAACCAATTGGATAATCTTCAGGAATAAAGGCATTTTTATTTTTGGTTAATGGATGTTGCCAAGCCAAGGCAAATTGAATGTTTGCAATTTCATAAGTCAATCCAACAATTAAGTCAAAAGTTCCCAGGCTGGATTGGTAGTCCATGGGCAAGGGAAGATTATTTTTCGTTTGATTCCCATCCGTAAGAGGAATTTTCATCCCTAAAGAAAACTGAAGATTTGAAACCGCCATATAATTAAAATTGCAATAAATATCGGATAGACCAAAAACGGAGATCCCGTTACCACTTTGTGCCAGAGAGCTTAATTTTGCGTTGACCCCAAATTTGGAACGAATTTGTCGGCTATATTCCAGATAATTTCCAATCACTGAAATCGAATGATCCGCTTTGCCAATAGAGACTCCAAATTTTAATTGGTTAGGAAGCTCTGTTTGTTCAGATAAATGATTCGGTTTAAAACTACTTAAAGTGCAGAAGCCTGCATCGCTGCAACCTTGACCGCGTAAAAATAAATTTGTGACTGAACAAAAGATAAAGACTAAAAATATTTTTGGAAGGCGATTCATCATACAGTTTAAATGTAAATGTAGCAAATTAGTAAAATTCATTTCAAGAGTAAATATAATTGAATTCATTATTTATTTCAACAATTTGTCAATCCATATGCTGCACCAAAAGTTTTGATTACCTGATTATCTCAATGAAGATCTGTGAATATCCGCTAGATCTAATGGCCTGCATATTATTTCCCGCAGATTGCGCAGATAAACGCAGAGAGGAAAAGGATCTGTGAAAATCCGCGAAATCTGCGGGATAGCATTTTTGTCCTGCTTATTACTCAAATGATCACAGAAAGAATAAAATTGCATCTGTGAAAATCCGCGAAATCTGCGGGAAAGCATTTTTGTCCTGCTTATTACTCAAATGATCACAGAAAGAATAAAATTACATCTGCGAAAATCCGCGAGATCTGCGGGAAAGCATTTATTTCTTGCTGCTTTCAATCAATCTATCAATCCGCTGGTGAATAGGCATTTATTATTTTAGTACATATCCCTTCAATTTCTTCTTCATTCAAATTTAATGGAGGGGCAATTCGCAAGGCCGTTGGGCAAAACAAAAAGCTTTCTGCCAATATCTGTTGCTTGTACAAGGATTGAAGAAGTGTCATTAATGAAAATGAATTGTTTATTTCCATAGCTAATAAGAGTCCCTTTCCTCTTAAAGGTTCAAGACCAATCGGATCTAAATAGGACCTAAATATCTGCTCCTTATGAGTGGCACTTTCAATCAATTGATTTTTTATTAAATAATTTAATCCGGCATAACCTGCGGCACAACAAACCGGATGGCCTCCAAACGTAGTGATATAAGCCAGTGGTAATTTTTTTGAAAAATAGTGCATTAACGTTTGATCACACAACATGGCAGACAGAGGCATACCCGCGCCTAATGCTTTTCCGCACAATAAAATATCCGGAATAAATGCTTCTCTTTGAAATGCAAACAATTTTCCGGTTCTGCCGAGACCTGTTTGAATCTCATCTACAGCCAACAGGCAGTTTACCTCATTGCATCGCTGTCTTAAGCCTTGCCAATAGCTGGAAGATGCTTCACGCACACCTGCTTCCGTTTGAATAACTTCCGTAATGACTAAAGCGGTTGCAGATGTAATGGTATCCAAATCGGACTCCTTGTTAAACTCAATAAATCGAATTCCGGGAACTAAAGGTAAAAATCCCATTTTATGCAGAGCATCACTGCGCAAAGATTCCGCGCCAAGAGTACTGCCGTGATAGGCCTTTTTGCAAACAACTATTTCAGCCCTTCCGGTTGCCAGTCTCGCCAATTTAATGGCTGCATCAATGCATTCACTGCCCGAATTTAAAAAATAGCAACTGTTTAATCCTTTTGGCAAAAGGGATATCAACAATTCCGCTAATTTTAGTTGCGGACTTTGAATATGCTCCCCATACACATTGCTATGCAAATACAAATTGCTTTGTTCCTGAATGGCATTTTTAACTTCATCTACTCCGTGTCCGATGTTATTCACGCCAAATCCGGAAATCAAATCGATATATTCCCTTCCATCCGTATCATATAGATGATATCCAGCAGCCCTGGAAATCTCAAATTGTTGTGAAATTTCACTGGTCTGAGCGATTTGTTCTAAAAATTGACGTCGAATATGCATATCCTAAATAGAATGGACAAAGTTATATAATTCCAGGAGGCTTTATAAAAAGGTGCTATCCTCAAAATTCATCAAAACAGAAACGAAGTTTTTGAATGATCATTGGCTTGCCATTAGTTTTTTTAACAAGAGCGGTTGCTTTGGGTGTTTAAAACTTATTGGCCTGGTGTTCTGTTTAAGGAGAGATTTTGGGCCATTCACGTTTTTATTAATTTTTTATTAAAGTCTACATACTTTAAGAGACTCGGAATTTTATTAAGATATTTGCGTTAAATTTAAAAATATACATGTCAAAATTCACCCTTTCCGTACTATTTACTGTCCTGATCAGCCTTTCCAGGGCTTTTAGCCAAACAGACGATTCAGGTTTAAAAGGAATTCACTTTTTCCATGGCAGCTTTGCTGAGGCTTTGGCTAAGGCAAAAGCAGAGGATAAGCTGGTCTTTATGGATGCTTTTACAACCTGGTGTGGTCCTTGCAGACGGATGGCCTCAACCGTATTTGTGGATGAAGCAGTTGGCAATTTCTATAATGCCAATTTTATCAACGTAAAAATGGACATGGAGAAAGGGGAGGGACCTGATTTAGCACAAAAATATTCCGTTCGCTCTTATCCAACCTTATTGTATATCAATGCAGAAGGCAAAATCGTCCATAACAGTAGTGGCGCCCGGCCTCCTGAATCTTTTATTGAACTAGGTCAGGAAGCGCTCAAAAAATTTGACAAATCAGGTAATTGGGCCAAGTTATATGATGAAGGAAAACGCGATGCGGCAACCGTTTTAGCCTATATTAAATCCTTAAACCAGGTAGGTAAACCTTCCTTACGAATTGCGAATGAATACCTTTCAGGTCAAAAGGATCTAAGCAGTCCTGAAAATTTGGAAATTATTATGGAATCTGCAACAGAAGCGGATTCAAGAATATTTGATTTTCTGGTTAAATACAAAGAGCCTATTTCCAAACTAAAAACGAAAGCAACTTACGAAAATAAGGTTTGGCTGGCATGCTCCAAGACAGTTAAAAAAGCAATGGAGTACCGTAACGAAAGTTTGCTAAACGAAGCGCAGGAAAAGGCTAAAAATATTCCGGACCGCTATGATGAATTTAAAAGCACTACGGATATGGATTATTATGGAGCCGTTGGAGATGCTGACAAATTTTTAACAGCTGCAAAACTATATAGTACAAAAGTTGCTAAGAATGAAGCAGCTAAACAAAAGGAATTGTCTCAACGTTGCCTGAAAAATTTTAAAGACAACAAAAAAGTGATGGAGTTTGCTGAGAAAGCTGCTAAAAAGGCATTAGAACTTTTGGAACAACAAGATCATTACATCAATTACGGCCGAATACTTTTTTACAATAATAAAAAAGATGAGGCCATAGCGATCATAAAAAAGGGACTCGAAGTGGCTAAACAAAAAGCCGAACCAACCCAAATGCTTGAAGCGATGCTTCGCGATTGGGGTGTGACCATCTGATTTCTTTTTATCGTCTGAATAACATTAAATCTGTTTTCGGGGGCTCGATGCCTGCTTCCCGAATGGCTCTTGCGATTTGGCCGCGATGATAGGCATAATGATGACTTACATGACTTAAGATATCGATTAATTTCATCTCATAAGTTTGACCTTGCAAATTGGTAAACGGTATCATCGAATCTAAATCATGCGTTTCTAAAATTTGCCGGAGCTCATTTGAATTCTGTACCATTAATTTTTCTAATTGCTCTTGATTCAAAGGCTCCCAAAATTCATATTGAAAATCTAGTTTTAAGATTCTGTGATTCCAAATATGATGGGCCATTACAATATGCCGAAACATTTTATACGCATAATCAGAAATTTCAGTTCGTTCCGGATATAAAACATCCATCACTTTTTGATTGGCCTGATCATGATAT
>CAYMGR010000037.1:0-13539 GCA_964389985.1 uncultured Saprospiraceae bacterium
AACCCAAAACGTTATATCTTTTAGTCCACTTTATTAATTAAATGTCAATAAAACCACTTATATTTGGAATATCCAACCAAAATGCTTAAACCGTCGAAAATAATTGTGCCATGCCTCATAGAAAAAATGCTCAAAACGGAAATATTAAAACCTGCTTCGAACAAGCTGATTTAATCCTGGACATAGTCGATCAGCTGGAAACGCCTATAAAAGAGAAATACTTTCTGGATAAGCAAAGAGTTCATTTTTTATTTTGTTTAGCAGGCCCTGTTTTATTTAGGTTTAGTCCATTTTACAGTCGGAAACTAGAAGCTGAAAAAATTTTTATCCTTTATAATCCTGATGTGCATTTAGAAGCTGAATTAGAATGTGAAGAAAACGCCTGTCTGGTCCGCTTGAGTTTAAGCCTTCAAAAGCTTCATCAATTATATAGTCCGGAGACCCATGCCGCTCCCATTTTTAATCCCTCTATGAGTCATACCAAATCGTATGAAGAATTAGAAGCCTCCACTGACCTGATTCTGGTACTAAATCAGATTGTCCAAAAGAGTAAGATTGAAAATTACAGTCGCTTATTTTTTCAAGCTAAAATACTAGAACTATTCAGCCTCCTTTATTCTGAAAAATCACAATCCCCAGAAAATTGTCCGTTTTTAAAAAACGAAGCAACCGTTCGAAAAATTAAAACGGCCAAAGAAATCTTGCTTAAAAATTATCGGAATCCTCCGACCATACCTGAATTAGCAAAAAATGTACAATTAAATGAGTTCCAATTAAAAACCGGATTTAAGGAAATTTATGGCCAGGGGCCTTATCATTTTTTAATGGCTCATAAACTTGAAATTGCAAAGCAACTTTTAATGAGCGGGAATTATCAAGTCCAGGAAGCTGCATTTGAGATTGGTTACAGCAATACAAGCCATTTTATTGAAGCATTTAAAAAGCAATTTGGAGTTACTCCCAAACGATTGACGATTCAATCCTGATTAAATACTTGATGCGTTCTGGTTTAATTTTTTTACCATTGTGAGTATTGTTGCTATCGCTACGATTTCATTGTCTTGATTGGTCACTTCAACTAACCAGCGAACGATTCCGCATTTAACTTCTTCAGGAACTTCGTTTTCTGATTGTACAGGCAGTTTAATGGAGTTGTCTTGATCAACTTTTTCTTTTACTGTTAATTGAACGCCTATTGTCATCCCGGGATACACAGGTTTGGTGAATCGACATTCATCAATCCCATAATTTAATAATACCGGTCCTTTTTTCGCATCAACAAACAGACCCGCAGCTTTAGAAAGTATAAAATAACCATGTGCTACACGTCCTGTAAATAAGGTTCCTTTCAGTGAGGTAGCATCCATATGTGCATAAAAGTTATCGCCGCTTACATTTGCAAAATTGGTAATATCAGCTTCCGATACCGTGTGTTTGGCAGTGACTATCTGATCTCCAACTTGTAATTCTTCAAAGTGCTTTCTAAATAAATGAATCGGACTTTCAGATGCATGAGCGCCTTGTTGATAAACCTGAGTGATGTTTGTGATCATTTCAGGTGACCCTTGCAAGGCAACACGTTGCATATAATGTTTCACACCCCGGATACCTCCCATTTCTTCTCCACCACCTGCACGACCCGGGCCACCATGGTTTAACAAGGGCATTGGAGAACCGTGTCCTGTGCTTTCTTTCGCACAACGTTCATTTAAAATTAATATTCTGCCATGGTGGGCACCCGCATTCATCACATATTCCATTGCCAATTTGGGGTCGTCTGTTATGATGGAAGAGACCAATGATCCTTTTCCCATTTTAGAAATTTCAACCGCTTCCTCAATTGTTGAATAAGGAAGTATGGTGCTAACAGGCCCAAAAGCTTCGAGTTCATGTGTTAGTGTATGTTGAAACGGTTGTTCGTTGAGCAATAAAACCGGAGCCATAAAAGCACCCTTTTTAGGATCCGCACCTTTGAGCTCGGGAAGATCGAAATTTCCATAGAGGACTTTTGAAAAAGCACTCAATTCAGCGACCCGTTCCTTTACTTCTTTCAATTGACCCAAACCAGCAAGAGATCCCATTTTAACTTCTTCAACCTCCGGATTTCCTATAATGGTATTTTGCAATCGTTTGGATAAGGCGATTTGAACCGCTTCAACCCATTGCGAAGGAACAATGACTCGGCGGATGGCAGTACATTTCTGTCCACATTTAGCGGTCATTTCCCGATGCACTTCTTTTATAAATAAATCAAAATTTGTGGTTCCGGGTGCTGCGTCTAAACCTAAAATACAAGCATTCAAGGAATCCGCTTCCATATTAAAAGGAACCGATTCTGACAAAATTCGAGGATGCGATTTAAGCATTCTGCCTGTCGTTGCCGATCCGGTAAACGTTACAACATCCTGACTAGATACGGCATCCAAAATATGCTGCGCAGATCCACAAATTAATTGCAAACTGCCTGCTGGCAAGATGCCAGATTGGATGATATCTTTTACAACGGCTTCAGCCAAAAAACTACTTATACTTGCAGGTTTGACAATTGCAGGAACGCCAGCCAAAAGATTGACGGAAATTTTTTCCAACATACCCCAAACAGGAAAATTAAATGCATTGATATGAATCGCTACACCTTCTTTTGGAACCATGATATGTTGGCCGATAAAACTTCCAGTCTTAGAAAGAGCAGCGGTTTCACCATCCACATAAAACGACTGATTGGGAAACTTTCTACGCAAACTAGAGTACGCAAATAAGGTACCGATCCCTCCATCTATATCGATCCAACTATCGATTTTAGTGGCACCTGTTTTATAACTTAATGGATAATAATTTTTTTTCAAGTCTGTTAAATACAATGCAAGAGCTTTCAACATTCGACCGCGTTCCTGAAAACTCATTTTGCGCAATGCAGGACTTCCAGTTGTTCTTGAATAATTCAACATGGCTTCAAAATCCAATCCTTTACTTGAAACAGAAGCAATCGCTTCTCCTGTAACTGCATTAAATAATATTTGACCTTCACCATCTCCTTCTATCCAGGATCCTAATGCAAAATTTTTAAGTTTCATCTTTACTGATTATGATTTGAAATACCAAATTGATTCAAATGATGCCAGGCATGCTTGTAAAGCAAACCGATCCAATGTGCATAATCCAGATCTCCAAAAAAAGGATTGCGCACAGTGATCTCCGGGTTTTCATTCCAGAATGTAAAAAAGTATTCGACTTCATTTTGAAGATCTTTTATACTTTCTTCTATCAGCTCGCTGGTATAAGGCAATGGTTCATCCGGCAACAATATATTTTTAGTATTTTCTTTAAAGGGTGTGTCTGATAAAACAAAGGCCTGCATTTTTTGAATGCGTTCATCAGGGGTTAAAATACTTGTATAGATATCCCGTTTACTACCCATACGAAATGCAGCAGCCATGTGTTCAATCATTTGATGAACATTCATTTTTCCCCATTTACGCATACTCTGAGCATCCAAACTTTTAATCAAAGGAAGATACTCGTTCTTCAAAAAATTTTCTTTCATAAAAACCAATTTGCTATTTCTACTTAATGAACTTTTTTAAATTTTAGAAAATGATCGTCAACACCGTTCAAGCACACAGGCATAACCTTGACCCACGCCAATACACATTGTGACTAAAGCAAATTTTTTTTTCTGCAAATTTAATTCCAAAGCGGCTGAATACAATAATCGCGTTCCGGACATTCCCAATGGGTGACCCAATGCAATCGCACCACCATTTGGATTCAGACGAGGATCATCCCATTCAATCTTCCATTCCTTCAAACAAGATAAAACCTGTGCAGCAAATGCTTCATTCAATTCAATAAGGTCTATCTCATGGATATCTAATCCTGCGCGTCGGAGAGCTAATTTACTGGCTGGAATGGGCCCAATACCCATGAAGGATGGTTCAACTCCACTCACACCCGACGAAACGATGCGTGCCAAAGGTTTCATATTGTTTTTTTGCAAAGCGGCTTCAGATGCAAGAATTACAGCCGCTGCACCATCATTTAGCCCTGATGAATTTCCCGCTGTTACGGTTCCATTAGATTTATCAAATGCAGGTTTCAATGCAGCTAATGCTTCCATTGTGGAATCTGATTTCACAAATTCATCTGAAGAAAACAGACTGATTCCTGCTTTTTTAGAATGTATTTCGACAGGCTGTATTTCACGATCCAGACGACCTGATTTTTGGGCTCTGCTTGCTTTTTGTTGGCTGTGATAAGCAAATCGATCCTGCTCCTCTCTGCTTATTTGGTATTTCCTGGCCAGGTTTTCTGCCGTTTCACCCATGGCTTCAGTGCCATACAACTCTTTCATTTTGGGGTTAATAAATCGCCAACCAAAACTGCTATCAGCCATTTCTGCATCTCTCCCAAATGGGGTACTCGTCTTGGAAATAACCCAGGGTCCTCTTGTCATATTTTCTACGCCGCCCGCTAAAATTAAATCAGCTTCATTACTTCGAATGGCATGAAATCCATTGATGGCTGATGCTAAACCAGATGCACATAATCGATTGATAGTTTCGCCAGGAACTTTCCATGGTAATCCTGCTAACAGCAAGGCCATTCGGGAAACATTCCGGTTATCCTCACCTGCTTGATTTGCACAACCCATCAATACATCGTCAATGGTCTCCGGATCCAAATTTGGATGGCGAAGGATTAGATTTTTTAATGGGATGGCTGCCAGATCATCGGTACGAATGCTTGCCAGAGTGCCTCCAAATTTTCCGATTGGAGTCCGTATACCATCAACAATAAAACAATCTTTCATATTAAATATTTTTTTAATGTATTTAATTTCAGCTTATGAGAGCCTTTGTCATTTTTTACGTTCAACCGCAACAAATCGGTCTAAATTAAAGGAATCATTCGAGTTCAACAAATTAGGACTAATGCCAAGGAGATAATGTGCTGGTTTAGATAAAAAAAATCAAGCAACAGTTCCTCCACAACTGCTGCCGGAACCGGCGGTACAGCCAAAACAATGTTGATTAACAACAATATTCCGGTTCAACAGTTCATCGATATCAAAATCATCAATGTGCTGCGCGTTTGATTGTACTTTTAAATCCAACATTTGATTAAAATCACAGTCATAAATGAATCCATCCCATCCAATACTTAAGGTATTTCTACACATGACATTTGCGGCAGCAACCGGATTGTAGGATTGGATCAGTTTATTCATATAGTTATGATAATTTCCACTAACCAATAAATAATCCAGATACCTGCTGATTGGCATGTTGGTAATGGTAAACAACTGGTTGAAAACAATATTAAAATCCCGTTGTAAACTTTGTTTAAATTCTTTTTCGAGTATGGATTGATCTGCCGGTAAAAAAGCACCAGCCGGATTATACACTAAATTTAAAATCATCCCGGTTTCTGGATGTCCATACCCTACTTTATTCAACATTTGCAAGGCAGCAATGGAATCCTCAAACACACCATCACCTCTTTGTTTGTCGGTACGCTCCTTAGAATAAAAAGGCAATGAAGAAATCACTTCCACCTGATTAGATTTAAAAAATTCAGGTAAATCCTGATATTTTTTATTGGCACGAATAATTGTCAAATTACAGCGCACCATCACATGAATTCCGAGGGCTCTGATTTGTTCTACAAACCAACGAAAATTCGGATTCATTTCCGGAGCTCCACCGGTTAAATCCACTGCTGTAAACAAATTGTTTGATTGCAAGATTTTCAAACACGTTTCCATCGTGTTTCGAGTCATGATCTCTTTGCGATCCGGACCGGCATCCACATGACAATGTTTACAGGTCTGGTTACACATTTTACCGATATTGATCTGAAAGATTTCCATCTTTCTTGGCTGCAAGGGATATAAATTGGACTCAATTAATTTTTGTGTGAAGGGAATTAAATTCGCTTCATGTTCTAATAAATTAATCTGATATCCGGAATCTGCCAATGCATGATGCATTGCTTTTAAACTTTTCATACTTTGTATGCCGTAGAGTTTACATACTGATTTCTTTCACCTTGTTCATCATCTGAACTCCGTGAACCAAAGAAGCCCCTCCACGGATCGCTGCAGCAACATGAACTGCCTCCATCATTTGCGCTTCACTGTAACCTTTTTCATAGGCATCTGTACTATATGCATCGATACAATATGGGCACTGGACGGCATGAGCGACTGCGAGTGCTATCAATGATTTTTCGCGAACCGTTAATGCCCCTTCGTTAAAAACTTCTCCATACCAGGAAAAAAATTTGTCTGCAAGATCTTTTTTAAATTCTCCAATATTCCCAAATTTGGATAAATCAGCTGCATTGTAATAGTGATTACTCATTTAATATAAATTTGTGCAAATATAATTGAATCCGACACTATATTCATCCAGGATCTACTCCTCTGCTTTGCCTTTAAACTGTTGGTTTTGTTTCTCTTAAAAACAGGTCAAGGAATCGTTTGGAACCACATCCATTTTAATCACTCAGATTCCTGAACGTGAAGCCCTAAAATGTAATTTAACAAACCAATTCATCCTTTAAATTTCCTGTTTCAATCAGGTCCAATCATTTTTTAACAAAATTTACTAAACATTTTAAACTCTTTTTCATTTTACCAATTTGCTTATTGACAACTGCTAATTGTACGCTAGTTAAATTGGTGTTAAAAACAAGTCTTTAGATCGAACCATTGAAACAATTCGAATAAAAAAATATTTACTAAATAAATTATAAAACTTAAATTAATTGCAATGAAACAAATGATTTTACTATTCTGTTTAGGAACCTTATTTATGGTTCAATCTGCTTTTAAACCGGCTGTAGTAGCACATAAAGTGGATACTCAACAATCGTCCGTTTCCTGGAAGGGTTATAAAGTTTCAGGAAAACACGAAGGATCTATCCAATTAAAATCCGGTGAATTGAAATTTGATAATACCAAATTGGTTGGTGGAAATTTTGAAATTGACATGACCAGTATTACCTGTTCGGATTTAACCGGAGAATATGCAGATAAGTTAGTAGGTCATTTAAAAAGTGATGATTTTTTTGGATCCGCAAATTACCCAACTGCAAAATTTGTAATTACTCAAGCGATTCATCAAGGGAAAGATCTTTATAAAATAGCGGGTGATTTAACTATTAAAGGCACCTCCAAACCCATTAAATTTTCTGCTACTGTAAAAGAAGAAAATGGCAGTAAAATTGCCAACGCAGAAATTAAAATAGACCGTGCAGATTACAATGTAAAATATGGTTCAGGAAGCTTTTTTGAAAACCTGGGAGACAAAACCATTTTTGATGAATTTGATCTTAATGTTAAACTTGTGGCCAAGAAGTAACAAATTAAATTAATTTTTAATATATAAACCGCTGTAATTAATTACAGCGGTTTTTTTATGCTTATACTTTAGCTTCATATCAAACATTTCGTATATTTGAAATGACAAAACGTTTTTTTTCAAACAAAACAAAAACTTTATGAACACAAAAACATTGATTTCTGGCCTTCTGGGCGGGGTGTGTTATTTCCTGCTGGGTTGGTTGATTTATGGGTTCTTGCTTAAAGATGCTATGAACAGCTCCATGGGTTCTGCTACAGGCGTCATGAGAGGCGATGCAGATATGCTTCTTTGGGCTATTGCTATCGGCAATATTGCAACCGGTTTAGGGATGGCTTACATTCTTGGAAACTGGGCAGGTGTAACAAGCTGGGCCGGAGGTGCCAAAGCAGCTGCTACCGTTGGGGCCTTGTTTGCTATTGGCTATGACTTGATTACCTATGCTACCAGCAATATGATGGAGCTCAATGGAATCTTTATGGATATTCCAATTTCAATTTTTATGTCTGCTTCTGCCGGTGCTGTAATCGGTTGGTGGCTTGGCAGATCTTAATTTTTAATTTTTTAATTACAAACAAACGATTATGAATTCAAAAGTTATAATGGCCGCAGTACTAGGCGGCGTTTCTTCTTTTCTATTAGGATGGCTCTTTTATGGATTTTTATTTAAAGAGGCTTTAGCCGGAATGGCTGGGTCTGCTACCAATGTCATGAGAGCCGACAGCGAAATGGTTTGGTGGGCCCTGGTTATAGGTAACTTAGTGATTGGCTACCTGGTTGCTTTTATGTGGAATAGCTGGGCAGGGATTACCACCTTTATGGGTGGAGCCAAAGCAGGTGCCATCATTGGCTTTCTTTTTTCATTTGGATGGGACATGCTTATGTATGGTACAACCAATTGCATGCAAATGAGCGGTGCATTATTAGACGTCATGATTTCAACGATCATGTGGGCCATTTCTGCCGGAGTTGTAGGCTGGTGGTTGGGTAGGTCTTAATTTAATATTCATTATATTTATATACCGTTGGAGTTCGCTTCAACGGTATTTTTTTTTAAGTCCATTCGGTATCTTTTACAAATACAAGGCCTTTAAACAAAGCCACAATGACCTCTTTTTGATTGCGGACCACCACGTCATAGTTGCCTAAGGTCTTGGTTCTGGATATTTCCCTGGCTTCTGCAGTTAATTCGTCTCCTTCAAAAATAGGCCGCACATGATTTACAGAACATTCTATTGATACTGCATGCTTTCCATGACTGTTACAGGCAAATGCAAATGCGCTGTCTGCTAAAGAAAAACTGATCCCGCCGTGTGCGACTCCAAATCCATTTAACATTTCTTTACGAACTTTCATTTTAAGTTTAGCATAGCCCAGTCCTTCTTCTATGCGTTCAATCCCTAACCATAAACTGAAAGGATCGTTAAAATACATTTGATCCACAATTTCCGTTACCCTCGATTTTGAATTCATGCCTTGAATTTTATTCAAAAGTAATCAATGCATGGGGCATTTGGAATGTCCTAGCCTAAAACTCATTTCTCCATTCACAGTCCTCTCTAAAAACCTCTGTGGCCATATCATTAAATCAGATTTAAACACTTAACTTTGATTCCTTTCAATTGATCCAATGAAAAAAATAAACTGCATTTTATTTAGTACTCTGTTTTCTGTTTTAAATCTGTTGTCACAAGCAAGCTTTAGCGGAACATATATTGGACAGGTCAATGGAGATCTGGTTAAACTTAAGTTGCAAGCGGTTGATAAGGATCAGTATCAAGGGACTTTAGAGGACAGCCAACAAAAATTCAATGTTACTGCAGCATATAAAGAAGGGCAACTTTCTGGCTACGCAACGGAAGCGTCTATGGGCGTTCGTTTTCAATTTAATACATCCATGGAGCAGCAACAATTAAAAGTTTCTTTATTCTCAGCAGAAATTGGAATGACTGAAGCCTTGGTTATTTGGTTGCAACGAGAACCATTACAAACTGAACCCACTGCATCCACTCAGGCTCCATCAGAAACAACCGCATTGCTTGTAAATTTTCAATTTCCAAAAGAGGCACAACATCATAAAGAACTTACGGGAATTTGGAGAAAAGAAGAACTCTATAATTCGGGGATTGGTTCAGATTATATGGGTACCAGCACACAACAAAAAATGATTTTATTTGAAAATGGTCAGGTAGCTGATGGTGGATCACAAACAACTATAAGTGGTTCAAATTATTTTGGTCAGAGTTCTAGTGGATTTAATACCTTAGAAAATGTATATTGGTATAATGTTTCCAATCAATTGTATCTGGTTTCAATTGAAGAAGGCAAAACAAATACAATCCATTTGGGAAAATATTATATCGAAAACGGAGCGATGTTGGTTACGAGTAGCAATGGTTCAAAATCGCTGTTTTATAAAGAATAATTTGCTTGTGAAGTTTTAATAAACATTTTTTTACAAAAGTCCTTGACTGGGCCTATACCGTTCTTCCTTATAATTTGCATACAAACGATTCATGGTATCCAAACATTGTTGTTTTCCGATTTCTTCGCCCCAGGACAGTAAACCTTTAGGATAATTGACGCCTTTGGTCATAGCCGCTTCAATATCCTGATAACTTGCCAATTTATAATACATGGCGTCATAAGCTTCATTGATCAGCATCACCAAAATTCTCCAGGCAATATTTTTAATTAATTCAGGATCCTTCGTATTGGGTGCAGGAAGTTCTTTTGAATAATCATAATACCCTTTACCCGTTTTTTTACCCAACCAATTAGCGGCCACTAAATTCCGTTGAGTAAAGGAAGGTTTGTATCGACTTTCAAAAAAACAAGACTCCCAAACAGAATGTGTCACTGCATAATTGATATCGTTGCCAATAAAATCCATTAATGTAAAAGGTCCCATTTTAAAACCATAAACACTGGTCATGGCATAATCTATGGTTGCAAAATCAGCAAAGCCTTCTTCATATATTCGAAGTGCTTCAGAATAATAAGGACGTGCGATGCGGTTTACAATAAATCCGGGTGTGTCTTTTGCTTCGACCGGCCATTTTCCCCAGGATTCCATGAGTTGCTTCAGCGTTTCAACATGTACCCGATCCGTTTGTGCGGCAGGTATGATCTCAACCAAAGGCATCAAAGGCACGGGATTAAAAAAATGCAAACCAACAAACCGACCCGCATGATTACAGGCAGCGGCTAATGAAGTGATACTTAGAGATGAGGTATTGGATGCCAAAATACAATTGGGAGAAATATGTTTTTCCAATTCAGCATACAATTCCTTTTTTGCCTGAGTATTTTCGATGATCGCCTCAATGATTAAATCTGAGGATTGAATAGACGCTAAATGATTTACAAAGTAAATCCGACCCCAGATGGCAACGACCTCCTGATCTGTCAATTTTCCCTTTTCTACCCGTTTATTGAGTTGAGATTTCAATTGGATTTGAGCTTTTTGAATGGCTGTTTCATATGCATCATAAAGAATGACCTCATGTCCGGCTTCAGCGGCCAGTTGTGCAATTCCAATGCCCATTGTGCCAGCTCCAATCACTCCAATTTTAAAATCCTTTCCCATACAAACTATTATTTTCCTTTAAATACAGGAATTCGCTTTTCTAAAAATGCTTTAGTCCCCTCAAGGTAATCTTCTGAATTTCCAGCTTCTATCTGATAGTGAAGCTCAGCATTCAATTGAGCTGACAAATTATTTTCTAAACTCAAATTCAATAATTTCTTAGTCGCAACTAATGCCTTCGTCGGCATGTTAGCAATTTGGACAGCCAATTTACTGACTTCATCCTTAAATTTTTCATCCTCATAAAGTTTATAAATCATGCCTGCTTGAAAAGCATCTGTAGCCGAATATTTTTCACCGGTCATCATCAATCCGGCAGCTTTATTCCAGCCAATCAAACGAGGCAAGAAATAAGTCCCCCCACTATCCGGCACCAAACCAATTTTTGAAAATGCCTGAATAAAGGAAGCTGATTGATTGGCTACAACGATATCGCACGCTAAAGCAATATTGGCTCCCGCTCCTGCAGCCACTCCATTAACTGCTGCAATGATGGGTTTTTCTAAATTCCGAATAGCAAGTATAATTGGATTATAATGTTCCTTTAAGATGGTTTCTAAGCCAGGCCCTTGTTCATCCATCGCTTCTTGTAAATCCTGACCTGCACAAAAGGCTTTGCCTTCTCCGGTAATCACAACACAACGAATAGTCTCAGACTGTTGAATTTCTTCTAATAACTGCAGCAATTCCATGGCCATTCCTCTATGAAATGAATTAAAAACTTGTGGCCGGAACAAAGTGATCCAGGCAATTGTCTGGTCTACCTGATATTTAATAAATTCCATTATGGTATCTATAGATTAATGACATTTAAAATAATCAAATGGTTCTTTACAATCCAAACACTTATAGAGTGCTTTACACGCAGTAGAACCAAATTCGCTAATCCTTTCCGTGTTTAAGGATAAACATCTTGGGCAGGAAATCTTATCTTCCGAATCAAATAAAATGGTACTCACTTTTGAATGTTTCGTTGGTGCCGCGATGCCATAGTTTTGCAATTTTTGTTTACCCGTTTCGCTCATCCAATCTGTTGTCCAGGCAGGTGATAGAATCGTTTCAATTTGCACCGGAATATTCTCAGAAGCAAATACAGCTAAGAGATTCATTTCAATCATTTTCATAGCTGGACAACCTGTATAGGTGGGTGTTATTTTTAAATGGACTCTTTGTTTTTCAATGGAAACCTCACGAATGATTCCTAAATCAACTACTGATAATACTGGAACTTCTGGATCCAAAACTGTTTCAAGAAGCTCATATACTTTTTCAATTGTTACCATCCATAAAGGAATTCAAAGTAAAAGATTGCACATTTTACCAATTTAAATGAGGATAGGATCGCTGCATATATTGCATATCCGTTAAAATAAAACCAAGCAATTCAGTATGGGTGCCTGCTTTCCCTCCAGATTGCATCCATTGGTCTTTTGGTTTTTCTAATCCGGCTTCGTTAAATACTAATTGAACTTTAGCATTCCAATTTTCTTGAATAGATTTTAAATCAGGTGCCATTCCGGATGATTGCATGTCCAATTCATAACTTGCAGGCATAAAGAGTTCACCCGTATAAGACCACAATTCATTTACAGCAGTTTGGATTTTCTCATGAGAAACCGGAGTTCCATCACCTAATCGAATCATCCATTCTGCACTCCATTTTAAATGGTATGCTGTTTCTTTAACTGTTTTTTCTGCAATGGCAGCTAATTGAGGATCCGCACTGTCTTTTAAAGCGGTGAAATATGGATATTGAAAGGACTCCAAAAAAAATTGACGGGCCACTGTAAATGCAAAATCAGTATTAGCTTGTTCAACCAATAATACATTATAAAAATTTCTTTCATCCCTTAAAAATGCCAATTGGTCTTCATCCGTTTTCTCGTTATGCAAGCTTGCAGCATATTGATACAACAATCGGGAACGACCAATATAGTCTAATGAAATATTAGTCATTGCCATATCTTGCTCTAAGACTGGACCATGTCCACACCACTCTCCTAATCGTTGTCCAAGGATTAAAGCAGTATCTGCCAGATACAGCAGGAAATTTATTTTCGAAGAAGGTAATTGTTCCATTTACATATGTTTGACTTCATCCGGCAAATCATAAAAAGTAGGATGTCTGTAAATTTTATCCTGAGCCGGTTCAAAAAAAGGATCGCTATCTGCTGGATCTGAAGCAGAGATGTATTTTGATTCTACAACCCAAATACTAATTCCTTCTTGTCTTCGGGTATAGACATCGCGAGCATTTTCAATAGCCATTTGTGCATCGGCTGCATGCAGACTACCGACATGTTTATGATTCAAACCGGATTTACTTCGTATAAAAATTTCAAATAAAGGCCAGGTATTCATAATTTTAAAAATTGGATATACTTAATGAGTCATTTTTTGGAATCCATAATAAAAAACGGAGCAATGGATGTTGGATATTTAGATACCGATACATTTCAATATTAAATTGAGATGGCCTGTTGTTTTTTCAATTGTCTTTTTCGGGCATACTCCATCGCTGCATCTCTCACCCAAGCACCTTCTTCATAAGCTTTCACCCGATCACGCAAACGTTGTTTATTGCAG
>CAYMGR010000038.1:0-13437 GCA_964389985.1 uncultured Saprospiraceae bacterium
ATTGAGATTCCCCATAATGTCATTCATAAATACAAAGAGTACAAACTCCACTTCGATCACAAATCTTATTCTGTTTTAATGGAAGGATACTGCTATTTTTCTAAAATAGGGCAAGCCCTGATCAGGGATTAATTTTAATAAATAGATTCCTGCTGCCGTATGCAGTAACTCTACCTGGCTAATGGGTTCTAAATCTCCTTTTAGTAAGCAGTTGCCATTTAAACTCAATAGCTCATATTTCTTATAGGAATCGGTTTCTATGGTAAGAAAAGATGAAACAGGATTGGGATACATTTTAATAGTTGGATGTAATTCTTGATCAGAAGTACCAGTTACCTGTGTCACTGCTTTGGTACGCATGGTAAATTTATTTCGGGTATCGTCAACATTGCGCATTCCAATCCGTACGCTCCCCTCAGCAGGAGTAGGGCCTGTAAAATAATCTACGATCAGGTCCATCTTCTGATTGGGTTTTAAGCTTATTTGGGTGCTATCGACAGTTGTTGGATAGCAAACATCCAGGCACATGCTTGAACTCCATTCGGGAGGCATATTATTAATCAATCTGCGCACTTCAATTTTAATTGTTGACGTCGAGTTATTTTGTAGTTGACCTACAACATATAACGCACTATTCGGTTCCCCATAAACCAAAGTATCCGAGATCATACTAAAACTAAATTGTCCAATACCCTTGGGAATAGAATCACAAGGAATTCCGGGATTAAAATAGTTCTTTAGGTCACATAAAATATCATCCGGATCCCGATCAAACCAAGCATGTTTAATTTGAACAATACCGTTTGCATCAATCAACGTTGCATTATTCGGTGCCGGACCAAAGTGATTCCACCATTCATTGCAGGGTCCATCTAACAAAACAGGGACTTCAATATTTAAACTTTGAAGCATATCTTCAACAATTAGGATCCGATCTTCATATAACAAGGGTTGTCTATATAGAATTCCCTCTTTTATATTGGTTGCACCTGTATTGACTTTACCAAAATAGGGGCTGATATCCTGATCTGGATGGGCTTCTACAGTATAAATTATAAAAATCTCCAGTTCGTTCTTATATAAAGCATTTAATTGGTTGATGACTCCAATTTTACCCCTGAATATAGGACAGGTGTAGCTGGAAGATATAAGCAATACAGGCTTTCCGGCTTTTAGTTTTTCTGATAAACGCATGGGCATATTTTGTTTATCATAGAGTGTAAAATCATTTACAGTATCTCCTAGCTGATATCCACTTTGCTCAAAGCTTCCAAGATAATTTTTTATCAAACAAATTGTATCGCTTAACTGGGGTGGATTGGCTTGACCAATAAATGGTTTCAGCGTTTGGCTAAAACAAAAATTAATACCTAATAAGAAAAGAATAGGATAGCAGTGCCTCATACAAGCATTTTTTTATTAGACCTTCCAAAAATCAAAAGTTTAATTTCGAAGCTCAATATTATTGTGTTTGACGAATTAATTTAATAGATAACATTGTAAATCCATTGGATTGGCATGCATTATCCTTTAGTCTTGAGTAATTTTAACTGAACACTGGATTCCAGATAGCCGGGCCTTCGGCTACTTGCCTCGATCTGAATTCGAGACTGAGCGATCAGCCGTTCTCTCGGACTAAATAAAAACAATTGGGGTTGATCCTCCCACAAAATTTCCTGAAAACGAAGATAGGCTTGGTTTCGTTCTGCTTCCGATTCTGTCGAACGAATCAATTGAATCAAACGATCCATTTCAGGATTAATGTATCCGCAGCGATTAGAGCCTCCGGCCTTGGCATTACTGCTGTGCCAGTTTTGAAACGGGTCGTACAAGGAAGGTTGTTGCCCAATGTTTAGCGCAACCATGTCAAATTTTAATTCATTCAAATCTTTTAGAATCAGAGAAAAATCTTTGGTCTCCGGAAGAATCTCCACTCCGATTTTTTTTGCTTGCTCTTGCAGAATTAATGCTAATTTTTTGCCTCCTTCGCTGCTAACCAAAAGTTTTAGACTGAGTGGAGTCAGTTTTCCATGGATCCGTTTATCTAAAATTCCATCTTGATTGGAATCGCTCCATCCCGATTGGCGTAATAAACTCAACGCAGTGTCCGGAGAAAAAACCAGGGGTGTTAATTTATTATTGTAATAGGGTCTGGAAGGATGAACCGGACTAACCACTTGTTCGGCCAAACCTTGCATGACATTTTTGATGAAGGAAGGAACATCCACTAAATGACTGATAGCTCGTCGTACTTTGGCATCAGACAGAATAGGATTGCGGTTATTGTAATCAATGTAATTGTATTGAAAAATTCCAGGAGTTAAAAACTGTAAATTGAGTTTCGAGCTACTATCTGTTTTCAAAGCTTCAAATTGTCTTGGGGAAATATCTGTACAAATATCAATGCTTCCTTCTTTTAGGGCTAAAATAGCAGCCGCTTCATCAGGAATGATGAGGTAACTTATTTTGTCTGGAAATGCTTTTAACATTGGATTGGTTTGAGCCAATTTTTCACCCCACCAGTTTTTTTTCTTTTCTAAAATTATTTTTGATCCGGCATCCCAGGAAGCCAATCGATAAGGGCCACTTCCGCTTATGCGCGATTTACAAACTTCTGCGGATTGAAACTGATCCGCAAATTTGCGTAGCAGATTGATTTCATTTGCATCCCAGCTACTGCTGTCTTTTCTCAATAAATCTTGTATTGAAAATTGGCGCATGATTTTTTCCGGATCGTAAACGGATTCCGGATAGACGTTAATATTTCCGCTGATTTCTTTTGCCAGCAAATAATTTTTAATAACCACTACTTCTAAATATTTGGGCCTGGACTCCGAGCACCTAACGTCTATAATATTTTTTAAACTACTTTTCCAATTCGTATTCTTAATAAAAGGATTTAATGCCGCTTTTACCGTAAACTGATAATCAAATCCGGTAACCGGAAGCCCATTATCCCATACAGCTTCTTCTACTATTTCACTGGCATAAACCGAATTGCTATCTGTACTCGAGATTAATTTGGGTAATTCTTTAACCATGACTGGAGTAAGTTCAATCTTATCCATACTGTATTCAATTAAAGGCAGCATGATCAAAGCCTCTATTTGAGATGCAGATCGCGTTTGGGATACGATGGGTTGCAGGCAATCGACATCTTCTTTTAAACGGATATGTAAATGAAATCCGTCCTCCTTTTTATCCGACTGACAGGATAGACAAAGTACTAAAAGCCCGGCTATAAAATTAATTTTAAAGGTATTCATCCAATTCATGATCTTATTGTTAATTAAGCAGACAGAAATATTGTCCAACTGTAAAGGTACAAATTGCAATGAAAAATATTTTAATAGCCGGTGGAAGTGGACTGATCGGAACAAGCATTTCTGATTATCTTCATTCTAAGGATTACTCGATCAGCTGGTTAAGTCGCGATCCAAAAAATAAGCCCTATCCATGTTATTATTGGGATCCAGCAATTCAGGAAATGGATATTCAGGCTTTGGAACGGGTTGATGTATTCATCAATTTGGCCGGAAGCTCTATAGGAGATGGCCGGTGGACTGAAACCCGGAAAAAGGATATCCTGCAATCCAGATTGGATGCCATTCAAACACTAAAACTTCATCTGGCAAAACATAACCACAAAATACCTTTACTCATTCAAGCTTCCGCGATGGGCTATTACGGGAATCGGCCAGCTGAAGTATTAACTGAAAACTCAAATGCTGCAAATAATGATTTTCTAAGTCGGACTACGGTCTTATGGGAGCAAGCTTCCAATAGTTTGGATTCTTTTTTTGTCAATAAAAGTATCCTCCGGACGGGTTTGTATTTACATCCTCAGGCAGGTGTTTGGCCCAAGTTGATTCAAACACTTCCCTTTCATATTGTAAATTATTTTGGCAAAGGACAACAACTGTATTCCTGGATCCATTACATGGATTTCAATCGAATCATTGAATGGATTATCGAACATCCAATATCAGGAATTTTTAATGTGACGGCTCCACAAGCTATTTCAAATAAAGATCTTGCAACACGTATTTGCGCGCTTGCTCATAACAACTGTATCACATTTTCAATTCCTGAATTCCTATTGCAATGGATATTAGGTGAACAGTCCCGATTATTATTGAATTCTTCCAATGTTTATCCTGCGCACATCCTCAAACACAAATTTGCATTTCAATATGAAACGGCGGATCAGGCGATTAAAGATTTATTGGGTCATTAAATTGCTTTCTATTATTTAGCGGATGTATTCAGTCTAAAACCTGAAGAAAAGAAGTTTTATAAACCTTATGAGAAATTTACGCCTGGGTTTATTTGGGACTATTGGAAATTGGAACGATAGTATATTAACACAAACCTCCATTGTTGATTTCTGAACAGCTGAATTTTATTATTATAAAATGTCAGAGCGGCACCCGGATTCCCAAAAAGGCCTTGGTTGGCAGGATCCAACAGATTGGATTACTTAGATCAACGGTTTAGCTATTTCTCAACTGACCGAATCTGGTAGTGAAGCCTATTCACTGTTAAAAAACGCATTTGGATAAAGTTTTTAAGCGGATTGAAGCCCAAAAATCAGGCTAAATTTTATAATAATTATGTTGAAAATCAATGATTTATCATAAATTTGAAAAATTTTTTGAAAAACATGCAACGATATTTAAGCGGCAGGATCATTAGTACTGAAAGCAAACGATAAACCACCATGGAGCAGTTGGTAGAACGGGTTAAACAAAAAGATCAGAGAGCCTTCCGGGAGCTCTATGACCGATTTGCCAAACCCATGTTTAATGTGTGTTTGCGGATTTTGAATCAGGAAGAGGATGCCAACGATGCTTTGCAGGAAAGTTTTGTCAAAGTGTTTCAGAATATCAGTCAATTGCAAAAAGCAGAATTGTTTCCTGCCTGGATAAAACGAATTTGTGTGAATACCTCAATCCAGGCATTGAAAAACAAGAAAAAAATGAAATTGGATGAGTGGGATGAATCACCGGCTATGATTCATCTGCAAGACGAGCAGGCACTGATTCATGAAGCAGAATTTGAACAAAATATTCAATCGATTCAGGAAGCCATTACAAAATTGCCGGATCGTTATCGTTTGGTATTCACCTTGCATGTGATAGAAGATTATTCACATGAAGAGATTGCTAAGTTATTGGGCATCGTTTCCGGAACTTCGAGAAGTCAATACCTGAGAGCAAAACAAAAATTGATCGAACTTATTAAAAAAAATAAAAGCCATGTCAGACCCATTGAAAAAATATATTCAGCAAGCTAAGCATCAACTGGATGCAAAGCAGCCGGATCCGGATTTGTTTGACAAAATTATGTCCCAGCTGAATGAAGATGCTTCAAAAAAAGAAGGCATCAAAATTAAAATAGGACGCTATGCAGGCTGGATGGCAATCGCTGCATCCTTCTTATTGTTAATTGTAAGTGCAGTCTTTCTAATGAATCAAAAGGACACACACATTTTATTAAGCCAAAACACCCAGCCAATTAGTACTCCATCAAATAATGATGTAAAGGCATCCCATACAACAGCTGATCTGAATCAAACCGCAGAAGGGCAAGCAACCATACCGACTCAAAATTTAGATATAAAACAAGCTGTGCAGAATAAATCGTTTTTGAAGCAGCATGTTGCAACCAAAAACTTAGCAAGCAGCAAATCTGATTTAAATGGAACAAAAACAGCTGAATCCGATCTATCTAAACAAGTTATAAACGATCAAATTGTTGCAACATCTCTACCAACTGAAGCAGTAGCTATTGAAAATAAGGCTCTCCTTCCATCCAATACCTTAAGTCAAATGGATGCAATCGTCGCAACTGATCCTGTGGCAACCAGCCCGATTCAAGTTCAAAGCACTCCAGCTGAAATCACAAAATCACTAAGCCAAACGGAATCAAACGAGATTCAAAATAGCGATCCTTCCGGTGTTGGCAGGATCAACGACCAAAGTATTAAAGGCGTTATAAAGAAAGGTTTTTTTAATTTTCTTTCCAAGAAAGCGAAGCAATGGTCCGGGGATGCATTACAAATTGAAGAGCAGGAAAAAAATAATCAAACCGTATTAGCGCTCCAGTTTAAAAGTGAAAAATTTGAATTTTCAAAATCGATTCATTTTTGAAAATAAACAGCAAAAAATTTATTATTTAACAAGATAAAAATTCGTAAAAATGAAAAGCAAATTGTTTTTTTTAGCCATATCTATGTGTTTACATTTGGCTATACTCCAGGCACAGGAGCCCACAAAACCACCAGCTCCACCTGCTGAATCCAATCAACCTCCGGCAGCTCCTAAAGCACCGGTTGCCAGTCATGAAGACACTACGCGCATTTCCCTGGGGGATAAGCAAATTCTGATTATCAACAAAAAAGATAAAAAGAATCCTGATCAACAAACGGAAGCAGAACGCGAATTAGAAGAACAATTGGATGGCGTAAAAGAGGAATTGGAAGAAGCTCAAAAAGAGTTGGAAGAAGAAAAGGCTGCATTGAGTCAGGAGCAAAGAGAACAAATGGAAGAAATGAAACAGGATCACAAGCATAAAGAGGGAAAACATCGTGAAAACAGAGCGCCGGAACGAAAAAATAAAATGGAGAAAAAGCGCAATGGAGCAGATGTAGATTTTATCGATATCGATTTGGGTGTCAATTTTTTAAACTATGGTAGTGGAATATCAGATGCCACGAAAGATGATTTAAATTTAAAAGCTTGGGGCTCCTGGAGCACAACCTTTACTTTTTTACCGACCAAAATTTATTTAGGCACACCCAATCTGATGTTGATGACTGGTTTTGGATGGCGCATTGGTCAATTTGAGTTTAAAGAGAAATTGGATTTCGAACCCAATAAAACTTTAACGTATACAAAAGTTGACAATATTAAAAAATCACAATTTGTCATCCACCAATTACAAATTCCATTGGGATTTTATGTTCAAAGTAATAAAATAAAAGGGCTTGGACGGATTGGTGCCGGATTTGGAGGCTATGCCGGATTATTAATTCACCAGGAATTGGAAACGGAAACAGATAAACCCAAACGGAGCATTGAGACGGAAGAAGATTTTGGATTTGAAGAATTCAGATACGGTCTGTCCGCACGAATTGATGTAGGCGCTCTAAAATTATTTGCCAATATGGATATGAATAAATTATGGCAAGACAATGATATTAAAAATATTGAGTGCGGGATTTGGTTTGATTTTTAAGCATTTAGCTGAGTAAAGAATGCCCTAAAAAAGAATCTGGAAAGAACGTTTGACTTTCTTCATAATGTGGTTAGCCTGCAGTTCGATGGAACTGTGGGCTTTTTCATATAAGTTTGCAACCAAGCTCACACCTTTTGAAAGCAGACAAATCGCAACTCGTTCAATTTATCAGGCAACAAGGATTTTTTCATGTTGGATTTGCTAAAGCCCGCTATTTAGAAGAAGAGTCCAGTCGTTTAGAACAATGGCTAAATCAATCCTATCAGGGTGAGATGACATATTTAGAACGCTATTTTGACTTTAGATTAGACCCGCAAAAATTGCTTCCAGGATGTAAATCGGTAATCGTCCTCGGTTTAAATTATTTTCAGGAACAAAGACCCATCGGACAGACACAAAGTAAAATATCCATCTATGCGCTGGGAATGGATTATCACAAATTGATTCGAAAGAAAACGAAGCACATTATTCAATGGATGCAGCAACATTACGGTTCTATTCATGCTCGTGCCTTTGTCGATTCAGGTCCGGTCATGGAGCGGGTTTGGGCAAAAGAAGCCGGAATCAGCTGGTCCGGAAAAAATACCTTATCGATACACCCTAAGACGGGCTCCTACTTTTTTCTCAGTTGTATTTTAACAGATCTTGAATTTGAATCAGATCAGGCTATCAAAGATTATTGTGGCAGCTGTCGTAAATGCATCGATGCTTGTCCAACCCAGGCGATTCATCCAAATGGCTATCTGTTGGATGCTTCTAAATGCATTTCATACCTAACGATAGAATTAAAATCTAAAATTCCTGAAGCATTTAAAGGGCAGACGGAATCTTGGATTTTCGGATGTGATATTTGCCAGGAAGTTTGTCCTTGGAATCGTTTTTCTCAGCAGACTTCTGAACCGGATTTATTGGCAAATGCATCGGTTAAACACATGACGGATCAGGATTTTTTAGATATGACGGAAGATACATTTCAGGAAATTTTTAAACAATCTGCAATTAAAAGAACCGGATTAAAAGGAATGCAGCGAAATATTCTATTCAATAAAAAATAGAGGCAAACTGGAATAAATGCCAGGAATGCCAGGAGAATGAAGGATTAAGGGAACTTTTAAAAGATTTTTATTGTTTATATACAAATTATCTCTTTGGATAATTCTCGTCATGTGCCTGTAATACAATTGCTTATTTAAGTTAATATGTCAATTTAACTAAAGTCTAGCTTACGGTATTTTGTGATTCAGGCTGTACTTGCTATTTTTAACTGTTTTAAACCACTGAAATGAGAAGATTCCAATCATGGAAATTGCTTATCCTACCTGCTTTAGCAAGCTGGTTTATTTCCGCTAAATCCCCTAGCCCCAATACCCTATTAGTGGACTGTCCGGCACCCATCACCTTGATTGAAGGGTCGAAGTATGATACAACGATTACAGGTGTGCCCAAGGTTACACAAAATACAGGAGGGGCGGTTACTATAAATTATCTTGAAGTGTATCAAAAAGGGGATTGCCACAATAGGGCCGATTTAGTCACCCGTATCTTTACTATAACCAATGCAATGGGGGAACAGGTTCGATGCAACCAGTACATCACCATTAAACACTTAAACGTAGCAGATATTTACATGCCTGCTGATACGACTATGGATTACCCGGACAGTCTAAATTCTTTTCAACAAAGATTATTGCAACTTCCAAGTAGTTTAGGTTCTGTTAAGATTACCTGGTTCGATACCCGGATATCCCAAAATTGCAATATTCCTGTACGCATTCGAAGACAGTGGAATCTGGAAGATATTTGCAATGGACAGATTCGCTCAGGTACTACATTTATTAATGTTCATAAATATTTTAATAGTTTTAAACAATTCAACCAACAAAGTGATGTCGTGTGTGCGGATGAAGGATATATCTCCTTAACGCCCGTTGGTGAATTCTTACCTTATAAATATAAATGGAGTTCAGGAGATAGCCTTCCTTCCATCAGCAATAAAAGTCCGGGGGTCTATACGCTTACGATCACCGATCGATTTGGTTGCTCGGGTAATTTTATTTATAATTTATTGTCCATGTCCCAACGTGCAGACATCGGTGGAAAAATTACAACGGATGATGGCATTCGTGTCATTCCGGATTCCCTGATTTTTGCAGATGAAAGTCTGATTTCTAAATATTGCATTTCTCAACAAAGCGGTATTCATTACGGGTTCATCTTAAAAAACAGAAAAATCGGAACCTATAATTTCCGGTTTGTAAAAAATACCGGCGCTCGTGAAGCCATTACAACAAAAGATATCGTGCTCATCCAAAGACATATTTTGGGTTTGGCCAAATTTACAGATACGCTCCAGAATATCGCTGCAGACGTTAATTATAATTTTAATATTACAGCTTCAGATATTACAGAATTAAGACGATTAATACTCGGTATAAAAGAAAATTTTACAGTCGTAAAACCCTGGTATTTCTTGAGAAGCGATTGGCGAACCGTTGCCAAACCGAATCGTCCGATTTCAGAAATTGAGTTTAAAGGAATCAGCGTTCCGAATCTCCCACTTACAAATGTAAATGTATTTGCACTTAAAATGGGTGATATTGATTTAAGTTATAACGGATTAAAAACCAATGAACTTAAAGACAGGAAAGAATCCAATGATTGCTATTTACAATTGATGAAGCCGGTTTATTTGGATGGCAAATCCTGGATTCCTGTTTACCTTAAAGCAAACAAAGAAATTCTAGGTTTGCAATTTGAATTGAATACAGAAAATTCTTCTGATATGGAATTCAAGAATCTTCAATTAAATGATTCTGATTATTGGATTTCAAAAAATAGCTTGCGCCTAAGTTGGAGCGAAGGAACAGCCTTAAAATGGAATCAGGATCTTCCACTCTTTTATCTTGCAGCCAATTCAACAAACTCCATCCAATTGAATCCTTCATTTGAATCAGAATGGTATCCTTCAGATTTGACAACTTATAATTTGTCTCTTCGAAAATCGAGTTCTACTGGATCCGATCCGCTTGGTTTTTTTATTGCCCCCAACCCTGCAGAACATGAAGTTCAGGTATTTTTTCTAGAACCAGTTTGCGAGGTTCAGATTTTAGATGTTTTTGGAAAGCGAATTCAGGCACAAAAAATGCAATCGGGAGAAAAATTAGACATTTCTAATTTAAGTTCTGGTATGTATTTGATCCATTGTAAAGGCTCTTCTCAACATTCCAGAACGGAATTATTGTTTGTAAAGTAAGTTGCTAATTTCTCATCCATGAATGTAGTGATTACAGGATCCAGTAAGGGTTTAGGAAAAGCTATTGCTCAAGCTTTAGCTGTTAAATCTTGTAATTTGTTTATTCATTCCCGATCTGAAAGCGATCTGGAATTAGTAAAGGATGAATTATTAAAATTAAATCCTGCAATTAAAGTCTACGCATTTGCTTGTGATGTATCTATACCCGTTCAGGTGGATGCGCTCTCTACATCAATTTTATCTGTTTTCCGCGAAGTAGATGTATTGATTAACAATGCAGGATCTTATTTGAATGGACAAATACAAGATGAACCGGACGAGCAATTAACTTATATGTTGGATTGTAATTTAATGAGTGCCTATCGTTTGACACGTGCACTATTACCCAATATGTTGAGACGACAATCCGGCCATATCATCAATATGTGTTCGATTGCAAGTCTAGACGCATATCCCGGAGGAAGTTCGTATACAATAAGCAAGTTTGCATTATTGGGTTTTAGTAAGGCGCTTCGGTTGGAATTGAAAGATAAAGGAATTCGGGTAAGCTCGATCTTACCGGGAGCGGCTTGGTCAGATTCATGGAAAGGTGTGGATTTACCAATAGAAAGACTGATGCAAGCAAATGATATTGCAAAAGCAGTTGTTTGTGCTATCGAATTGAGTCCTTCAGCTGTATTGGAAGAAATTATTTTAAGACCTCAAAAGGGAGATTTGTAATTTACTGGTATGGCGAAGCCTGAATTTATTCCCTATCAACCTTTGCTTTATACAGAGCAAAAAATGCTTGTGCGCGCAGACGAATTTCAGGCACTCATGGATTATAGAAGAACGGTTAGAGATATTTCTAATAGACCCGTTGATCCATATTTGATTGACCAGATAATTCGAATTGCAAGTTCAGCACCTTCAGGAGCCCATAAGCAACCCTGGACATTTTGTGTCGTCAGCAATCCTGAAATTAAAAAGCAAATCCGGGAAGCAGCAGAAAAAGAAGAATACGAAAATTATCATGGAAGGATGTCGCAGGAATGGCTTGACGATTTATCCGTATTAGCTACCGATTGGCAGAAACCATTTTTAGAATCTGCACCCTATCTTATTGTCGTTTTTAGAAAATCATATGATCTGGTGGACGGTCAGAAACGGAAAAATTATTATGTTCAGGAATCTGTAGGTTTAGCTTGCGGATTTCTTATTGCTGCCATCCATTATGTGGGTTTGGTTTGTTTGACCCATACACCCAGTCCAATGAATTTTTTACAAGAAATTCTGAATAGACCTGAAAACGAAAAACCCTATCTTCTGATTCCAGTTGGTTTTGCAGAGCAAGATATTTATGTTCCTGCACTCAAGCGTAAACCTTTGGATGAAGTCACCGTTTATTATTGATGGCATTTCTACTTCCAGCTATCAGGGTCAATAAATAGAGCGATAGTGGAAATCGAATTAATATCTACATTTAAAGGGCATCTATCAGCGGTATATACACTATGCCCCGGAGAGAATCATTCACTTTTTAGTGCGGGAAGCGATGGTCTGATCTGTCAATGGAATACAGATGACAGTGATCAGGGCTTGTCGGTCGCACGGATGGATGATCGCGTATTTTCACTCTTATATACTGCTTCCAATAAAACTTTGTATGCGGGTACTATGAGTGGCGATTTATTCAGTTTGCATTTGGGAAGATCAAGGGAAGTCAGACGGTTTAGATTTCATTCAAAATCTATTTATCGATTAGGACTTTGGAATGAAATTCTTATTTCAGTTGGAGGAGATGGAATCCTATCTTTATGGAATGGTGCGAATGGACAATGGTTGACGCATTTGCAATTAAGCAATTCTAAATTGCGAAGCCTGGCTCTGGATATTAAACATGATTTGGTTTATACAGGTGATGGTAATGGTAAACTTTTTAGTTTAAAACTTCCCAATCTAAGTCTGATTCATCAAATACCTGAACACCATGATAAAACGATATTTTCATTAATGTATGTACAGGAGGAAGAACAACTTATTTCAGGAGGAATCGATGCTCGTTTAAAATGCATCGATCACCAATTCAATGTAGTAAAGGAGTTGAAATCGCATTGGTTTGCTGTGAATGATATCTGTGAATTGACCGGCACGGATTATTTTGCAACAGCCAGTCGGGATAAAACCATTCGAATCTGGACAAAGCGTAATTTGGATTTGGTGAAAGAGATTTCCAGACCTAAATTTGCCGCCCATTCGCACAGTGTAAATAGCTTGTGTTGGATGGAATCAAAACAAACCTTGTTTTCAGCGGGTGATGATGGAATGATTTACGGTTGGAAGATTAATTTATAAAATGATATTAAGCGATAAAAAAATTTTAGAGGCCATTGCAAGTAAAGACATCGTCATAGAGCCTTTTGATCAAAACTGCCTGGGTACCAATTCCTATGATGTCCATCTTGGCAAAACGCTGGCAGTTTACACGGACAGAATACTGGATGCCCGCAAACACAATCAAATTCAGTATCTGGAGATTCCTGAAGAAGGATATTTGATACATCCCGGGGTCCTGTATCTTGGCGTCACAGAGGAATATACTGAAACACATCATGCGGTTCCTTTTTTAGAAGGCAAATCCAGTGTAGGTCGTCTTGGAATTGATATTCATGCAACAGCCGGAAAGGGTGATGTAGGTTTTTGTAATTGCTGGACCCTTGAAATCAGTTGCGTCCAACCGGTACGGATCTATGCAGGAATGCCCATTGGACAACTCATTTATTTTATGGTTTCGGGCGACATCGAAAATTTGTATAATAAAAAACAAAATGCAAAATATAACGAGCGGAGTGTAAAACCCGTTGAAAGCATGATGTGGAAAAATAAGTTCTGATTGAATTTTTTATGGGTAAAAGAAATAGACCCACAAATTGAATTCAAGAATCGTATTATTTAGCTTCTTCCTC
>CAYMGR010000039.1:0-12098 GCA_964389985.1 uncultured Saprospiraceae bacterium
AGTTGGGGTGCTGTATTCCATGCAGAAATTAACTCCACATTGCTGGACTGATTGGCAATCGCTTTTTTAGCTTCAAGATAACTGCAACACAGGTAATCTGGAATGTGAATATGGAGTCGTTGCAACAGTGAGGTAAAGTAATCACTCCATGAAAAGGCTACGTAAATATTGCCAATAGAATATTCCATGAGTAAGGCCCATCCGATAATCCAGGCAGCTAATTCACCAAAAGATACATACGCATACGTGTATGCAGACCCTGCTACCGGAAGCCGGCTGGCAAATTCCGCATAGCAAAGTGCAGTAAATCCGCAAGCAATTCCTGTGATAATAAATAATAAAACGACCCCAGGTCCTCCTTTAAAACAGGCTTCTCCCAGACTACTGAAGCTACCGGCACCAATGATTGCGGCAATACCCAGTGCCGTCAAATCCTGAACATTCAAAACCTTATGAAGGGAGCCTGAGTGGCTCACTTCCAAAAAGGAACCCATAGCTTTTTTTCTGAAGAGTTTCTTAAACATATAAGAAAAATATCTAATATGATATAATCGATTGTTGGGTAAACATAGTCATTTTTTAGCTGAATCTGATTGCCCGGAAGCTTTGATTTTAATTTGACTCCAGCCAGCTTGAATTTTATAGATAGCCGGTTATTCAATTAAAACGGATCGGAGACTTTTGTTAAATTGTTTGAATCATGTCCTGAGCCAGGAGATTGAATTTCCTGCGCGTTTCTACCTTATTAGCAATATATTTGTGGCCTTAAAGAATAAAACGATTATGCCGAAATGGTAAATAAATATTTTGACCTCATTGACCAGAGTTATTATTTTCCTCAGGAAGGTTTTGATCTGGAAAAAGACGAACTCATTTTCAATGGAATTCCGGTCATGAATCTGATTGAAAAGTATGGGACTCCCTTTAAAATGACCTATCTTCCAAGAATCGGAGATCAGATTAAAAAAGCAAAAAACCAATTTAATAAAGCCATGAAATCGTTGGATTATGATGGCAAATATTATTATTGTTACTGCACCAAGTGTTGTCATTTTTCTTATGTCCTCAAAGAAGTCCTGCAACATGATGTTCATTTGGAAACGTCTTCTGCTTTTGATATTGATTTGATAGAAAATCTATATAAAAATGAATTGATCGACAAAGATCAAATTATTGTCAATAATGGTTATAAACCCAAACAATACATCCAGAATATCGCCAATCTGGTTAATTCAGGTTTTAAAAATGTAATTCCTGTTTGCGATAATATTTATGAAGTGGATCGCTTAGATGAATTGATCCATAAAAAATGTAAGATTGGCCTCCGTGTCGCAACAGAAGAAGAGCCTAGTTTTGAATTTTATACCTCCCGATTAGGAATCCGATCTTCTCAAATTGTACAGTTTGCCAAGGAAAAATTCAAAAAGCATAAAAAATTTGAATTGTACATGATTCATTTTTTTGTGGATACAGGGATCAAGGATACGGCCTATTATTGGGGTGAACTTAAAAAAGGGATCAACACCTATATCGAATTAAAAAAGCAGTTTCCATCTATTAAAGCCATCAATATCGGAGGAGGATTGCCGATTCGGAATTCTCTAGGATTTGAGTACGATCATAAATACATGATTAATCAAATCGTAAAAATGATCAGGGATAGTTGTGATGAAGCAGGAGTAGGACATCCGGATCTCTTTACGGAATTTGGTAAATACACAGTCGGTGAAAGCGGCGCTACTATTTTTTCAGTTTTGGAGCAAAAACAGCAAAACGATTCAGAGATTTGGTACATGGTGGATAATTCGCTGATGAATACCTTGCCGGATAGTTGGGGAATCGCTGAGCGATTTATTTTGCTTCCGATCAATAAATGGCACAATGACTATTGCAGAATCAATATCGGCGGTCTGAGCTGTGATAATTCGGATTATTATAACTCGGAAGCTTTAAATCAACAACTATTTTTACCTCGGTACAGCCGGGAGGATAAGGAGCCTTTATTTCTTGGATTTTTTCATACGGGCGCTTATCAGGATGCACTATCTGGTTACGGAGGCATCAAACATTGTTTATTGCCTTCACCCAAACATATCATCGTGGATCGGGATGAAAATGGTAATTTAGTAGATTGGATTTATAGCGAAGAACAGACTTCTAAGGATATGTTGAAAATATTGGGTTATAATTAGTTTATTGGATTGAAAGATAAATACCAACCCCTGAATTTATTGAATCATAATTTAAACACAACATTATGAAAGAAACTCAAACCAATTATGCAGGAATCCCTGCAAAGTATGCAAAGTTTGAAAATGCTTCTGTTTTATTGACCTCAATTCCTTATGATGGCACCAGCACCTGGGGTAAAGGAGCCGATGAAGGATTTAAGGCGTTTATGAATGCATCGGCAAACATGGAATTATATGATATCGAAACCAATTCGGAACCTTATAAAAGAGGCGTTTTTTTAGAAAAACCATTAAAAGTTAAGAAGCTAAGTCCTGAAGAAATGGTGGACCATGTCTTCGAGGTGGCCAGTCAACAATTAAAATCCGGTAAACTTCCAACTTATTTTGGAGGGGAACACAGTATAAGTATCGGAATTCTGCGTGCATTTGCAAAGAAGTACAAAAATCTGACAGTCGTCCAGTTGGATGCCCACACCGATTTACGCCAGGAATACATGGGCACGAAATACAATCATGCCTGTGCTTTAGCCGAGGCCCAAAGGGAGACCAATCTGATTCAAGTAGGTATTCGCAGTATGGATGTCGGCGAACGAAAATACCTGCAAAAAGAAAAGGTCTATTTTGCACATCAAATTATGGATAATGATTACTGGATGGAAGAGTCCCTAAAGAAAATGACCGATAAAGTCTATATTACGCTGGATCTTGATGTATTTGATTCTTCCCTGATGCCAAGTACCGGAACTCCGGAACCAGGAGGAATGGAATGGTATCAGATCTTACAATATTTGCGTATGATCTTTATGCGTAAGAATGTAGTGGGTTTTGATCTGGTTGAATTAGCACCTAACCCACATAATCAGGCACCCGATTTTCTTGCAGCAAAGCTGTATTATAAAATGCTAGCTTATTATTTTGAACGAAAATAATCTGAAATTTTTTTCAAATCCTTAAATTACTCGTATGAATAAAGGTCCTGTATCCCAATTTATAGCACATCATTATCGCCATTTTAATGCGGCTTCCTTAGTGGATGCTGCAAAAGGGTATGAAACGCATCTTACCGAAGGGGGTAAAATGATGCTGACCCTTGCAGGTGCCATGAGTACGGCTGAATTAGGGGTTTCCCTTGCAGAAATGATCCGTCAGGGAAAAATTGACATCATTTCCTGCACCGGCGCGAATCTTGAAGAAGACTTAATGAATCTGGTTGCTCATTCCCATTATAAACGGATTCCTCATTATAGAGATCTGACACCGCAACAGGAGTGGGAGCTTTTAGAGCAAGGACTGAACCGGGTAACAGATACCTGTATTCCTGAAGAAGAAGCGTTCCGACGATTACAAAAGCATATTTATGAGTTATGGAAACAGGCAGACGACTCTGGTGAACGCTATTTTCCGCATGAATTCATGTATAAAATGCTATTGAGCGGGGTCTTGGAACAATATTATGAAATTGATCCTAATCATTCCTGGATGCTTGCAGCAGCTAAACAAAATATTCCTATCGTTTGCCCGGGTTGGGAAGATAGTACCATGGGGAATATTTTTTCTTCTTATATCATTAAAGGAGACCTGAAAGCTTCTACCATGAAAAGTGGAATTGAGTACATGGTTTTTCTGGCTGATTGGTACCGTAAAAATTCATCCGGAAAAGGTGTTGGCTTTTTTCAAATAGGTGGAGGAATTGCGGGTGATTTTCCAATTTGTGTGGTTCCCATGATGTTTCAGGATCTCGAATGGCATGATGTTCCTTTTTGGTCCTACTTTTGTCAAATCTCAGATTCCACAACTTCTTTTGGTTCCTATTCGGGAGCAGTGCCAAATGAAAAAATCACCTGGGGAAAACTCGATATCCATACCCCTAAATTTATAATTGAAAGTGATGCCACGATTGTAGCACCTTTGATATTTGCCTGGATCTTAGGCTGGTAAGTCTTACTATTCTAAGGGAGGATTGTCCTCTTCTTCCCCATAAATCGTTGAATCGGTCCTTAAATCTACAGGGGGAGCAGCAGGCAACTCACTTTCTTTTGCTTTGACGCTTTTGGTAGCATGAGGAACCAATAAGAGACGTTGTTTTTCTATTAATTCACCGGTGACCGAGCAAATTCCATAAGATTTATTCTTGATGCGCACTAAAGCCATCTCCAAATTTTGAATAAACTGCTTTTGCCGTTCAGCCATTTTGGTAAGAAATTCAATTTCCGTATGGATAGAACTGTCATCAAACCAATCACCACCTTGTTCGTCAGCCATATTATCACGCAACTCCATCATTTGTTGCTCAATATCTTCCAACTCTCTTTTGGTGCTTTCTAATTTATCATCTATCACCTTTTTAAATTCAATCAATTCCTCATCAGAATACCGAGTCTTCATGTTTTTAAAATTTGGGCAAAATTAGATATATATATTTTCCGAATGTGAAAAAAATATAAAATATATAAATATTTGATTAAAGTATTGATAATGAAATATTTAAATAGGTTAAAAAATTGAATATATAAGCTGATTTTAAGTCACCCGACGGATCAGAGGCTACCACTAGACCAATTAGGGACTTTTGTAAAATCTAAAACGCAACGATGGCTCACAGTGATTTTAAATTATTTTAAAAAATTACAATTAAATAATATAAAATGGTCTTATTTATTCGAGATCATTCATGGCTTTGTTATATCTTTGAGGCATACATGAAGAATGTTGAAAACAAGGGCTTTAGATTCGCCTCATAAAAATTGTCATTAACACGCTTCATCTTCAAACAACAAAAATCTTCTTTATTTTTTTAAAGCTGCCCGGGGAGCTGATAAGCTTTTTGTGCATCTTGGAATGGATCTCTTAAGGAACCATTAAACGGTATTTTGGATAAATGATAAATGAAGTAAAGCACCAAATAAATTAAAAAAATTACATATATTAATTATATATATATTTGAATGTATTTTAATCCATGAACTATTAAACCTATTTATTAATGAAAAACCTGTTCAAACGAAAACCCACTAAAACAGAGCTTAAATCAGAAGAGCCAAGGGTTTTTTTGAATTCCGAAAAAGAAAATCCAGAATCCGAGCTTGTCTTAGAAAGTATGCCTAAAGGCGATTTTCTGGAAACCGATGAAGATTTAGGCTACTGTTAATCAGTACATTTTTTTTCGCTTTAAAAAACCGAGCATAGTAACAACTACGATGCTGATCCCTAACCACCAAACCAGATATCCATATTTCCAATGAAGTTCTGGCATATAGTCAAAATTCATACCATACACTCCTGTAAAAAATAGAATCGGGATGGATACGGTCGACACCATAGCCAACCATTTCATGTCCTTGTTCATTTGAAGATTGGTCCGACTAATGATCAATTCCCTTATACCATTTAAAAGCTCTCTTTGATTATCCAGAGATTCAATCAAATGTTGAATATTATCTTGTAAATCTCTGAGAAATAAATAAGTAGATTGATCTACTAAATTTGTTTCGAGATTTTTTAATTGATTGATTTCTTCCCGCAAAGGAAATACCACCCGTTTCATGTTTAGTATATTGTTTCGAAGAACGTGAATTTCTTCTAAACTAACGGATCGTTGATTCAACATGAGATGTTCTTCCAGGATTTCAATTTCATCGTGAAAGGCTTCTACACTCAAAAAATATCGATCCACCAGGTAATCAATTAAGGCATAAAACAGATAATCCGAACCCCTGGTCCGAATTCTGGATAATGACATTTGCATTCGGTTTCGAATGACATAAAAACTGTCATCCGGATCTTCCTGAAAACTAATCAAGATCGATTTGTTCAGGTAAATAGAGATTTGTTCCTTCTTGAGTTCTTTGGTTTCTTTTAAATATTCAACATTATATACAATTCCAAATAAAGCACTATCGTAGTCTTCAATTTTTATCCGTTGGCCAGGATCCAGAATGTCTTCTAGGATCAATCGATGAATGTCGTATGCCTCACCCAATTTGCGGATCCATTCAACATCGTGAATACCCCTTAAATCTAACCAATACTGACAGCCTGGTTTTAAACTTAGATTCGTCGCTTCTTTTTCATTGAGTTCGTGATAGGTATTTGGATTGTATTCTACAGCCTTTAATATGGGTCGTCCTTCGTGTTTTTTACCCGTATATATTAAACTGCCTGGGGACAATCCGATTTTTTTCTTTTTATTCATGTCCTTAAGATGCTATTTTTAAAATAGTCAATGAGTGATTCAAATGTTGATTCCCAATGTTTCCATTCCCCTTCAAAATCAAAACTACTGTTATGCCAGATTAAATGAAAGTGACCACCATAGAATTGAACCTGCTGAAATAATTTACCAATTATTTGCTTTGATTGCTCCGGATCCCATTTTAAATAATCCAGAAAACTTCGATCCATCGCAAGAGGGGAAATCAGTTTTAATTGTGTTTCACATTCTGCTTCCAGATCATACCAATAAAAAGGTCTGCAAGTACCCGCTCTGAAACCAAAGTGGTCTGCATACGTTAAACTGTAATCTGTTAAAATTTGATTTTGGATTAAGTTTCGGTAACTCTGTGGTATTCTGAATCGTAAAAAGTGAAAGCGCGATTGATTTATGCTGATTGCAGTATGAATTTCAAGATTCTTTTTTTCCCGGGCCACTAAGGATTCATGTTCTAAACAAAAATAAGATGGGTGTAAGCTTATTTGACCCAACTCTTTTAGGCTTTTGAGGGTATTCATTACAGGTTTTAAACCCAAGGAATGATTCTGATCAAACGCGCTGTTTCCACCACTTAAAATGAAAATGTTTAGTTGATCTTTAGGAATCTGAAGACGTCTTAAAATTTCTATTGTGTCAAAGGGATCCAGTTTAAATCTGGAGTAAATTTTTAGACGTTCTAAAAATGATTGAACATGTCCATTTAATAAATCCCTGATACTACCAGCAAATTGTTTCCAGAGTGGTTTGTATTGATGTTTGTAAAATTGATCAATATCCCATCCAATTGACCATGCAGGGTCTGTACGCTGAATCTTTATGGCAATCCGAAAGTGGACTTCAAGCTCTTTGATAAATTGAAAAACCCATTCATCAATGATCGGTTTACTGAGTAAGTGATGCTTGTATAAGAAACTTTCTACTGCTGGAAACCGGCCATGCTGGTCGGGCTTAAAGGGCAAATATTCTTCCGCTCTTGACAGCAAATAAAAAATGGCGGCAAACAAATCAAAGCCTGCATCATTAGGATTTGGAAAAATTTGGAACTGGTTTTCAGTTTGTCTATAGCTTGGATCTTTAAATTGGGAAACACTCAGGTAGAGGGCCCCGGAATCTTGTAAAAAATACTCATCTTCTTTTAATTTATTGGAGCTGTAATTGATAGAAGGGCCAGACCCATTCAAATACTCTTCCTTTGATCGAATGGGAAGGATTTGAACATTAGAAAGATAAGCCTGTATAAAGTGAACCACATACTGGAATCGAGGATGGGACGTTTCATTATAAAGAAGAATTTGAACCAATGAGTCGATTTTTTTGCTCCGTTTTAAAAAAAGTGTACTTTTAGGATGTGAAAATAATACAGTTCATTCTCTGCATAGGCTTTTGGATTGAATTATCCGCTCAATCCGTTACAATAACAGAAGTTCCAAATACCGTTCGGAAAGGAATTATCTATAAATCCGAGCAATCCGTTGATCTTGCCCTGCATACAAATGGCTTTTTTATAGGATATAATCGGGGGAAAGTTAAAAGTTATCATACAACAAATTACATCCATGCTGATTTGGGCTTCTTATACCATCCTAAAGAAACCCGTTCAACAAAACCAAATAATAGTGGATTTAAGAGTTTTAATGCGTATAAGTTTGGCAAACAAAATCAGTTAATCAATATTCGATTGGGTAGGGGAGTCATCAAAACTTTAAGCGAAAAGGCCCGTACCAAAGGTGTTGCATTAGGACTAAGACTTGAAGCGGGTATTAACATTGGCCTGTTAAAGCCAAATTATTTAAAAATTTCTGACGAGCAAGACGGTCGGTTCACTATCAAAGAAATACGATATAAAGACGACCCCATTGAATTTTTAGATCCCAATCACATTTTAGGGGGGGGCAGTTTTTTTAAAGGGATTGATGAAATCAATTTGGTGCCTGGTGTGTTTGGTCGGGTAGCCGTTCGCTTAGATCCTGGGGCTTTCGAGAAAATGGTCAGATGTCTGGAAGCAGGATTTCAAATAGACCTCTATTCAAAACGTCCGGCCATACTGGCTAACCATAAAAATCCATTATCTTATCTAAACCTTTATTTGAACTTGCAGTTAGGTAAGCGTAAAACTTCATGATTTTAATAAATCATCTACAAACAAATTATACCCCTTAAATGATTGAGCTTGACCTCGTTCAGGAACCTAACCTAAGGCCAAAGCGTCCGGAATGGCTGCGTGTTAAATTGCCCATAGGAGAAGACTATCGACGAGTCAGAGAGTTGGTTGATCGCTATAAATTGCACACCATCTGTCAAAGCGGCAATTGTCCCAATATGGGAGAATGCTGGGGAGCTGGCACAGCCACTTTTATGATATTAGGAAATGTTTGTACCCGTTCTTGCAGTTTTTGTGCCGTCAAGACCGGTCGACCTCCGGAATATGATACAGACGAACCTCGAAGAGTCGCTGAGGCGATCCAACTCATGCAGGTTAAACACGCCGTAATCACCTCTGTAAATCGGGATGAATTGCCGGATCGGGGTGCTGAAATCTGGTATCAGACGATCTATCAGGTAAAACAACTATGCCCGGACACAACGATTGAAAGCTTAATTCCGGATGTTAAATCTAATTGGGATGCCCTGAACCGGATGGTCAGTGCCGGCCAGGAAGTAGTCTCCCATAATATGGAAACGGTAGAACGACTTTACCGGATGGTTCGACCTCAGGCTAAATATACACGCAGTCTGGAGCAGATCAGACGAACAAAGGAATTGGGAAAACGAACCAAAACAGGCATCATGTTGGGTTTAGGGGAAGAAAAGCAGGAAGTGTTAAAAGCTATGGATGATTTGCTGGATAATGGTTGCGATGTATTAACTTTGGGCCAATATCTCCAACCCACCAAAATGCATCTGGAAGTGGCGCGATTTATTCATCCGGATGAGTTTTCGGAATATAAGGAGATAGGACTTTTTAAAGGATTTGCCTTCGTGGAAAGCGGCCCAATGGTCAGAAGCAGTTATCATGCAGAACGCCATCTGGCTCAATGACATGAATCATTTCTGGTTCCAATTTTCAAATCACAATCCCTGAATTATTATTTAATCGCCTTACTAGAAAAACTGGTTCATACTATGTATTGTAGATTTATATTATTGATTTTATTGAATTTATGGGTCCTGGAAGGGCAATCTCAAAATTATATCGTCAACTCATCGAATGATGTAGATGACGGAATCTGTGACGGTGTGCATTGCAGTTTGAGGGAAGCAGTCAAAGCCGCAGAGGCGGATGGCGTCGCTTCAACCATTCAATTTAATATTCCCGGTGCGGGTCCGCATTTAATTTCTCCAACCGGAACCTTTCCTACAATTACCCAGCCGGATTTGACAATTTTTGGCGAATCTCAACCTGGTGGACCGGGAGCATTAGTTATAGAATTTAATTACAGGCAGTTTTTTGGACTCCCTTTTTGGCAAATCCTCGCTCCCAGATTTTCTATAAGCGGATGTGAAATTCGGAAATTCTTATTTGAAAATCCTGGAGAAACTATCTTGCAATTTGGTAATGCGGTTACTCCCGCCCCAGATTGCCAAATTCGTAATTGTGCATTTTATGAAGACAATTCGTTTGTTCCCGGCCTTAATAAGCAACTTATTACGGTTAGCAATGCAACAGGTATAAATATTTCTAATAATAAATTTGGAGTTGACTTTGCAGTTTCAAATATTTTTAAAATGGAAGGCTTTCTGGCTATTGAAGCCACTCAAGCTAACGGGATTGCATTTATTGATTCAAATATTTTTGTCAATAAGATAAAAATGATCGACGTAAATGGTGGAGACGTATTTATTACTAATAATATTTTTGGGGCGGTGGATACCAATAAAGCAAATAATTTATTGCTCCCAACGTTTGCAATCGTTTCAAGCAACAATGCTAAATTGGATGTCACAGATAATTTCTTTTTTGGAATTACAAATGCTGCGATCTCATTAGCTAATTCCAGTTGGATTCAAAATATTCAAAAAAACAGATTTTATAATAATAATATTGATTTAACCAGTTCTGGTGGAAACGGCAACCCTGTGCTTGTTTCTGATAATACTGCTCGCGATGGTAAATATTTTGTTTATTCTCAAGACAATCAAGAGTTGTATGTAGAACGAAATAATATTAATAATTACGACACAGTAATTTATAATTTAAACGAACCCCTTACTAAAAAAATCCGATACATAGATAATCGAATGACTTGTATTAATGACAAGGTGATCGTCATGGATCCATCAAAAATTCCAGCTCATCCGGTGCCAACGATCCTAACGGTCAATCGAAATCAAATTACAGGTACAGGTATTGCAAATGATAGCGTAATCGTTTATTCCAATAATCGAATTTTATGCCCAAATGCAGTATGCCAGGGTGGAGTGGAATTAGGTAGAACGCGTTGTGATGCAACGGGAAACTGGATTTTAAATGCGGCTTATCCTAACAGGACCAGCATTTCAGCCTACCAATTTGAAAGTAATCCTGTCATCCAGCCAAGTATTTATTCTGAGTTTTCAAACTGTTATACGTGTCCAGGGCAAGTAAAAATAAATTTTACACCAAGCTTGTGTTCAGGTCAAACGGTTACTTACAGGGGAAAAGTTTATACGGAAGCCAACCCAAAGGATTCCACTTTTGTGAGAGGAGATGGTGTGAGTATATGTGATTCTGTTGTGTTGGTAAATGTGAGTTTTACACCTAATTACAGAATCAATCTAACACCCAATTTATGCGTTGGAGATACCCTTCGTTTTGGACAAGTTGAAATTCATAAACTTCATTTGGCAGATTCAATTGTTACCAAAACAGCAGCAGGTTGTGACAGCGTTGTAACGATTTTGGCAAAGGAAGTAGGTGCAGGAACATTTTCACAAACGATATGCGATAATGCTTCTATAACTATCGGAGGAACTCTATTCGATAAAAGTAATAAATCTGGTGTTGCAACGATACCCGGTGCTGCAGTGGGTGGTTGTGATAGTGTCGTAACGGTTAGCTTAACCATTAATAATTTTACAGAGTCTTTTATTAAATTAAATATGTGCCCGGATCGCGATACCTTGGTTGCAGGAACTTTATTTAGTCAGGCTAATCCGTTTGGAGATGTAACATTAAAAAACGGTTCAAGCACAGGATGTGATAGTTTGATTCATGTAAACTTAAACTATCCAGACAATACCGGTAGATTTTCTGCAACTATTTGCAGAGGCGACAGCATCTTAGTCATCAATCAATATTTTTCTGAGACAAAAACCAATGGCCAAATTAATTTACCGGGTGGTTCCAGTTTTGGTTGCGATAGTATCATAGATGTAACAATAAACCTCTTACCTAATGCTCAAGGTGCTTATACGAATGAAATCTGTCGGGGTGATACATTGAATTTACATGGAGAGCAATTTTTCAATGGTAAAACGACTGGAACCATTTTGTTAGCAAATCAGGCAGTGAACGGATGCGATAGTGTCATCCAGGTTTCCATTTCTATCCTTCCGGATGCGATTGGTAATTTTGATACCACCTTGTGTGAAAATCAAACCATTACTTTATATGGTGAGGTGTTTTCACTACAACGCCCAAGAGGGAGTCTGAAAATTTTAAAAGCTTCTTCCAGATTTTGCGACAGCTTTGTAATGGTCAATGTAAATTTTGTGAA
>CAYMGR010000039.1:12198-13259 GCA_964389985.1 uncultured Saprospiraceae bacterium
GCTTGTGATACCATTTATAATTTTAATATTGCTAATTCACAAAGTTTATTGTTGCAATTACCCAATGATACAGTTATTAAATTGGGAAATATTGTAAATATTACTACTCAAATTAATTTTAATCCAACTCAGATACAGTGGGATCCCGATCTTTATTTAAGTTGCAACAATTGTTTAAATCCAAAATCGACACCGGATCAAACTATTAGTTATATGCTGACCGCGCAGGATTCCAATGGTTGCGTGATTAAAGATCAAATGACCATTACGGTGCTGATTGATGAGGCAGATCTGTTTATACCCACAGCCTTCTCACCAAATGGAGACAATATCAATGACTTTTTCCATCCGGTCTTTAAGTTCCCGGAAAAGACTTCCATTCTTGTTTTTAGAATCTTTGATCGTTGGGGAAATATGGTTTATGAAAGAACGAATGGACCCGTGGGTGAAACGTTTGGTTGGGATGGTACCTTTAATAAAGAAAAAATGAATCCCGGGGTTTATACGTATGCGATACAATATGCCGGTGAGGACAAACAAGGCAAATGGAAAACAGGAGATTTGACCTTGGTCCGTTGATCCAAATGATGGGCAATCTAAATATTCCATATTGCTTCCAAATGATCTAATTAGATTGCCTTTAAATGCTTGAATTATTTGCTTTCCTGATACGCTTCATTTAATTCATAATCCATTCCACATGCAGGACAAACTCCGGTTGTGTCACTTCCGCTTCCTTTGCAATGCATAGGGCAGATATATTTTGATGTAAATTCCGGACCGGTATTGTCAATTTTTTCGATGACAGGTTTTTCCTGGGATTGATTTTCGTTTGTCTTTTTGTTGGTACACAACATAAGCGTCATGCCCAAGCAAATTAAAATTCCAAATAGAATAGATTTTTTCATGTTATATTTTTATCGAGTTAAGTATTTGTTGATGGTGAATAGCTGATTCAACAGGATAAATGATCTGATGAATCAGGTGATCACTATTTAGTATGAAAGTAGAACGATGAATTCCATCATAAATAATTCCCATAAATTTTTTTGTACCCCACA
>CAYMGR010000040.1:0-6434 GCA_964389985.1 uncultured Saprospiraceae bacterium
GGAGGAGCAACAGGTTCTTTAGACGCTTCGAATATCTTTAAACCGGCACTGGCTCGAGGTGAATTGCAATGTATTGGGGCTTCAACACTTGATGAATACAGACAGCATATTGAAAAGGACGGTGCTTTAGATCGTAGATTTCAAAAAGTCATGATTGACCCACCCACTGCAGAAGAAACAATTCAAATTCTCAATAATATTAAATCCAAATATGAGGATTACCATTCGGTAAGTTATTCGGATGAAGCGATTATCAGTTGTGTGAAATTAAGTGACCGATATATCACAGATCGCTTTTTACCGGACAAAGCGATTGATGTTATTGATGAAGTTGGAGCTCGGGTACATTTAAAAAACATTCATGTCCCTAAGCACATAGAAGAAATTGAAACTCAGATTGACCAAATAAAAGAACAAAAAAATACCGCTGTAAAAAGCCAACAGTATGAAAAAGCGGCTGATTTGAGGGATTTGGAATCCAGATTAATGAAAAAACTGGAGTTATCTAAAGCCGAATGGGAAGCTGATGCAAAAACCAAAAGATATCCCGTCACAGAAGAAGACATTGCAGAAGTTGTGGCTATGATGACGGGTATTCCTGTTAAAAAAGTGGCCCTTTCTGAGAGCAAGAAATTAGTCAATATGGCTGATGAAATCAGACAAACCATCGTAGGTCAAGATGAGGCGATTACTAAAATCAGTAAAGCTATCCAGCGCAATCGTGTTGGACTCAAAGATCCCAAAAAGCCAATTGGTTCCTTCATTTTTCTGGGTCCTACAGGTGTCGGAAAGACTGAATTAGCAAAAGGCATTGCCCGCTTTTTATTTGATTCCGAAGATGCTTTGGTCCGCTTAGATATGAGCGAGTATATGGAAAAATTTACGGTGAGTCGGTTAATTGGAGCTCCTCCAGGTTATGTTGGATATGAAGAGGGAGGCCAATTGACTGAAAAAATAAGAAGAAAACCATATTCCGTTATTTTATTAGATGAAATTGAAAAAGCCCATCCGGACGTTTACAATATCTTACTTCAAGTATTAGATGAGGGACTTTTAACGGATGGCCTTGGACGTAAAATTGATTTTAAGAATACCATTTTAATAATGACCTCAAATATTGGAGCTCGCCAATTAAAAGATTTTGGACAGGGAGTCGGTTTTGCAACTAAAACACGGGTTGAGAACCAAGATGAGAATACGAAGTCGGTTATTAAAAATGCACTGAAGAAAACGTTCTCTCCTGAATTTTTAAATCGTATCGATGATGTTTTGATTTTCAACAGTTTGGAAAAACCTGAAATGCATCAGATCATCCACATTGTTTTAAAGAAATTATTATCGCGGGTGGAGCAAATGGGATTCCATTTAAGTTTATCGGATGAAGCGATAGACTTTTTGGCTGAAAAAGGATTTGACCCACAATTTGGAGCCAGACCCTTGCATCGGGCTGTTCAGAAATATTTAGAAGATCCATTGGCAGAATTTTTATTAAATGATAATCCGGAAGCCGGTTCAAAACTTAAAGCATCATTGGACCCGGAGAAAGATTTGATTTATATACAATTGGTATCTAAAACCAGTTCTTTAAAGAAATCATGATAGCTTCTATTTAAGCATGATTTTATATCTTTGTTACTTTAACTAAACCCTGTCATTTGAATCTAAGAAGAGGTCCTGTCAATAAATTCGACGAATTAAAAGAACAATTTCGCATCAATGATGCCATCCGAAATAGCCAAATAAGACTCGTTGGTGAAAATTTTGAAGAAATCAGTAACGTCGCAGGCAAACCCATTGATGCGGGCGTTTATTACACCGATCAAGCGTTAAAATGGGCATTTGATTTGGGAATGGACCTGGTCGAAATTACAGCTAAAGCGGATCCTCCTGTTTGTAAAATCATTGACTTTCAAAAATTCCTTTATTTAAAAAGGAAGAAAGAAAAAGAACTCAAAGCCAAAACAGCAAAAACCGTTGTCAAGGAAATCCGGTTTGGTCCCCATACAGATGATCATGATTATGATTTTAAAGTTAAGCATGCCATTAAATTTTTAGAAGAAGGCGCCAAAGTAAAAGCCTATGTCCAATTTAGAGGTCGCGCTATCGTTTTTAAAGACCGGGGTGAATTGGTTTTGCTGAGGTTTATTAAGGAACTTGAGCAATATGGCGTTGCTGAAGAATTGCCAAGACTTGAAGGAAAACGGATGCACGTCATTATTTCTCCCAAGAAAAAGACCAGTTAATATCCTTTTCGCAAATACCATTCAATTATATTTAACAAAAAAACACCTAAAATCATTAGATTTAAAGGTTTTTTCATTCAAAATCCGTTAAATATGTTATTTTTGCCATCCAATTTTAATTTTTTAAAAAAAGAACTATGCCTAAGGTAAAAACGCATTCAGGAGCAAAAAAAAGAATGAAACTAACCGGTAAAGGAAAGGTGAAGCGTTACCAGGCCAAAACTTCTCACTTTATGAGACATAAAACCAAGAAAGCTAAAAGGCATTTGGTAAATTCAGTCATCGTCCACCCAAGTGAGGAAAAACGCATGAAACAATTATTAGGATTGTATTAATTAATTAATAAACAACAAGGTTAAGTATCGTTTGATCCCTTGAAAAATTAACAAATTATGCCACGTTCAGTAAATGCAGTAGCATCCAGACAAAGAAGAAAGAAAATTATGAAAGCAGCCAGAGGTTATTTTGGCGCGCGTTCTAAAGTATACACGGTTGCCAAAAATGCTGTTGAGCGGGCAATGAAATACGCTTTCAAACACCGTCGCGAGAAAAAAAGAGCCTTTAGACGTCTTTGGATTGCTCGTATAAATGCAGCTGTCAGACCTTTAGGTTTGAGCTACTCCAAGTTTATCCATTTATTGGATGTAAATCAAATTAATCTGAATCGCAAAGTTCTTGCTGATTTAGCATTAAACAATTCTTCCGCTTTTACAAGTCTGGTTGAACGGGTAAAAAAATAGTTCTCTTTTTAATTTCATTCTGACCTTAGCAATTGTAAGGTTCCTCTGCATTAAATACGATTAATCGTATTCTAATTGAATACGCATTCCGTTATTTCCTTCTTTTTTTATTTTCTAATGGCTTCTACTGGATCCAATCTGGATGCCATAATTGCCGGAATGATACCAGCTATTATTCCAATAAAAATGGATAAACTTATTCCCAAGCCAATATTCTGCAAGGACATGTATATCGGGAATTCCAACAGTTTGGAAATGATCAATAAAATTCCCCATACAAATCCCAGTCCTACGATTCCTCCGATGATGCATAAGATAATTGCTTCAATCAGATATTCCAATAGTATAAAATAACGTTTTGCACCTACGGCCATTTTAATCCCAATTAAATTAGTCCGCTCCTTTACAGACACAAACATGATGTTTGCCACACCAAAAGCTCCAACCAACATTGAAAATAATCCAATGATAAATCCAGCAAAGTTGATGACCCCAAAAACTTTATCCACCAAATTCGTCAACATTGTAATCTTATTAATCGAGAAATTATCTTTATCTCTCGGCCTCAATCCCCTACCCGGCCTGATTATACTTGCTACCTCATACTTGAGTTCGTCTAAATCAACTCCATGATTTGCTTTCACACTTAATAAGGTTCCCCAATTTGAATTTGAATTTATAGCCACTAATTTTCTGGCTGCATTAAAGGGTATAAAAAGGGCTTCGTCATTTGGCATGATATTAATAATAGATTTCCCCTCTTTTTTTAAGATACCAATGATTTGAAAATTTTGACCGAAGAATTTGATTTCTTTTCCAACTCCGCCTCCTTTAGGAAATAAGGATTCAGCTAATTTACTTCCTAATATGACCTGGTTAGCCCCAATTTGAAAATCACGCGGTGAAAAATAATTTCCGTCTTCAAATTCAAACTGAATGATTCGATCATAATCTTCTGTGACGCCTGCTAAATAAGCGCCTTCTACGAAATTGTCCATAAATTTAATCGTACGACCTGGTAGAAAAACCGACAGGGCTGCAAATTGTGCCATTTTCGACTTTGATTGAATCAATTTTAAATCATCACTGCCCGGTGCTGGTCGCGCCATGTACTTATAATAGTTCTGACCTGGATCCTCCTCCCAAGGCCATTTATCGACATAAATGACATCATTTCCAAATTTTTCAAAACTCTGAATGATATTATCCTGCAAGGAATCTACAGAAGACAGCACCGCAATGACACAAAAAATCCCTATTGTAATACCAAGTAAGGTTAGAAAGCTTCTTAGCTTATTGCTTGTAAGCTGATGAATTGCCTGTGAAAAGCTGTCTGCAAAAATTCTAAAAAATATCAAACCCTCATGTTTAGCATCAAAATTAGTATCCAAACCAATAATTTCAGGCTTATTTCGACCAAATCAAAAAAAAGTACTACCATTTAACAACATTCCCCTCTAAAATTCATTGAATAATTGTCAAAAGACTTGATTTTACTATATCCGAAACAGTATTTTTGCCGGAAATTAAAAAGCTCCAATGCGTACAAAATTATCGCAGTTTACATTTAACCTCCCTAAAAATCTTATTGCCCAATATCCAGTGGATGAGCGGTCTGATTCCCGGATGATGGTTATCCACAGAGATTCAGGAAAAATTGAACACAAGAACTTTAAAGACCTCCTGGACTACGTTGAGGATAAAGATGCTATTATCATTAATAACACGAAAGTGTTTCCAGCCAGGATGTATGGCCGAAAAGAAAAAACAGGTGCTAAAATTGAAGTGTTTTTGCTTCGGGAGCTCAATAAAGATGTTAGGTTATGGGATGTATTAGTAGATCCTGCCCGGAAAATCAGGGTTGGTAATAAGTTATACTTCTATGATAAAAACGGAAAGGAAATCCTGGTCGCAGAGGTGGTAGATAATACCACTTCCAGAGGGAGGACAATTCGCTTTTTATTTGATGGCGACTCTCAGGCATTCCAAAATGCATTAAAAATTTTAGGGCAAACACCTTTACCCAAATACATTACTCGAAATTTGGAATCCGCGGACGAAGAGCGTTACCAAACAATTTATGCTAAAGAAGTTGGTGCCGTTGCGGCCCCTACAGCCGGACTGCATATGAGTCGAGAATTGTATAAAATGCTCGAAATAAAAGGAGCAAATTTCGGCGAAGTTACCTTGCATGTTGGCTTGGGTACTTTTCGCACCATTGATGTTGAAGACCTGTCCAAACACAAAATGGAAGCTGAATATTTTCGGATAGACGAATCAACTGCCAATCTTGTAAATCAAACGAAAGATTTAGGTAAAAATATTTTCTCCATTGGGACCACAACCATGAGAGCCCTTGAATCATCCGTTTCAGCTTCTCAGTATCTTAAACCTGCTGAAGGGTGGACTAATTTATTTATATACCCACCTTATGATTTTAGAATCGCCAACCGCCTGGTTACAAACTTTCATTTACCCAAATCCAGTCTGTTGATTATGGTTTCCGCATTTGCTGGTCATGAATTATTGAATGAAGCCTATGAGATGGCCATGAAAGAAAAATACCGGTTTTACAGCTACGGGGATAGTATGTTGATTTTATAATCTTCAACTGCTGGAACTTTTATTAAGTAAAATGTATTAAAGTAAAATAAATTACCTATAAAAATCAAGTTATGTATTGGACTTTAGAATTAGCTCACCATTTGGAAGAAGCACCATGGCCTGCATCACGGGACGAGCTGATAGATTTTGCCATACGATCTGGCGCTCCAATTGAAGTATTGGAAAATCTTCAGGAATTGGAAGATGATGAGGAAATCTATGAAAGCATGGAAGATATTTGGCCAGATTATCCCCGAAAAGATGATTTTCTTTTTAATGAAGATGAATATTAAACTAAATAAAATCCTGTTCAAAAGACAGGATTTTTTTATTTTGATCACTAAATGATCATTGCTGTTGATGGATATTCCGCTTGTGGCAAGAGTACCTTGGCCAAAGATTTAGCTCTTGCTTTAAATATCACCTATATTGATTCAGGAGCGATGTATCGGGCCGTTACTCTTTATTATTTAAATAATAAGGCAATCCATACCGATTTTCAATTTGAGGACTTGGACCTAACTAAAATACACATTGAATTTATTGCTTCAAAACATCCAAAAATTCTATTAAACAATGAGGATGTTACAGATGCTATCAGACAACCTATTATTTCAGATTATGTAAGTGAACTTGCAAGACTGTCTAACATTCGCACAGCCATGGTGGCCTTACAGCGGCAAATATCAAAAGGGCAATCGGTCATCATGGATGGTCGCGACATCGGCAGTGTTGTGTTTCCTAATGCTGATGTAAAATTATTTGTCATAGCCGATTTAGAAATCAGAACACAAAGAAGATTTTTAGAATTAACTCAAAAAGGAATTCATCAAAGTCTCGAACAAGT
>CAYMGR010000040.1:6534-13212 GCA_964389985.1 uncultured Saprospiraceae bacterium
AAAGAAGATTTTTAGAATTAACTCAAAAAGGAATTCATCAAAGTCTCGAACAAGTAAGATCTAATCTACTAAAACGAGATCATATTGATTCAACCCGGCTGGATAGTCCATTAATCCAAACTCCTGATGCGATTGTATTTGATACTAGTCAATTAGATAGAACGCAACAACTTGAATTAGCTCTTCAGCTCATCCGCAATAAATTAGGCTACTAAGCTGTACCTACTCCAATCAAGTTAGTAATTGGTGTTCCTGCTCCCATTTAATCTTGTTAGGTCGACAACTGAATCACAATCTTTCAAATTAGGCATTAACACAAATAAAAAAGGCCATTCAAATTTGAATGGCCTTTTTTACTAAAACTATAATTTCTTACCGGAGCAAGGTAAATTCTCCTTTATAGATGTCTGATCCTTCTGAACCAACATACTCAATTTCTGCAAAGAATACATATACACCTGGCAATGCTCTTTCTCCTTTAAAATTTCCACCCCATCCTACTCCAGGATCTAAGTTTCCATCTTTAATATTTTGAGCAGCATAAACCAATTCGCCCCAACGGTCATAGATATTCAAAGATTTAATATTTCTGACGCGTTTTCCTTTCAGGTTCCACAAATCATTGATGTTGTCACCATTAGGAGTAAAGGCTGTAGGCCACCACACATCTTTAATAATTCTTACGACAACACGTACGCGATCTTCAATTTTACAACCCGCACCATCGATTAAAGTAATTAAGAAATCTCTTGTCGTATCAGCCTGGTAACGCAATTTGCTTTCCCAGTCAATATTCTGATTCAAATTCCACCATACTGTATCGCGATAAGTTGTCGTTCCACCAGTAATTCTATTCAATAAGGTATCTAAAAAGACTGTTTGATCTTGATCAACTATAATCACTTTATCTACATCAATTCCCAATTTTCCGGGTTCAATTAATGTTACAGTAGTATCATGTTCACAGCCATTCACATCCCTAACTTTCAAGCGATAGGTACCCTGACTTAAATTATTAAATGTTGTAGAATTTGAAAATTGTCCTCCATTAAATGAATACTCTAATCCATTTGCTGGTCCATTAGCTATTACTCCATTTACATTGACTGTTCCGTTTCTTTCACCGAAACAAAGTGGGTTAATCGCTGCTAAATTAATTCCAGCAAAAGGATTTCCTATTTCCAATACTTCAATATCGGTAAATTCTGTACAACCATTTGCCTGATCCTTTACTTCTACCCGATAGCTTCCTGGTTTATCCACTGTAATACGAGACGTTCCAACTCCGGAAACAATACTTCCATTTTGGGTTGACCAGATATATTGTCCAATAGAACCGGCTTGTCCTGTAGATCCAGTGGCATCTAATTGTACTTGTTTTACAGTACAGGTTAACTGCCCAATTTGTTGAATTCTAGGCGTTGGTTTTCTAAGATCTGTAGCAACATTCATTGCAAAAGAATCCACACAACCATTATCAGTATTGGTTACTATTAAACGGTAAGTACCAACTGAATTAACTGTTGGAGTATAGGTATTACCATTTTGGATCGTGCCTGGGCCTGTCCAGCGAATTGAATATTCAGATCCTTTAGAGGATGCAGTTCCATCCAAATTCACTGTTAAACGATCACAAGTGATCACTTGAGGCTGTGCAATACTAACGGTAGGTTTTTGAACATCTATGCTAACATTGTAAGTAATTTCATTTGTACAACCTGACAATTGATCCGTTACCACTAATTTATAAGTTCCCGGTGCATTAATAGCAGCTGTACTGCTTGTTACATTACCAGGATTAACAAACTGTCCATTTCCTGTTGACCATTGGTAATTTAAACCTGATCCCGATCCGCTGGTTGATGCATTTCCATCCAAATTAATTGAAGTAACAGCACAGGTTAATTTATTAACTCCGCCGATAACTGCTTTTGGAAAATCATACCAGGTTACTGGTACCACATCAAATTTCAAACAACGATCATTTAAAACTACTCCGGTAGTTGCATCAGGGTTACCCATCAATACAATAATATAATAAGTTTTACCTAACTGCATTTTAGCAGCATCAAAAGTAAATGTACCGGAAGCATTCACATTAATGAACGTACCGGTCTTTGGATCTGCTGGATTACCATCATACAATACAAAACGCACCACATCATTTCCATCAGGAGTTCCGGATGCCGCATTGTAGACAGCTTGTGCTGTTGCATTTGCACAAAGAATAATCGGAGTTTTATTTAAAGTACCTAAACCATTAATACAAGGACATTCATAGGTATTGCTGGTTGTATCCGGCAAACAATCATGCCTGTCATTAATGATTAATCGGTAAACTTCATTGTTATTAATCCAATCAGTTCTCCAGGTATTGCCAGATATAAAACTACCTGCTAATGTTCCACTCGGGTTGGTAGTCCCGTCGATACTCCAAGATGGTCTGTCTCCGTTTGCACCATCTATGGTTACCCGGAACTTTTCAGCTGTGTTATCGCACTCATAAGGTGGAGGAACATCAATAAAATTGGGAGAATCCCAATGCGTAATATTGACTGTATCTTTTGTGATACAACCTTTATAGTTTTCAGTTAATTCATATTGGTAATTTCCTTTACCAGAAACCACAACATTTGTTTGATCATTGCCAGGTGTGGATATCGTGCTGCTACCAGATCCACCAATAAATCTCCAGCTAGGAGTACCCGTATTGGTTATTCCATTTAACTGATAGTTGTAAAAGCAAATACTATCAGCAGGACCTGCATCCGGGTTTGGATAATCATACCATATGATTGGTTGATTCTTAGTCACCCGCTTACATGGATCGTTTGGATCTACAATACCATCAAAATCTTTATCATCTCCAACGACACAAGTAATATAATATGCTGTACCAGTGACCATGCCTTTAGATGCATCAAAACAAACAACATCATTCAAGCTGAAGAAGGTATCTAATTTTGGTGTGGTTTGGTCATTATAAGACGATTGATGAAACACATACATCACTACATCTTCCGGATCCAAAATTGGAGGAGTAATTGTTTTTATCGACACGCATTTATCGATACAAACTTCAGTAGGAATCGTATCCAATTCACCGGCGTCAATATTGCCACAATTACAATTATAATCATCTATGATTAAATTAGAAATGCAACCATTAGCATCTTGAATTTTAACAGTAAACTGCGTCAAACTTGCTAAGGTATCTGTCATATAGACATTTCCATTAATCATACCTCCACCTTGAAGGATGGTAAAAGGTGGTTTGCCATTATTAATATTTAAAACCGCTTTATAAGGATAAGGTGGGATATACTCAATACAGATTTTTTCGAAAACCGAAATAAATGGTGATGGATTAAATGTAATTTCAACCTGATCTGCAGCAGCACAATTATTATTATCTTCTGAAAATTCAAATACATATTTTCCATAATTGCCTTGTGTATTTACAGATGAATTGGCAATGGCATCATCAGAAAATTGCACACCAGAAGGACCTGAAATCAACTTCCATTTCAATTTGGTACCCAGTATACTTGAAATTCCATTCAAATCATAAACCGTTCCACAAATCGCATCATCGATTCCTGCATTGGGCAATGGATTTTTATAAAAGACGAATGGCTTAGGACCATCAACCTGCACACAACCTGCAGAAAAATCAATACCTCCCTGTCCGTTTCTTTTTCCTACTAAAACAAATATATAGTAGGTCGTATTGTAACTCATCGTGCCAGGATCATAAGCAACTGTTTTAGAGTTCAGCATCTTGATAAATGTGCCTCCAGCTGCATTATCTGGATCCGGATCATTGGTCATAACATAAATAACGGTATCATTTGGATCTAGTTTTTCTAATTGTGGGTCATAGAAAAATGTAAAAACATCCGATTCGCATTTATTTTCCAATCCTTTGTCTAATACACCGACAAGGTTGGTACACATACATTCATGACTGAAATTGAATGTTAAAATACAACCCATCACGTCGCGAATCAATATGGTATAGTTTGTTAAATTATCATGGAAATTAGAGGTATAAATATTATTGATATCTATGGTTCCATTTCCTTGCACGACGGTATAAGGAGGCGTTCCTCCCCTTACCTGGAAGCGTAATTTATATTGTGTCTGTTTTACATTACACAAATAAGTTATTCCAGTAGAATCCGGAGTGGAATTGAAATAAAGATCGACGGTATCTGTGCCGGTACATCCTAATCTGGTTTCGGAATACACGTATCGGTAAATTCCAAATGCATCCACTTTAACATTCGACTTTGGATCTGTTATATCTGTTATATTAGAATTACCAGGTCCGCCTATTTGAGTCCAGCTTCCACCAACATCTTTTTGCCCTTGAAATTGATTTGCTAAATCACAAATACTATCATTGGGGCCGGCTTGAGGAGCAGGAACTGGTTGGATGGCAACTTTGATACATTTTTCGCAACTTCTACCACAATCGGTGTCATAATAAACACAGACTTCTCCGGTATCTCCAGGAGGCAATAACCATTTAATTTCAACACCGGAAGAATCGGGTTTTGATACAACAAATCCACCATCTACAGTCCAGGTATAAAAGGTCACTTTTTGAGAAATAAAAGTATCAATCCAATAGGAACCATTTTTGCCTACGCAAAGAACCACGTCCCCAGCTAAAGGAAAGCATTTAGGAGCTAAATCGTCTTCATTAAATGTTTCACAGAATGTTTTAGCACATATTGCAAACTCAGTAACTAATTCAACACGTACATTTACTTCCACACAATAATCTTCTTTTACTGCATCCACAACCAAGCGTTCATCCTGGCTTATTGTTTTTTTCCCAGGGTCATTCTTTTTATACCAACGATATTCAAATTGATAAGTTTCCCCTACGCTACAAGGTTTTACGATGCGGACATTGGGAGAAATTTCAACCATCCCTCCGATACACTGTACTCTAAAGTTTGGAATAAAATCTACAGATACCGCTGTGAGCATGATTGAGCTATCACAACGGTAGGGATCAGTTGTTTTAGGAAGTAATACTTCAAACTGTTGTTTACATGGCACGTGGGCCCTTCCTAAAATGTCAATATAGGGTTCTCCATCGCAAGTAATATAATAAACATCAGGAGGTTCAGGTTTATCTAAGACTCTAAAATCTACGACAGAGTCATATTTACAACAATTTTGATCGGTAAACTGCTCTCTGTAAGTTCCAGACTGAAAAATCCTTTGCGAATGCCATTTATATCCACCCGGATTGGCTTGTTCGTAACAAATTACCCTGGGAGGTCCCATTTTATCGGCAATGGGTCTAACTTTTACGGTAGCACATTGTGGGCCTTCTTGAGAGCAGATAGATCCACTGGATGGATTACCGATATAAGCAGTTACACAGATGATAAAATCGCCTTCATCCGGAAAATCAAGACGAACTTCATTTGAATTTCCACCTACTTCATCACCGTCTAAAGTCCATACATAAGTTGGATCACAACCGCCTGATTGTGGGTTCACAAAGAATCTTACATTACAAGCTCCAACACAAACAGGTTGAATGATTTTACTGGCAATGTTATTAATAAATCCCAAAGGGTCCAGAGATGGAGGTCCACCACCACTGGTACTCAAGGTAAAGTCGCAGATATCCCCACTACATCCATCAACCCATAAATAATAGGTTTTACATGGCACCAAAGTACCGGTTGCTGTTGAAGTGCTATTGGGTGCAACACAAGGGATAGATCGACAAATAATTTCCTGACCACAATTACAATCACCCCAAATACCCCATTGTAATCCTTGGGAACTGGAGCAATTGCCAATGGTCAAGGTAATTGTCACATTACCGCCTTGAGATACAAAGGCCCACCAACTGGTATTATGGCCTACTCCTCCTTGAGAGCAGAGTGGCTGACAGGGACTGGCTTGTGTACTTGGATTGTTACAGGCATAACCATTCACCTCATCTAATGAACAAAGAACGCTGGCTAAATCGCATTCTTCTGCCATGGGAGGAGTACATTGTGCCAAAGCTTCATGGCTCGTCGCCAGGCAAAATATACATATTAAATAAAGTAAAATTCGATACATATTGTAAATGTTTTTCTTAAATATTATAAAAAATAATATACTTGCTCTAGATTATCAACTAAAATTACAATTTTATTTGACATCTATTGGATTTATTTTCACAATTAAAATAAGGATTTTTCAAAAACCGTACCGTTGTCGGTTTATCCTCCATATTCCAGATAATTATTCTGTTTATCTAAATCGCCAGGAAGCAATCCATTAATTCCTAAGCTACTTAATAGACCCCACAAGAAGTCTTTTCGCTTCACATTAGATAAAAAAAAAGCATATAATTTCTGTTAATATTTAAAAAACACCCAATTCGCATGGCAAAACAGCTTATTATCTGAATAAATTGAGATCTCCATGATACCGCTTGGATTCTCCTTTTGGTGTTTTCACCTGAATCAAATAGACATAAACCCCTGGCAGAGCATCCAAATCTCCAATTCTTCCATCCCAAACAGGATATTCTCCTGAAATGACAAAATCCTTTTTATAAAGGATCTGATTTCCCCAACGGTCAAAAATTCGGACCGATTGCACTTGAATACCTGATTGGCCTGAAAAAATAGAAAAATAATCATTGATTTGGTC
>CAYMGR010000041.1:0-12908 GCA_964389985.1 uncultured Saprospiraceae bacterium
AAATAAGGTTTGCATTCTGACGATCAATCGGGAGCAGGCTATGAATGCCCTAAAACACAAAGTGATTTATGAATAAAATGCAGCTATAGATGAGGTGGAAGCCAAATCCGATGAATTACACGGACTTATTATTACCGGTGCGGGACCTAAGTCTTTTGTGGCTGGTGCAGATATTTCAGAGTTTGTTGGTTTGACCCGAAAAGAAGGCATTTCACTAGGTCGCAAAGGCCAGATGTTGTTTTCTGAGATTGAAAAATTGAATATTCCTGTTATCGCTGCTGTGAATGGATTTGCCCTGGGTGGAGGTTGCGAATTGGCCATGGCTTGTCACATTCGTGTTGCCGGCAGTAATGCAAAATTTGGACAGCCAGAAGTCAATTTGGGCCTGATACCTGGATACGGCGGCACCCAACGCTTAATTCATTATATCGGCAAAGGAAAAGCAATCGAAATGCTCATGACAGGCGATATGATTTCAGCAGAAGAAGCCTATCGTTTGGGATTGGTAAATCATGTCGTTGAACCCGGCAAGGAAATTGAAAAATCATTGGAAATTATTAATAAAATTGCTTTAAAGGCGCCAATAGCGATTCAAAAAGTAATTAAAATTGTAAATTCTTATTTTGATTTTGAAATGCAGGGCTATGAATCTGAATTGGATGCTTTTGGAAATTTAATGATTACCAAAGATGCTGAAGAAGGGGTAGATGCATTTCTGAATAAACGGAAACCCTATTTTAAAGGACTTTAATGTTTGATTACCACAAAGACAAGATTCGTTATTTTGAAATGCAGTATTTAACTGCCCGGGATTTTATTATTTCGTTTATCGAAACCATAAGACCCCTTCAACCACAGGATCGAATTTTGGAAATTGGTTGTGCAGAAGCAGGTGTGTTAAAAGCATTTGTGGAAAGAGGTTTAATTTCTTATGGAATTGATCTGAGTCCTTCCCGGATTGAAGCTGCAAAACATTTTCAGCAAGAAGCCTTTGGTTTGGGTCAATTGAAATTTTTATCCAAAAATATTTATGATATCCAGGTTCAGTATGACTTGGATGGACCCTTTGATGTGATCTTATTAAAAGATGTGATTGAACACATTCCGCATCAGGATCTTTTTATTAAGATTCTCAAAGGATTTTTAAAACCGGGTGGTGTGATTTTTTTTGGGTTTCCACCCTGGCAAATGCCTTTTGGTGGTCACCAGCAAATGGCGAGCTCTAAACTATTAAGTAAATTACCCTGGTTTCATCTTTTGCCAAAATCTATTTATCAATCGATTTTAAAATGGGGTGGGCAAGATGACATCACACTCAATGAGTTTATGGAAATTAAGGAAACTGGGATTTCAATCGAACGCTTTGAGAAAATTGTATTGCAAAGTGGATTTTCTATCCTGGCTAAAAAACTGTATTTCACCAACCCAATTTACAAATTCAAATTTAATTTAGAACCCAAATTGGTGCCAGTGGGTTTGCGCAATCTACCTTATATCAGAAATTATTTTACCACAGCTGCCTATTTTTTAATAGCCAATCAGGAACCGTCTGCTTAATCAATTATTAAAATATTCGCGAGCGCGTCTATTATAACCATCGGGAATCAAATTTCCATCTATCGGATTATTTCCACGGAGCTCTTGGATTGCATTTTTATATAATTCCAACTCCCAGTTTTTATTATAAACTTCTCCATGAGCATTAGAATGCAGCAATCTGAAATCACTTCCAGCTAAGTCGGGGTTGTAAAATAAAAATTTTACGTTGGTCTGTCCGGTCTTATTGAGTTTATTGTATTTCCATATTTCATAAGGGAAAGCTCCATTGTCTTTGTCTTCAGCAATTTGTTCGTCGGGTTTACCAAATCTTAGAAAAATATTGCCGCGAGCCGTTTCAAATCCATAGCCAAAGCCCGAATAAAACAGGGCGTCAATCTTTTGAATGTATTTTAAGAATTTAGTGTAAGCAATTCGCGCACTATCAGATTGTTTGCTCCAATACATCAGGAGGAAAGCTCTTTTTTCTTCCAGCTTTTTCTCTTTGAAAAATTCGTTTAAGATGGAGACATCCAAACTGGAAATAATGGGATACATCCCTCGAATGGAATAGTCAATCGTCGTTTCGGAAAGGGTATCAAAAAAGTGGTAGTCTTCTATTCTGCTGGTTGATAATTTTGCAATTTGATCCCAAAATGGATTGATACGGAAAAATTCAATGTTTGATTCAGAAAGTTGCTTCGAATGTTCATCCAGTAAACTCACATGTAAAACATAAGTCCCACTAGTCAAATTACTGATATCATGAATTAAATGAAACGCATCAAATGAACGGGCACTTCGTGCTTTATGCCATTCCTGAATCTGTTTGATCGTTCCGAAAGAATCTATTTTACTCAGATTGAATTTATAAAAAAATCGCTTGCCTAAATCCTGGCAATGATAGGTTTCAAAATATGCGTAGAGTACTTTTTGCAATTCATTATATTGTAGATAGGCCAGTGGCTCACTCACATATCCATTTTTATAAAATGGATGGTTCAGATCTGTGGATGCTTTTGAAATGGAAGATAATTGAATCGTAGATAATTGCGGTTTGGATGGATGTTCTTGAATGAGTATAGAGTCCAACAAACTCAGCTCCTTAGCTGGATCTCGGAGATCTTCAATATGGGTTTCTAATTCATATCGGCCAGGAGGCAGCTGCCATCTTAAAATTTGAATGATATCAGATAAATTTGAACTGGGGTTTGATTTTAATGCAAGGCGTTCAGCTTTTACCAGGCTCGTATCCTTTTTTAGTAAAAATGTCACCTGAGCTTCAACGGTCAATAAACTATCCCGCTCAATTTTTTTTGTCAAACCATTGGATAATAAATAAAGCCGGAGCTCTACATAAGGCTTGAAATCATTGGTATAAAAAACATTAGATTGGAGATAGGCTTGCAGTCCGGGACTGGATTGGCCACTTAAAATACCCATTAAAACAAGTAATGAAGCCAGCCAGAATTTCATGCTATTCTTTTTTAAGTTTGAACTGGAATTCTGTTTTTTGAATTTTCGTTTTCATTGTAATCTCTGAATCGACAGAAGTCCTTTCTAAATGAAACGTATAGTCCATCCCTTTTGTTAACTGGAGTATGTTTTTATTGATCTCGTAGCTTGCTTGATTCTCAAGTCCCATAAAATTTGTAGTCAGTACATCCTGATCAAAATAAAAAAAGGCTCCCTCCAGGGTATTGGTTTTTTTATTATTCCGTAAAGCCTCCGTTACAATCCATTTTCCAAAAAGTTGTTCCTTTTTGATAGACTGGTCAGGAATACATGAACTCAGTATGACAATTGAAAAAAATAAGAGTAGTAAACGCATGATATTGGGCCGCCGGTCAATTGAGATAGCTCATCGAGCCATAAAGATAAGCAGTCCCGGCGAAGCGGCATATTTTAGATAATTTTACCTGAATTATGGCTCAGAAATATGTTGTTGTTAGTGGGATTTCATCTGGAATTGGCCAGTTTATCTGTGAAAATTTAATCCGGGAAGGATTTTTTGTGATCGGAACCCAAAGACAAGTTGAATCAGATTCGAATCAGCATGCATTTCAGCCAGGCTTCAAATCAATAGCAATGGACCTTACTGATGAAGCTTCCATCTTGACTGCAGCGCTTCAAATTGAGCAATTGGTGGGGTCAGAAGGACTCTATGCTTTGGTCAACAATGCTGGGCAGGCCATTCCGGGGCCTCTGTCTGAACTTCCGATTGAACAGCTTAAATATCAATTTCAGGTAAATGTATTTGGGCATTTCCTGTTTACACAAAAATTGATTCCTTTACTCAGGATACACGGTCATTCTGCCCGAATCATCAATATAAGTTCAGTTTCGGGATTGTTTGCAGCACCTTTTTTAGGGGCCTATGCGGCTTCCAAATTTGCACTGGAAGGCTTGTCAGATAGCTGGAGGCGGGAATTAAAACTGCTGGGTATACCAGTGGTCTTAATTGAACCGGGACCCCTTAAAACGAAAATTTGGCAAAAGCATTTGGGAATCGCCGATCTATATAAAGGGGGTTCTTTTGACAGCTATCTTCAAAAAGCGGATGAGATAATTTTAAATATCGAACAGAGTGCTTTGCCTTTATCTGCACTTAAAAAACCTTTTATCAAAGCCTTACTGTCAACAAAACCTAAACCCAGGTACCTAATCCACAAAAACAAAATTCTGTTCTTACTTTTGATCAAAATTTTACCGGATTCCTGGGCTGATTTTCTGGTAAATAAGAATTTAAAGTCCGCCAACAAAAAATTACGACCCATATGATGAGATATTTATCAATCATTTCTATTTGCCTGGTTTCTATCATGAACTCCCGGAGTCAAACAAGTTTTAACTTAAAGGATAGCTTGAGGGGTGCATTGCGAACGGAAAGGAACTTTAATGTTAGCTTTTATGACTTAGATCTGGCGGTAGATATTAATGCTGAAAGTATCAAGGGTGTTTGTGAAATCCACCTTACAGCCAATGAGCCACTCAACAGAATCCAATTAGATTTATATGAAAAAATGAATCTGAGAAAGATAACAGAAAGCGGTCGTGAATTAAAATTTGAGCGTAAATACGATGCCATTTTTGTTCAAACCAGTTTAAAAAAGGGAGAGGAAACCGTTTTGAAATGCTATTTTGACGGAAAACCCCAAATTTCAAAAAGAGCTCCCTGGGATGGTGGATTTGTGTGGTCTAAAGATCAAAACGGGAAACCTTGGGTTGGACTTGCTTGTGAAGGTGCCGGAGCCAGTCTCTGGTGGCCAAACAAAGATCACCTGTCTGACGAACCTGAAAAAGGAGTAGAGGTTCATCTCACCGTCCCATCTGATTTAATGGCCATATCAAACGGGAATCTTTCAAAAGTGACCGATTTTGATAAAACACATAAAACGTATCATTGGAAAGTATCTTACCCAATCAACAATTATAATGTTACGTTTTATGTAGGGGATTATGTCCATTTCAGTGATCAGTATACAGCGTTCGATGGGACGGTTCTTCCGCTGGATTATTATGTGTTAAGTTACAACCTGGATAAAGCAAAAAATCATTTTGAACAAGTCAAACGGATGCTTGAAGCATACGAGCATTATTTTGATAAATATCCATTTTGGAATGACGGTTATGCCTTGGTTGAATCACCCTATCTCGGAATGGAGCATCAAAGTGCCATAGCTTATGGAAATCAATTTCAAAGAGGTTATTTGGGTGGACGGATTCCTGAAGAACTTACTTTTGACTATATCATTATTCATGAAAGTGGTCACGAGTATTTTGGGAATGCAATTTCTTGTAACGATCATGCGGATATGTGGATTCATGAAGGGTTTACAACCTATATGGAATCCTTATATGTGGAGTATTTGTTTGGGCGAAAATCCGCATTAAAGTATCTGGAAAGTCAACGGGCATTTATTCAAAACAAATTTCCAGTAATCGGACCAAGAGACGTTAATTTTCAAGGCTTTCCTGATTCAGATATGTATTATAAAGGAGCTTGGATTTTACAAACCTTGCGCTTTGCAATGAAGAATGACAGCAGCTGGTTTAAACTCCTGAAAGGATTTTATAAGACGTATAAATTTAAAAATATTGACAGCGATGTTTTTTTTAATTATGTAAATAACTTTACCAAGGAAGACTACAGCGCATTCTTCAAACAATATTTTTATCATGCTGAAATTCCAAAACTAAAAATCAAAGTGGAAGCAGACAGCAATCGGACACGGATTCTCTATAAATTAATCGCTTCAGAAGAAAATTTAGAATTGCCAATTGAAATCAGCTTAGATGGAAGGGTGATTCCACTGGAAGCCAGTACAAAAGAAAGAAATATTGAATTCCGTAAGAAATTTAAGAATATAAAAGGCGTTAACAACCAATCCCTGGTTGAAATCTTGCCTGTAGAAAATTAAACTTAGAAAAACTGAAAATTAAGCTTCAGAAGTCGTTTCTTTTGCGGCATAAGTGCGCTCCTTAATCCGGGCTTTTTTACCGGATAGATTACGCAAATAGTACAATTTTGCACGACGTACGCGACCTTTCTTTACGACTTTAATTTCTGCAATATTGGGAGATGAAAATGGAAAAATACGTTCAACTCCAACACCACTGGAAACTTTTCTTACGGTGAAGGTCTTGTTTTTGCCCTCGCCACGAATGTTAATGACATCGCCTCTAAAATCCTGAATCCGCTCTTTGTTTCCTTCGATAATCTTATAACTGACTATTACCGTGTCGCCAGAAGAAAATGAAGGGATCCGGCTGACATCCATTAATTGATCTTGTACGTATTTAAGCAAATCCATGATTTATGATTTAAGGATTTTTAAAAAGAGTCGCAAAGATATAGTTTTTTAGGTAAAAAATTTAAAATATAGAGATTTTATCTCAATAAAGTAGCATACCCCTGTAATTCAACCAATTGGTTTCTAGGGGTATAATAGCGCACTTGATACACATAAACCCCGTTTGGCAGGATGTTTCCTGTGTTTTCAAACCGCCCGTTCCAGCCCTGGAGGGGGTCGGTTGTGCTAAAAATACGGCCACCCCAGCGATCCCAAATACTCATTTCAAAAGACTTCATACCATCTAAAATCCCCAAGCCTAAAAATTCCTCATTTTTTGAATCTCCATTGGGCGTAAATGCATTGGGCATATAAAACGTTACCAATGGCTCTACGTCTAATCGCTTGGTCAGGGTATCCCGACAGCCATTATTGTTAATGGCAATCAGCTGAATGGTTTGCTGACCGGTATCTCTGAAAGTATAACTGGGGTTGTTTAGTGTGCTCCGATCTGTAAAATTAAAGTGCCATATACGACTATTGGTATTGCTTGATAAATCGGTAAAATTGGCCGTTTTTTGGAAGGAACTCAATTTATCAGGGGTAAAACTAAAAGCGGCAATTGGGGATTGCTTGGCTTGAATCCAATTCGGATAATTTTTTTCAGTATAACATCCGATCGGGGATGTGATTTGAAGTTTTAAAGAATAAACACCTCCCGTTTTATATTCATGGCAAGGAGAAATAGCTTGACTGAAATTACCATCACCCAAATCCCAAACAATATCATAACTGGTATCAATGGGCACTGATAGATTGTCAAAACATACTTTCAATGGCGTACAACCCTCTAAAACATTGGGCTCAACTATTAGGAGAAGCGGCACTGGATAATAGGGAATCTGAGCAGTAGTATCTGCAATACATCCATTTATATCTTTAACCTGGAGACGGATTAATTTAAGACCTGGTGTTTTAAAAGTATAGCTCGTATTTGGAATCGTTGCAGTGCCCATACCGGAAAAATTCCAATTCCAATTCGTAAGTTGACCGCTCCCTGATAAGGACTTATCTGTAAAATTTACGGGGCCTGCTATGCAAGTGTCATATACAAAACCAAATCCGGCCCAAATGCCTGGAAAAACGTTTACTTTGATATTGAGGGAATCAGAACAATCGCTCCCTGGATTTAGAACCATTTTGCCATTATAAGTTCCATATCCAGGAAAATTAAATCGGGCATTTCTGGAATTTTCTTGTTGCTCTATCCCACCAATATTAAATCGCCAGTCATATTGACGAATAAATTGTTGATCCGTACTTAAGTTTTGAAAATCAATACTCGATTTACCACAGAGGTTTATGACATAGGTATTCCCACTTAATATCGAATCTGATTGCAATTTTGCCAGCACTTTTGGCTCACAATAAGTGACGTTAAATTGAAAATCCCGACGGGTTTCCGTTAGCAGGATTCCATTCCGATATTCTTTAATACAGACACCGACTACAAACTGACCTTGAATTTCCGGAGTTCCGCTTATCAGTCCGGTGACCGGATCAATGCGAACTAATGGATTGCCGGCAAGTGGGGTAGTTGCAGTATAAATGGGATTTCTAAAATTTACGGTATTAAAAGGAGGTGGACAATTAAATGGATCTGGTCTGACCCCTATACAGGTTTCGCTTCCATTTTGGGTGCCATCCTGACCTCCAGCCACCAAAGGACTGCAGAATTCATAACTGATCTGGTCCCCATCCGGATCAATAGCTGAATGGTCTATTTTTAAAGGATTGTTTACACAAATGACAACAGGCGGATAATTTCTAAATCGCGGGCTGTTATTACAAATTCGCTGTGCCTCTGGAGTGATTTCAATCACAAATGCAGCACCGTCTTCACCGGGATTGTAAATGTTAGAAATCGTTTCGTTGCGGCAACAACGTTGATAAGCGATGTAGTAAGAATTGCTAATCATCCGGAGGGGTCCGGTTTGAAATTCATAGGTGCCCTCTTCCACACAAACATTATCCGGTACAAATACACAAGGATTGTCAGAACTTGGATCAATTGTAACAATTGGATTCTTAAGTAATACCTGATCTAACTTTTTTACATTTCTAAAACTCCCATTGGGTAGTTTTTCATAAATGCCGATTTTAATAGAAGGGTCAAATTCAGCAGCCATAATCGCATAACAATCACGGTACATTTTCATGGTTATTGAAAAATTAACCAATTTATTGACCGTATCTACCGATAAACAACGATAATAGATATCACCCCCAATGATATGTTTGCCTATCACAGATTGCAAACTGCCTAAAAAGATAATAAAGCCTAAAATTTGCTTCAATTTCATCCTAAGATTATACTATCTTAAACGAATTCTAACGTTAAATGGTTATCCATTTGGAAAACTTATTTTACGAGATCCGGTGTAAAATTAAAACGACAGCATGAATTTTCCCTTAATTGATGAATCAACTGATCTGGAACAGGCTATCAGCTGTTTAAAGCAGGGCAAAATTATCCTTTATCCAACAGATACGGTTTGGGGACTTGGTTGTTCCACTGCTTACCCGGAAGCCCTATCTAAATTGTTTGAAATTAAAAACAGACCGGAAAATAAATCGGTCATTTTACTGGTTGATTCCATTCAAATGTTGAAAAAATATATTGATCATATTCACCCGAGAGTCGAAACGCTGATGGGATTTCATAACCGGCCCATGACTGTAATCTATAAAAAGGCCCGTAATTTAGATCCTGCATTTATCGCTGCAGATGGATCGGTTGCGATTCGGGTATGTTCAGATCCTTTTTGCAAATCCTTAATTGCTGCATTGGATACACCTCTCGTCTCAAGTTCTGCAAATCTCTCGGATATGCCTACTCCATCCAATTTTATGGAAATTGATCCACGCATAAAGGATCGGGTGGATTACATTGTTAAATTCAGACAAGATGATCAAACAAAAAATGAACCTAGTTCGATTATTAAGTTTGACCGGGAAGGTGAACTGGAATTTATCAGATTTTAGGAAAGCGATCAGCTTTCAATTACAGAAGCTTGCTTTTTAATGACTAATGGTTTCCAAAGCTTTCAGATATACGGGATCCTTTGAAAGCAAAGCTTCCTGATATATTAATTTTCCTTCTAAAAATAAAATTAATTTTAAATCACAGATTTGTTTTACACGCATCTCCTCAAAAGCAAGTTTGGGATTTTGAAGTTTATAATCTTTAATGGCAAGTTGGAGGATGAGATTCAATTCCGATTTTGTTTGTTTGGTATCAGGCTTAATAGACTTTAATTGAATCCAGTTATCATAAATAATTTTTAAAGCAATTGATTCCTCCATGGAATCTAAAAGAGGACCATCCGCTTGTATTACGATGTCAGGGATCACGCCTTGATGAGCCGGCAATTTTTTATTTTTAATGCTTCGGTAATCTAAGCTGTCATTCAAAACACCCCAGGCTAAATAATCCCCATCGCCAAATTCTGAATAGGGTTTTTGGATACATCTTCCGGAATGTGTTTGAAATCGGCTCACGGCTAAACGGATGGCGGATCCATCAGGTAAACTATATTGCTCAAGCACGGTGGCTTTGCCAAAGCTGGGTTGCCCAATGACCGTAGCTAAATCTAAATCTTGTAATGAAGCCGCAATCAATTCAGCCGCTGATGCTGTTTCGTTATCAACTAGCACCAGTATTTTATTCATTCTAAAAAAGGGTTTGCCCGTTGATTTATATTCCTTACCGGATAATTTTGATCCTACTGTTTTAAATAATAGCAAATCTTTTTCGGCAACCAATTGATTTAATATAAATGCTGCTTCATGTAGAAGACCACCAGAATTTCCACGAAGATCGAGAATTAAATTGCTTGCCTTTTTTTCATGTTCAAATCCTTCCAACACATTCATAAAAGCACGATAGCTTTCTGTACCCAGAATTTTTAATTTAACGTACAATACATCGGTTGCCGGACTAAAAGAGAGCTCAACAGGATCCTCTTCAAAGGATGTCATTGTAATGGTTGAATGTTTATGCCGGTTTGTTGTTTGATCAATCCAATCAAGGATCAAGGTATCCGTATGATTCAGATCCAGACTGGTCAGGACGGAGTCTAAAATTTCTTCGGATTGATTAAATCGGATCCCATTAATCGATTCAATGATATCGCCCGGTTTTATCCCTGCAAGATCTGCCGAACTATTTTCCCGTACTGAACTAATAAAAAGTTTTGGCTTTACCCAATAAAATTCTAATCCAAAATCTGACGGATTTCCATTCAGCTTATCTGACAAGAATTTGATTTCTGATTGTGGAATATAATCGGAGTAGGGATCTAAACTTCCGAGCCATTGATCAATCAAGAGATCCAAACTCTGATCTAAATGAATACTATCGATATATTTAGATTGGATATAACTTTGAACATCGGCCAGTTTTTGAATCCGGTCCATGGACAAATATTTTTCAGTACCAGAAGTTTTTTCCTGAACTTGAACCTGGCGCATATTCAGTCCGGCAAACAATCCCAGGGCTGTAAACAAACCCAAAAGCAGCGGTTGCCATTTCTTATAAGTTTCAATGGATTCGTTCACAATTAATAATACGTGTAGCGTCTAACTTTTGCAACATGTTTAGCTAATCGGACGACCTGACAGGTGTACCCAAATTCATTATCATACCAGGCATAAATGGTTACGGTTTTTCCATCTGCAGAAACAATGGTTGAAGGGGCGTCTACTACAGAAGCACAGGTACTTCCAATTGCATTGCTGGAAACATATTCATTGGATGTAGAATAATGCAATTGCTCTACGAGATCACCAAATAAACTCGCATGGCGTAGTTTAGACAGGATGTCTTCTAAATTACTAGCCTTATCCAGGGTGAGATTCAAAATGGCCAGAGAAACATTGGGTACCGGTACCCTTACTGCATTTCCGGTTAATTTTCCTTTTAAATGCGGAAGTACTTTGGCAACGGCACTGGCTGCTCCTGTACTGGTTATGACCATATTAATGGGCGCTCCGCGTCCTCTTCTTGGTTTGCGGTGGAAGTTATCCAATAAATTTTGGTCACTGGTATAAGCATGGACCGTTTCCAGATGGCCTTTTTCAATGCCAAATGCTTCATCAATCACCTGGATAATAGGTACAATAGCATTGGTTGTACAGGAAGCTGCACAAAATATATTTTCATTTGGATTATCGGCTTCTTGGGTATTCACTCCAACCACTATGTTGGGAATGTCTTTTCCAGGAGCCGTTAATATAATTTCTGAAATTCCGGGTCTTAAGTGTGCTGAGAGTTTTTCGCGGGTATCAAACATTCCTGTGTTGTCGATCAGCAGCGCATCATGGATGCCATAATCCTCATAATTAATCTCTGACGGGGATGCTGCAAAGATCATCCGGATTCGATTCCCATTTATAATCGCTTCGGTCCCATCGGCACTCACCTCGATGGCACCCGGAAAACTTCCATGGATGGAATCACTTTCTAAAAGGGCCAAGCGCTTATGGACTTCTTCAAATTGGTTTTTCATACCTGCCCTTACTACGATGGCTTTCAATCGAAGTTGCTCCCCACTGCCTGTAGTCGATATCAATCTACGAGCTACCAAACGTCCTATTCTTCCAAAACCGTAAAGAACCACATCTTTGGGCTCAAAACCTACATTCCCTGTTTGAAGACCCGATTGTAACCGATCTTTTACAAAATCTTCCAGACTTGCAAAATGAATTTGCTGGCTTTCCCATTCAGATGCTAATTTTCCAATATCAATGCGGGAAGGGCCTAATTCTTTAATTTTGGAAATGATGCGGGCTATTTGCAGGGTTAGATCTAAATCTAAAGCTTTGTCTATGTAGTTTTTGGCAAATAAATGATCGCTGATAATTTGGCTGGGTCTGACGTCATAAAGGTCTTTTCTAAATATGACCAATTCAATCGAACGATCAAACCGGAGGTCACCAACTAGTTTGCTAAGTTCTAATGCGCCTTTTTCTTTTTCACGCCAATCTTTTAAGGCAAGTTCAATTTTTTCGTTTTGATTAACGACTGACATAGGATTAAATTTTTGCAAAGGTCATAAAATCCATTGCAAAAACCAATTGGAAGCCTAGTTTATCCCAGGTATTGTTTCAGTAATTTACTTCTGGACGCGGAGCGTAATTTATTAATTGCTTTATCTTTTATTTGTCGAACGCGTTCCCGGGTCAATCCAAATTTATCACCAATATCTTCGAGGGATTCCGGATGCTCTACTCCAATTCCAAAATAAAGTTTAATCACATCTGCCTGACGATCCGTCAATGTACCTAACGCTCGTTCGATTTCTTGTCGTAGAGAATCTTTAAATTCAAGTTTTGCATCGGTTGCAGGCGTGCTGTCGTTTTCCAAAACATCCAATAGAGAATTATCCTCACCTTCCACAAATGGAGCATCCATAGATACGTGACGTGCAGCCACACCCATAGTGGTTTCAACCTCTTCGGTAGGAATTTCAAGCAGGGTGGCTAATTCTTCTGCAGACGGCTCGCGCTCAAATTCCT
>CAYMGR010000042.1:0-1740 GCA_964389985.1 uncultured Saprospiraceae bacterium
GAAAGGGCGTAATCCGTTAGCGAGGTGGCATCACCCCTAGCGAATTCAATCGAAGGAACAATCATGATAGTTCAAACAAAACAACATTTTTAGTTTGCCTCGAATGCACGAATTAAAACGAATGAAGTACAATTTTTGACTACTGACTACTGATTGCTGATTACTTATTACTGACCCACACCCCTCGCGAATTCAATCGAAGAAACAATCATGATAGTTCAAACAAAACAACATTTTTAGTTTGCCACGAATGCACGAATTAACATAAATGAAATCTTACTACGGAAAAGATCCATTCCAATATTGTAACATTCCAATGTTCCAATGTTCCAATGTTTCAATATCCAAACATTGTAACATTGCAGAATTGCAGCATTAATAAGAGTCATTTATTTTGAACCACATAGGCACATAGGGACATAGTTCACATAGAGCTAATATAAATTATTACAGAATTGCAACATTCCAAAAATTCTAAAGACTTCCTCTCTAAAGACTTCTACAAGTGATCCTACTAGCCCTATCGGGTTCTGTCACAAGAAATCATACTGCTAGCCCTTGCGGGTTCACTCACTTTTTGGACTGTCGTCCAAAACTGCTGACGCAGATCGTTCGCTCATCCCTAAAGCCTTCCCACCTTTCTACACAAATTCAAATGTGCACTATTTAAGCTTCCGGATTTGCTTTTACAGCGATACGATATAAAATAAAAGCCAGAGCTGCGAAGAAGACCACGCCCAAAACCTGGTATCCACCTTCACCAATTGCGGAAGCTATTCCGTGTTCCAGTGAGATGCTGTTTAGTTTTGCAGCGAATCCTTCATTCACATTGAGTAAGGCGACGATTACACCTGCTAAAGCACCACCCGCAACCAAACCGGTGGCAAAAAGTGCGCCTTTACCAAGTTCATCATCTTCTGTAACTCCACTTTTCTTTTTATTATATAAATCCGCCAAACCTTTTATGGCACCACCTGCAAAAATTGGGAGTGTAGTTGCTAATGGAAGGTAAGCTCCTACTGCAAATGAAAGCGCTTTAATTCCGCATAATTCCATAACAATCGCAAGAAATACCCCAACAATTACAAATTGCCAATCCAAATTAAAAGACAAGATGCCTTTAATTAAAGTAGCCATCAAAGTTGCCTGAGGAGCATTATATTTTTCACCAATTGCATGATGAATTCCTTGCGCAATCATATTTGAATCCGGAGTATCTAATAATTTGACGGTCCAACCGATGACGATAGATGAAAACACCGCTCCAATAAATAAAGCCAATTGCTGATAACGAGGTGTTGCTCCAACGATATAACCTGTCTTTAAATCCTGGGAAGTTGCACCCGCATTAGCTGCAGCAATACAAATCATACCACCTACAACCAATGCCATCGGTTCGTAGATTTTACCACTCCAACCTACTCCAATAAAGACCAGGCAGGTAGCCATAATCGTAGCAATGGTCATTCCCGAAATAGGATTATTGGACGATCCGATAATACCAACAATACGGGAAGAAACAGTTACGAAAAAAGCTCCAAAAATGACCACTAAAAGGCCAACGAGTACTTTTGAAATAAAGCCCTGACCCGGAATGATTGGCAACAAAGCAACCATCAGAATTAAGCCAATACTTCCAAACAAAACGACTTTTAGATTCAGATCCTGTTCTGTACGGATGACACTTTTTCCAGCACCTTCTTTTACAGCACCCATAGAATCTTTAAAGGAGCTGATGAT
>CAYMGR010000042.1:1840-12869 GCA_964389985.1 uncultured Saprospiraceae bacterium
CGACCAGCCGGCCAATATTTATTTGTTAAACCAGTAACATAGGTTGGCACTTCTGCAATCAGATGCAAAACTTTTTGGAGCATGGCATAGAGAATGGAAATCCCCAATCCCATGAAAGCCGTTTTCGCAAAATCGCCACCTTTTTCACCTGCAACCAAGACACTAGCGCAAGCGGTTCCTTCCGGATAAGGCAAGCTACCATGTTCTTTAACGATGAGTGACCTTCTCAAAGGGATCATCATCAGAGTACCCAGAATACCACCTAATACCGCGAGCGTAAATATGGTCCAGTAATTAAACGAACTAATGCCATCGCTTTCGGCAGAAAGAAATAAAAATCCAGGCAAGGTAAACACGACACCAGCTGCAATAGACTCGCCCGCTGATCCTGCGGTTTGAATAATATTATTTTCGAGAATGGTCGTTTTAAAAAAACGCCTTCCCAATGAAATGGCCAATACGGCTATCGGAATGGATGCCGATACGGTCAATCCTGCTTTTAAAGCCAAATAAACAGTTGCTGCTCCAAACAGAATCCCAAAAAAGATTCCAAGTAAAATTGCTTTTATTGAAAACTCTGCAATGTTTGTAATCTCCGGTGAGATATAAGGTTTAAACTCTTTGTGTGGTGAACCTTCCATATAATTTCGAATTGTTTTGTTTGATATTAGTTTGGATTTTTAACGAATGCCATGCATCAAGGTTTGCAGTTTTTTTGAGAGCAAGAACATAACGATAGAAGCAATTCCTGCCATCACAACAAACAACAAGAAAAAATCATAGGTATTCGTCATTGCATATCCTAAAAACGAACTAGGCTTCCCGGTTTCCGGATACAAAGCGGACAACATTCCTGCAAATTTATTTGCGGTTGCATTTGCTAAGAACCATACTCCCATCAGAAGGGAGGCTAATCGTGCTGGAGCTAATTTATTGACCATGGATAATCCGATTGGTGATAAACAAAGTTCTCCAATCGTATGAATAAAATACAATCCTGTCAACCAGATCATACTGACTTTAGCCGTTCCTTCCACTCCATTTACACCAAAGGAAATGTATAAATAGCCTAAGGCTAAAAGTCCAAGACCGATTGCTTGTTTGGTCAAGGATGCAGGTTGTTTATCATCTAATTTTAACCAGATAGCAGAAAGGACTGGTGCAAAAATTACAACAAATGCTGCATTGTAACTTTGAAACCAACTTGCAGGCATTTCAGTCATGGTAAAATCATTAAGATAGCCACCAAAATGCAAAGCTGATAAGAAAGCTGCTGAAGCTAATGCATAATAAATAGATGATTTTGGTGAATGCTCAAAAAACCAGGCAACAAATTTTCCTAAATAGTATATGATACCGCTTAAAACCAAGACTATAATCCACCAGGGAATAAAAAGATTCATGGATCTATCGGTTTGTTCATCTGCAAAAAAGGTAAGAGATGCTCCTGCTTGTTCGAATGCGGACCAAAAAAAGATCACAAAAAATGCAGAAATAAAAATGACCCAAATCCGATCTTTTTCAATTGCATTTAAAGATGGATCTAAAATAATGGTGGCTGGAATACTTATGGCAAATGCAAAAATTGCAGCACCAAATATATCAAAACCAATCAATTTATAGAATAACACAAATAATACCAAAGAACCTGCTGTAATTGCTGCCAGTTGTTTATTGTCAAAGTTAGAATTGCCCGCTGAGTCCCCTTCTTTAATTCTATTTTTATTGGGTTCAACACCGATTTGCTCGCCGGCGGGCGAAAGAAGAAATCGATTTTTTAACCATTGAAAGGATGCAACACTTAATAACATACCGATTCCTGCAGCCAGGAATCCCCATTTGAATGCCACATTTTCTCCCAGCCAACCACAAAGTAAAGGAGCTAAGAATGCTCCCAAATTGACCCCCATATAAAAAATGGTATAAGCAGAATCCAATCTGCGATCGTTATCAGGATATAACTGACCAACCATAGTAGAAATATTGGGTTTAAAAAATCCATTTCCAAATACCATTAAGCCCAGGCCCATATACATGATTAGGGTACTATCAAATTGCCCGCTGGCAAATAGCATAAACTGCCCTGCGGCCATGATTAAACCACCAATAATAATAGATTTCCTGTTTCCCCAATATCGATCTGCAAAGTATCCACCAATGATTGGTGTTAGGTAAACAAGGCCTGTATAACTCCCATAAATTCCCGATGAAAAGGATTTATCCATCAGCAGTTGTTTTGTTAAAAACAAAACAAGGATTGCACGCATCCCATAATAACTAAAACGCTCCCACATTTCAGTAAAAAATAGAAGGTATAGTCCTCTGGGGTGTCCCGTTTGTTGGCTCATAAAGTTTTCGTTTGTTAAATAATTCGTTTTTCTAAGCCTAAATATAGAAGGAATCTTTGGAATTGAATAGAAGATCAAATGTTAAAGCCTGCTATTTACGATTGGCTCCATTCGAAAACTGGATAGTCGTCAAAACAAGCAAATATTATTCTGATTATTAAATTAAATAATCAATTTTTCAAAATAAAGTTTTGTCATTCACAATTTGTCCATGTCATCTTTCAAGGATTTATTTTCTCCTAAGAACCCTTTTTCTTTAGAAGAAAAACGGATAAAATGAAATCAACACTCCATTTAGGATCATTTAAAGCTCAACCTCTGGGAAGTTTAATGATTTGCAAGCCCAATTAAAAGTCCACACTAAGACAAATTAATTCCAAAAAGATTCGTCTCTCCAATTGACCACAAAACCCATTTCCTTCTCTGAAATCAAACTACAAGAATCAATGAGATTTTTCAAATCAACATGAAATTTATTTTCAGGATTGATTATGTTTAATAAATATTTAATGATAACAAATATAGAGTAAGGCTTGTATGGCAATACATTTTGAAGCTTTGCAATGTTTTGGCGAGGATTGGTTGGGAATTTTGCCAGGGCAGTTAGTCGCCTATTCCATAACCTACCATGGTGTGCACAAATATTCCTAACATTTGATAGACATAACATCCAGTTCTCCAAAGTTCCAATGTCATTCAATCCGAATATTTTAGTTATTAGTAATTTTTCATTTCCTTTATTTAATTGTAAAAATATTTGCGACAATAGGCCAAAACTGCTTACTTCTCAACTCATCCAGCATGGAGGTTCTAATGGATTGGAGTATTTATTCTTATAGTGTGCGATAAATATTTCACTTTCTCTATCTATTTCGTTTTGAAGATTTGATAATAAGTTGACTGCTCTATTAGGATCCCTATAAAGTGAAATTTGATTCTGCCAGTGACTTCCATAATTCAACGACCACTGATAAATAATTTGGGTTCTAATCGCTATTTCTATCTTTTCAATAGCATCAAATACAATGGATCTAAGTTTTCCATCAAATGAATAAATGTCAATAATTTCATCGAGTGTTATTGTTTTAATAAAAGGATGATTTTGATTGTTATTATCTTGAAATGGATATGTGTAAGCGCGCAATCTATAATAACTGATTTTGGATAGAATACTATTAGCCTTAATCTTATCTGGAATGAGCAAGCCTCTTAATATTAAAAGCTCAATTTGATCATCTATAGAAAGCGGAGATTTGCAATATTTCATAGACTGTGATCAGTTTGTTAAGTCTATAAAAAGCGAAAACCAGTCCGGGTGCGCTGATCTTAATGGGTAGCGTGACTGGTTTTATTACTTACAAAGATATAACACAAACTATGCCTACAAACTAACCCAAAAAGGTTATTTTATATATTGTTAATTTATCCAAATAGTCAAAGACGATTCATTTAACAATAAATATGGGCGAATGTTTGTTGCGTTATGATTTTTATATGTATCTGAATGCTCAATATTGGCCTTCCCAATTATATTCTTAAGTAAGAGGCTTTATAGTGAGCAGGACTATAGAATGAATTACAGAATGATATTCTTTGTACGTGCAATATGTCATACACTCTTGGACTATGACCTTCAACCGATTAATAAAATCAAATATATTATAATTAAAAATTTGCATTCTTTAAAAAGGAACAGAGAAATAGGAAAACTGCAAATTTCTAAAAGACCTCAGAAAAGGCCGCGCTAATCCAAGTACTGAATTTAAAACTATAAACTTCGATCCCCATTGGCCAATGCCCAGGTCAACATAAAAATATGACGCGCAATGGTAGTTGTTTTTTGGTAGTTTATTTTGAATGCATCATCTGTTACCCGATGATAGTCTTCATGGACTCCGCTAAAAAAGAAAATAGATGGAATTCCCTTTTCAGCAAAATTATAATGGTCCGACCGATAATAGAATCGATTGGGATCTGTTTCACTATTGAAGCTATGATCTAACTTCAACTTTGAGTATCGCTGGTTTAAATCCAAATTAATTTCATGCAATTTAGGACTGATGCGATCGGATCCGATAACATAAATGTAATTTGAATCGTTTTGATATTTGGTATCCGTGCGGCCAATCATATCCACATTAATTTCTGCAACCGTTTGATAAAGTGGATACAAGGGATTGTTTACATAATAAAAAGATCCCAACAAACCTTTCTCTTCTCCAGTCACGAGCATACATAAAACAGATCTTCTGCAGGCTTTTCCTTCATTTTTTAAAGCTTGCAAGGTGGCTGCAATTTCCATGACGGCAGAGGTTCCGGTAGCATTGTCATCGGCGCCATTAAATACTTCTGCACCGCGCATTCCAATATGATCATAATGAGCTGTCAGGCAAATGATTTCATCTTTCTTATCACTTCCTTCAATAAATGCAACTACATTTTGACCTTGCACGGATCGCACTGCTTTTTTCTGAAGAATATCTATTTTACTTTTAATCATTAAAGCTACCGGTTTTCCAGTTTTGTTTATTCGATCTCTTGCCTTAATGATTTTTTTATAAGATCCACCCATCAACATGGCAGCCGTGGTAGGAGACAGTATCATTTGATTGATCCCTACAACTTGAAGGCGGGTACTGGTATCACAAATGACTTCCGGAGAAACAACTTCCGACCGATGAAGATCAACATACTCTTTAAATTTATCTTCCAGTATAAAAATAAGCTTCGCACCATGACTGCGTGCTGCATTTACTTTTAAGTCATAGGATTGTGACCAATCGGATGCCTGTTTGGTTCCATTGATAAGGTAGTTTCCTTCTTTATCTTTGGGTTCTCCAGTAAAAATTAATACAGCTTTGTTTTTAACATCAATGGATTTATAATCGCTATAATTTTTACTGTCAATGCCATAACCTAAAAATACAATTTCTTGTGTGGACCATTCCAAATCATCGTTGATACTTGGAATGATTAAATAATCCCAAAATTGCTTATACGGAACGCCATTAATTTTAAAATGCAATTTATCCCAGTGTATCCATTTAAATCCGACTTTTTGAAAGTAGGTATCGGATTCACCTTGTTTCTGGATATTATTTTTGGAAAAATGGCTGGCAATATAATGTGCTGCACGATCATTTCCTTTACTCCCTAATTCGCGGCCTTCACAAGAATCAGAAGCAAGGTATTCGATAATTTCTTTGAGGGGCGCTGATTGAATGCGTTGTGCAAATTCATAAACAGAATCTTTTTGTACAGCGATCGTAGAATCGGGAAAAACAACAGCACTAAAAAAGTCCTTCTGACCATAAAGATCTGAAATCAACAAACTAAACAAAACTACATACCTCATGGACGGATGATTTTATCTACTCTCCGCTGATGCCTGCCTCCTTCAAATGCGGTTTCAATAAACGCTTCCACCATTTGGCAAGCCAGATCAAAACTTACATATCTTGCAGGAATACTGATGACATTCGCATTGTTGTGAGCTCGCGCCAATTGGGCTATTTCAACAGTCCAGCAAACTGCACATCGCACAGCCAAATGTTTATTAACCGTAATGGCAACACCATTACCACTGCCACAAATAACGATTCCAAAATCGGCTTGTTGCATATCAATGGCGTCTCCTACCGGATGCACAAAATCTGGATAATCTACAGAATCGGTATTGTAACAACCTACATCCGTAAACTCGATTCCACGTTCGGTTAAAAAAGCCAGAATGGCTTGCTTGCATTCGAATCCTGCATGATCACAGCCAATGGATACGTTCATCGATTCAACTAATTTGGAGCATTTGGATTTGCAGCATTGTACTTATTGAGTAAGGTTTCCATCTCTTTAAGAAATGCATCATCCCGTAATAATTTTGCCCGGTCTATAATTTCACGTACAGCGGATAAGGATAAACTTCTATCCTGTGAAAATCCCTTTTCCAAATCTTCTTTCGTCAGACTATCATAGAAGTTGAGCATGTCAACCGTTTCGGTTGCCAAAGTCTTCAATTGTTTTTTAGCAGATTCCACATCTCCGGATTCAATCAAAACTTGTATGAAAGGCATGATCCGCACGTCATATTGAAAATTCATATTTGGGAATGCCTCAAAATATTTGTTGGCCAGTTTTGAAGCTCGGGCAGTATCCCCTGCTTCCTGTAATCCAACTGCAGTGCGCATCATAACCATACGCATCGCTTGAATACTTGGAGCATAACTGTGATCTATAAATTGTTGTTCTTTATCAAAATTACCCCAACGGAATTTATTCATTATGATATCGTAGGTTTTATCAAGATCCGCTTTACCGGCTCCATAAATGTATAAACTCGGATCACTTTTAGTGCGCACCGGCACAATGCGCAAGGCCATGGCTTCTAAATTGGTATAATCATCCAATCCCATTAATTTTTCGCCATTGCAGGTTACTGAAAAATAAATTGGCCGATCATAAATATTTGAATTGATAATATCCAATACCGCAATATCATCTTTTGTGATGTACGAACTATTTAAACTGATTGGAATTTTATCAACAAAATTAGTATCCGTGGCTGAAACCAGACCGGAAGCGATAGCTTTTTCCCGATCAATACTGATGTATACATTCCGGGTAGGCATGTGGGTTTCAAATTTTCTTCCATTTCCGGATTCAACAGGATGGTCTCCACCGATGAATGCTAAAAACTCATTAGCCGACCAGGATCGATCCACTGCTGCCCCATCCGGGTTTTCTGGGTTGTAATAAAACACCTGATTTCTCAAACTTCCACGAAGTTTTTCTTGTGGAATAGACATTTTTACCAAAGGCGATTCATTAAATTTCCTCCGTTGATTTTCGATATACCAATCTACTGCAATTAAACTCAAATTAATCACACGTACATCCCGTCGAATGCCTTCTACTTCCTGCGCATACCACACCGGATAGGTGTCATTATCCCCATACGTAAACAAGATGGCATTGGGTTGACAGGATTCCAGAATATTGGAAGCATAATCACGAGCAGCATGACTTTTCATCCGGCTGTGGTCATCAAAATTCTGTGTTACCAAAACCAGCGGGATCAATAAACCAAAAGCAGACGAACTGATTCCTGCAATGGAGGAACTTAATTTAAGTCGCTCCGTTAGTAAATTGGTTAAAAACAGAACGCCCATTCCAATCCAGATACAGAAGGTCAAAAAAGAACCCTCTAATACATAATCTCGTTCCCGTGGTTCGTTGGGTGGTGAATTATTAAATACACATAAGGCAATACCTGTTAGAATGAAAAAACTAAGTAAAGCCATGAAATCATTTCGATCTCGTTTGAAATGAAAAATAATCCCGAGAATTCCGAGGATCATCGGAAGAAAATAATAACTATTTCTCGAAGGATCTTCACGGATTACACGTGGCAATTGGGATTGATTGTATAAACGGTTATTATCGACGGCATTAATTCCGGAATACCAGTTTCCATCTTTATTGACCCAAGGATAGAATCCTTGTTCGCCATTTTGACGTCCGGCAAAATTCCACATAAAATAACGCCAATACATCCAGCCAAACTGATAACTAAACATGAATTTTAAATTAAACGCCATGCTTGGTGTACCGGTTTTACTTCCTTGCAGATATTCCATCCACATTCGGTATAGAGTGGGTCTCCCCTGATCGCTGTGGCTGATCCGTGGAAACAGAATTTTATCCTTTTCCCTGAATTCGTAATCGTATTTTTGATCGACTACTTTATATTGATTCCCAACACGACCCCACCGATCTTCAGCTTTTGTATCAACGGGTCTGGCATCAAAATGCGGACCTTTTAACAAACTCCTGTCTCCATACTGCTCCCGATTTAAATAAGGGATCAATCGCATCACATCGTAAGGATCATTCATGTTAACCGGTGGCTTTGCATTTGCCCGGATTAAAACGACGCCCACAACTGAGTAAGATATAGATAACAGGACTAAAGTAAAAACAACTTTATGCATCAAATCATTTCCCTTGTTTTTAAAATAACGCAACAAATAATAGGATGCCAAAACAATGGTAATAATCGTTGGTATTAAACCGAAGTGGAATGGTAAACCAAATGAATTGACACAAAGTTTTTCATAAAAGCTCCACAAGTTTGGAATCCCGGTTATGATTAATATTTGAAAGAGAAAGATTGCCAAGACACCTGCGAATGCCGCAACCAGCATTCCAAGAAAGCTATGGTTTTGAAACCGTTTGTAATAATATAAAATTCCCATTGTCGGGAAGGCTAATAAACTCAATAAATGCACGCCAGTTGAAAGTCCAACTGCAAAAATGGCAAAGATGAGCCACTTATCATTTTTAGGATTGTCTTCCAGATAATACCACTTCATAGCAGCCCACATGGTCATCGTTGTAAACATGGTAGACATGGAATACACTTCGCCTTCAACAGCAGAAAACCAAGTTGTAGAAATATAACCTGTAGATAATCCGGCAACCAATCCAGCTCCCAAAACAGCCCAGGATTCGTTGTCTTCGTTGTTATAATCTCTACCATGCAAAGCTACTCGGCCAAACATCATAGTAATCCAACACACAAACATGGCGGCTAATGCAGAACACATGGCCGACATCAGATTGACAGCAAAGGCAATGTACGATGGGTTATCAGAAAAAATTTCTGCCAACCAGGCAAACATCCGGCCGATAATAATAAACAATGGGGCTCCCGGTGGATGGACTACCTGGAGTTTATGCGCTCCTAATACAAATTCACCACAATCCCAGAGGCTTCCGTTTCGCTCAACTGAAAAATAGTATACTCCAAAAACAAGTATAAAAACGATCCAACCTACGATATTGGTCTTATTAAATTTACTATTCATCTTATATTCAATGAGTTATAAATATAAATTAATTATATAATTAAAATTATTCCTGTAAAAGTATAAAATCTATAGCAATCGGTCGCAGTTTAAAGAGCTCGAAGGGAAATGGGATAACGAAGATAGCAGGCAAATTTGTATGATTTAACTTACCTTTATTTTCACATTTTTTAAATATGATACGTCTAATAATATTCGGTCTAGCTGCTTATGCTTTGTATATCTTATTCTTTAAAGACAAAACCATCATTATTAAACCAAAGTCCAATAAAAAAACCGACGACCGCTATTCGGATTACGAAGAAATCAAATAAAATTATTTAGGATTACTATGAATCCGGCTATCTAAATATTTTATTGAACGGGATTATTTAAAATTTAATGGTATAGGATAATTGGATTTGGCTGCTTGCAATTCTTTCTGACAAATTAGGTGCTATTCGCACAGATTGAAAATAGGTTTGATACCCATAAGCTAATCGAATGGCGCCAGATGGATTTACGCGATAGGCTAATCCCAAACCAAATTCCGCTGTCCATGCATTTCGGGAATTCCAATAATCTGATTTAGCCTGAAGGGTATCGGCAAATTTTCCACTATAAAAATTGAATAAATTAATACCCATTTGTCCATAGATATCTGCATAGAAATTTCCTATCTTTTTCTCATAGCCCAGTCCAAGTAAAAGGTCTAATTTTCTAAATCGCTGGTAATTGATATAATCTGTTCGGGTGACTTTTGAAACTTTTACATTTTGTTGGCTGATATGACGGAGTCCTTTTAAATCAATTTGCTCAACTGTTTGAGCGCCTTCTAAAATTTCTTCAGTCCGCAACGTCCGTTGACTGGAAAACAAGAAATGATTGTATTTCAAACCCAACAACGCACTTATGTTTTTGTGAACGGGATGGATGAGGTTTATTTTTCCAAAGAAACCATATTCCGGATTAAAATAAAATTCAGATTCAGAGGCTGAACTTTTTGTTTGATGGATCTGTGCATATCCGCCTGCCAATTGGATAAAAAAGGGTGGTCTCATTTTAGGTTTCAAAGGAGCTGCCATGATCTTGAATTCCAATTGAGTTTGTGGAATTAACAGAGGCAGAATGTCCAGCGTAGGGAGGATATTTGATTCAATGAACGTAGCTGTTGCCGATGATAGAGCTACTTTTGGATATCCTTCTATTGTTGTTTGGACTTCTGGTTCAGGAATTGCTGGAAGTCTGGTATTATCTTCCGCTTGTACTGGACTTATTAGATTCTCTTGTATTTTGTTTTCAACATTTACTGGTAGTTTAGAAGGAGCATTCCTTTTTTCAGAATAACTACGTCCTGTAGTTTGTTGAGCCGGCAATTGTTGAGAGCTAGGTTGACTTGTATGTACGTTTAAATCAGACTGATTGGTTTTTGGATCATTTTCAGAATCAGATGTTTGATTCGCATCAACGATTGGTTGATTTTTAGTTATTGTAATTTCTTCTTTAACTGATTTGTAGGAATTCGTGTCAAAAATTGAAAAAGGAATTAGATATAATAATATTCCTAACAGGCTCGCAAAACCAAACCACCAAAACCAAATGAATCGTTTTTTTGTTTTGCGTTTTTGGAGATCATTCCACAAGGCATCGTGATCCACAAAACTTTTGTGGTTTTTTATTCTATCGCTAAGTTTTTTATCGTACGAATTCATATTGTTTATTCTTTGGTTGGTCAGAAGCAAGAATTTGTGCTTTTAATAAAGTCCGCGCCCGGTTGAGTTGACTTCTTGAAGTGCCTTCATTGATTTTTAAAAGCTGTGCGATTTCTTTATGGGAATA
>CAYMGR010000043.1:0-12755 GCA_964389985.1 uncultured Saprospiraceae bacterium
ATTGTAAAAAATAATCCAGCATATCCTTTGGCATTGCGTAATCATATGCCATTCTGGATGCGGGTCCTATGTTTCTTTTGATCAGGCTTTTTTTGATTTTATCCATTAAATCCCCACTAAATTCATCTTCAATATAGAGCTCTGCGTCGCGGGTAATTTTTATTGAATAGGAATTGATCACATGAAATCCAGGAAACAACCACTTTAATGAATACCTGACTATTTCGTCTAATAAAATAATATCATGACGTCCTTTTACACACGGCAATTCAATGAATCGAGGTAAATGATCCGAAGGAATTTTAACAATTCCATATTGATGATTTTTAATTTCGGCATCTTTGTCCTCCAGCATAATCGTCAAATACAATTCTGAATTATTCAAAAAAGGTTTGACTTTATTCCCAACCAAAAGAACGGGTTGTACGAATGGAAGTAAATTTTCTTTAAAATAGACGTCCAAAAACTGTTCTTGTGCTTTAGAAATTTCCAGCTGGGATAATAGGTAAATATTGTGTTTCCGTAATTCTGGAATGATTTGATTTTCAAAAATATCATTAAACTCTATCAATTGTTTATTTGCTATTTGATAAAGCTGTTTTAATAATTTACTTGGGTTGTAGTCCAGTTGACTTTTAGTTGTTTTCCCAAGTTTTTTTAAATTTCTATGGTGTGCGACCCGGATTCTAAAAAATTCCCCTAGATTAGATGAATAGATTGCCAAAAATTTAAGCCGTTCCAAAAGCGGGACCGATTTATCTTTGGCTTCTTGTAAAACCCGGTAATTGAAATCCAGCCAGCTGATATCGCGATCAATGTATTCAAATGTTCCGGTGGAAGTGGGTTCGTTCATATAGGAAAGACTGCAAGATATTGAAACTCTAAAATAGTACTCCTTAAAGCCTTAAAATTCATGATAAAATTAACTATTTGGACATGTCAGAAAAGATAAGAAAGCCCATTGTTGCTGCTAATTGGAAAATGAATGTAATGCCAGATGAGGCCGCCCAGCTTGCACTAAATCTTTCAGAATCGCTGATCAATGAAGATATAGAATTAGTAATATGTCCTCCTTTTACTCACTTAGACCGCCTTTTAAATTTAAACCTAAGGGGTTTGAAAATTGGAGCTCAAAATTGTCATTTTGCAACACAAGGAGCCTATACGGGGGAAGTGTCTGCAGCTATGTTAAAAAATATGAACTGCGATTATGTATTGATTGGGCACAGTGAAAGAAGATTTGTAGATGGCGAAGAAAGCATTCCTCTCAAAATAGAACGAGCCTTGGAAGCCAAATTGTCCGTTATTTATTGTTGTGGAGAACCTTTGACCATGCGTCAATCGAATCAGGATTGGGCTTTTGTCTCAGAGCAAATTCAATTTGATTTTAATACTGTAGAACCCATTTACTTTGACCAAATAGTCATAGCTTATGAGCCTATTTGGGCTATTGGAACTGGATTAACTGCCAGCAAAGAACAAGCACAAGATATGCATCGCAATCTTCGCAATTGGTTTCAACTGAAATACGGCAGCTCAATTGCTCAGAAGCTCAGGATTTTATATGGAGGAAGCGTCAAAGCAAGCAATGCCTCAGAGCTTTCAGCTATGTCTGATATAGATGGGGTATTAGTCGGAGGTGCCAGCTTGAACCCAACGGAATTCAAGGCTATTGCAAAAGCATTTTTTTAACGAAACCGCTCATTTACTGCCTGATCTTTCCCTAAAACCATATCCATCATATTGTCTTTATAAACGATCAGATTGTCTCTTAAAACCGGGTTGGATATTGATAAGATTCTGCACGCTAATAAGGCTGCATTCTGGGCTGCATTTAAGGCTACCGTAGCAACCGGGATGCCATTTGGCATTTGAAGTATAGACAGAATCGAATCCCAGCCATCTAAAGAATTACTGGACTTTATAGGAACACCTATTACAGGTAGGGTAGTAGCTGAGGCTATCATGCCCGGTAAATGTGCCGCACCACCTGCTCCGGCAATGATTAGTTTTAAACCCCGGCTAATCGCTGTTTTAGCATAATCAAGCATCTGTTCAGGCGTTCTATGAGCTGAAACAATGCGAACTTCATAATTGACTCCGAATTGATCCAGTATTTTAGCTGCCTCTTTCATAATCATTAAATCGCTATCTGATCCCATAATGATTCCAACTTCAATTTCTTTTTTCATGCTATAACTTTTAGTGTTTGTTTTACAAAATTTGCCTTTTCAAAACAGCTTTCCAAATCCGGACCTGTAACTGTTATATGTCCCATTTTTCTAAAAGGACGCGTTTCAGATTTTCCATATAAGTGTACGTGAACCCCAGTAAGGGACAAGACTTTATTCAAATTATGGTACCTGGCTGGTCCAATATATGGACTTTCTCCTAATATATTGACCATGATCGCTGTTTGCTTGAAATGCGTATCACCCAGACTTAAACCTGCCAGAGCTCTTAAATGGTTATCAAATTGGCTGACAGAACCATTGTCAAGCGTATGATGTCCACTGTTATGGGGCCTTGGAGCTATTTCATTGATTAAAAGCTGTCCATTTTTCAAATAAAACATTTCAACAGCCAACAGGCCTACAATTTTTAGCTTATCTGCCAATTGGAAAGCCATTTCCTGAGCTTTTTGCTCAATTTCTAATGGAATCTGAGCGGGGCACACCAAAAACTCTACCAAATTTGCAGTAGGATGAAAATCCATGGATACTGCCGGATACGTTTTAATATCTCCCTCCCGATCTCTAACTGCGATAATGGCAATTTCTTTTTCTATATCCTCTAATTTTTCAACAACTACAGGACCATCAAACAAAGATTTTAAATCGCTTTCGTCTCTGATAATTTCAACCCCTTTGCCATCATAACCTCCTGTTCGCGATTTGATTACAAAAGGATATTGAATATTGGAATCAAATATTGCTTTTAAGACCGCTGCTTTATCGTGAAACAATTGAAACTCAGCTGTCGGAAAATGATATTCCCGATAAAATAGCTTTTGAAGACCCTTGTCTTTAATTAAGTCTAAGATGGCAGCCTGCGGATAAACTAAAATGCCTTCCGATTCAAGTTGGTGTAAGGCTTTCGTATTGACATGTTCTATTTCAATACTTAAAACATCCATTTTGCGACCAAAATTTAATACATCATCATAGTTATTAAAGTCCCCACAAGTAAATTGTGGACAGACTTTTGCTGCAGGATAACTGCTATCCTGGTCCAAGAAATGTATGTTAAGATCCAGACGGGAGGCTTCCTGAGCCAACATTTTGCCAAGCTGTCCACCGCCTAAGATTCCTATTTTAATTTGTGATGGAATAAAATCCATGAAAAAATTTTAGCGAAATTCGGAAAGCTTTGCTTACATCTTATCAATTTTGACTTTCTATTAGCAGAATTATGAATAAATTAATAATAAAGAACGCTCAACTGGTCAATGAAGGTCAAATAATCCATTCAGATGTATTGATTAATGGGGAAAAGATCGAGCGAATTGACAGGGATATCTCAGCAGGTAATACCCCTGTTTATGATGCCTTGGGTCAATACCTACTGCCTGGCTGCATCGATGATCAAGTTCATTTTAGAGAACCCGGATTAACCCATAAAGCAAGTATCGCCAGTGAATCGGCAGCTGCTTTGGCAGGAGGAGTTACGAGTTTTATGGAAATGCCCAACACGATCCCAAATGCCTTAACCCGGAATTTATTAGAAGATAAGTACCAGATAGCCGCTAAAACGTCCTTTGCCAATTATTCATTCTACATGGGCGTTTCCAATGATAATTTAGATGAAATCCTATCTGTTAATTATGAAAAGGTTTGTGGTATAAAGGTATTTATGGGCTCCTCAACCGGTAATATGCTGGTGGACCTACCAAAGGCATTGGAAGCCCTCTTTCGGGAAGCACCCGTGCTCATTGCAACTCATTGTGAAGATGAAAAAACAGTCTTACGCAATCTGGAAAAAGCAAAATCCAAATACGGAGAAGCCATTCCAGTAACCGAGCATCCAAAAATCAGAAGTCGGGAAGCATGTGAAATCTCTTCAAAATTTGCCATCGAATTGGCCAAAAAATATCATACTCGTTTGCACATTTTACATATTTCAACGGAAGAAGAAACAGCACTTTTTGAACCCACATTGGATCTTTCAACCAAACAAATAACTGCTGAAGCCTGTGTGCACCATCTTTACTTTAACGAAATGGATTACCCTGCCTTAGGAAATCAAATCAAATGCAATCCAGCCATTAAATCCGCTTCAGACAGTCTTGCTATAGCAAATGCTTTAAAAAATAAGGCCATTGATGTAGTTGCTACTGATCATGCCCCACACACCTGGGAAGAGAAACAAAATGGGTATTCAAAAGCACCTTCTGGATTGCCACTTATACAACATAGCCTTTCGATGATGATCACGATGTCGGATAGATATCAATGGGATCTGCCGTTTATAGTAGAAAAAATGGCACACAATCCTGCAATTTGCTTTAAACTAAAAAAAAGGGGATTTATCAGAGAAGGATATTATGCTGATTTGGTTGTGCTGAATCCAACACAAAATTTTACTGTAAATAAGGCGGATCTTTTATATAAGTGTGGCTGGTCTCCTTTAGAGGGGATTCAATTAAAAGGAAAAATTCTTGCTTGTTTTTTGAATGGCCAAATGGCCTATGATGGGAAAAAACTAACAAATCGGGGCGAAGCCAGACGATTAGAATTTAATCGTTCTTAAGATTATTCAAATCTTCTTTAACCGGATAAGGGCAATGTCTACATGATGAACCGCAGCAGTAATTTCTTTTGAGCAAATAAGAGGCTGTAAAAACATAATTTCCGGATTCTATATAATAATCTAGGCCTTCCTGTAATTCAGTAATGGAATTAGCCATTGACAATCCGGGATTGGTGATTTTTATCCGTTAACCAGTAAACAGCATAGATCAAAGTACTATAGAAAAAGGTTCCTGCTAACTCATTTCCGAAAAAAGGAATGGCATTTACATAACAAGCAGTCAAACCTGATACATCTTTGGAATATTGTATTGAATGGAACCAAACCCCTAAATTACTTAAGATAAAAAACAAGACCGAACTAAAAAGCGCATTTTGAAAGAGCGCCAGAGGTTTCATGGGCGATTTGTTTGCAAATCGAATGATTACAAATGAAAGAATCATTGGAATGTATATCCAATATCCATGGCCGGTAAGCCATTGAAACTCACCCTTAGAATACATCCCATTATTTAAGATCAAGTCAGCTATCCAGTAAAATAAACAGATTGAAAGGATGGCAAACCAACTCCGCAGACTAATAGCTGCAAAAACCAAAGCTGCAATGGATGCGGTAAAATTGGGCGGATGAGGAATTAAGCGGCTGATTAGCAAGACCATACCAAGCGAGAGATACAGGCTTAGCTCGGATTTATTGAATTGAGTATTCATTTCACAAAAATACAAAACCTGGCCTCATTACAAGATATGAAATCTGTATTTTTGCTTTGAACTATGAAAGCGCTTGATCATTCCTTTTTATCGCTTGGACGAAGTGGCAAGTTTCATTGGACCTATTATTTTATAAGTCTGACGGGTCTATTTCTTATTATCCTGTTCTCTTCTGTGGTTTTTCCATATTTAATATCAGAATGGGCTTCTAAGTTCAATTCGACCAACTTTCAACTATTCATGGATTTGATCCCATTCCTTTTGATCTTAATCTTATTTTTAAAATTTGCTTCTCTTATACATAAAAGGCCTATTTTAAGTTTCATCAGTTCACACAATACCTTTCAAATCAAAAAAACGATAATTGCCGGAGGTGCTTTTCTGATTTTAAATTTATTGATGGAACTTATAAATTATAAATTCTTAAACCAATCCTATAGCTGGACGTTTAATTCAGGCCATTTTTTTTATTTAGTTCTTTTGTCCTGTTTATTATTTCCTGTGCAGGCTGCCACTGAGGAAATCATGGTGAGAGGATATTTAATGCAAGCGCTATCAGCAGTGTTTCAACTAAAGCCTTTAATCATCATCATGATTAGTAGTTTAACATTTGCCCTATTGCACCTGAACAATCCGGAATTTTCAACTTATGCAACATTCAACTTGATCCTGATCTATTTTGTTTCCTCCATTTTTTTTGCCCTGTTTGCACTCTTGGGGCAAGGCCTTGAAATCCCGATTGGGCTTCATTCCGCCAATAATTTATATGCAGCTGTCTTTGTAAGTTACGAATCTTCGGCATTACAGACAGATTCCTTTTATAAAATGTCAGCTATGAATTTACCCTTAATGTCTATTGAATATTTGCTCATATTATGTTTGTTATTCTTACTATTTTTAAAACTAAAATGGATTGAACATCCAATAAATTTGTTTAGAACGCTCCAATGAAATATCGCTTAATTTTTATTTTACTGACTATATACCTGAATGGATCAGGTCAAAGTTATCGATGGCAACAAAAAGTAGATTACAAAATTCATGTTGACTTTGATGATGAAAAACATCAATACAAGGGGAATCAATTCGTAACGCTTTGGAATAAAAGTCCGGACACGCTTAGCAAATTGTATTTTCATTTATATTTTAATGCCTTTCAACCGGGAAGTGATATGGATATCAGATCCCAACTGATTTCAGATCCAGACCCAAGGATTGGAAAACGAATTGGGGCACTTACAGAAAATGAAATTGGATTCATAGAGTTTAAAAGCATTCAACACAATGGCAAAAAATTAAAATACAACATTGAAGGCACGATATTAATCGTTGAGTTGAATCAAGTCTTATTGCCTATGGATTCTGTAATCATTGAACTAGAATACAAAGCGCAGGTTCCATTGCAAATCAGAAGAAGTGGTAGAAATAACCGCGAAGGAATTGATTACTCAATGGCTCAATGGTATCCAAAATTGTGCAATTACGACGAGCAGGGATGGCATACCCCTTCATATGTTGCGCGTGAATTTTATGGCCCCTGGGGAAATTTTGATGTGACCATAGAAATGGACTCTAAATTCTGTCTGGGCGCAACAGGCATTTTACAAAATCCAAATGAAGTCAGTTGTGGAAATTTGAACCAGGATAGAAAAAGTAAAAAGAATAGTTGGCATTTTATAGCCGAACAGGTACATGATTTTGTTTGGGCCGCAGAACCTGATTATACGCATAAAATATATACCCGAGCCAATGGTTGTCAATTGCATTTTTATTATATTGAAAATGAAAAGACAAAAGAATCCTGGTCACAATTACCGCTTATCATTGATACTGCTTTTGCTTATATAGAAACTCATTTTGGACCTTATCCATATCCGATTTATTCATTTATTCAAGCAGGTGATGGAGGAATGGAATATCCCATGGCAACATTAATAACAGGCAACAGACCTTTAATCAGTCTGGTGGGCGTTTCTATCCATGAATTAATGCACAGTTGGTATCAAATGATGCTGGCAACAAATGAAAGTTTATATCCCTGGATGGATGAAGGTTTTACCGCCTATGCAGAAGAAGAAGTCATGAATCACCTAAAAAAATTAAAATTAATACCCGGCAGTTATGTTGAAGATCCCCATCTTGAAACCCTAAAAAATTATGTTGAATTTATAAAATCGGGACTTGAAGAAGCTTTGTCAACTCATGCCGATCACTATACTACGAATACTGCTTATGGGCAGGCATCCTATAATAAAGGAGCTCTGTGTCTCCAGCAGTTGAAAAACATCTTAGGATCGAAACCCTTTCAACAAGGAATGCTCAATTATTATTGGAAGTGGAGATTTCGCCATCCAAATCCAAATGATTTCTTCAGAGAAATGGAAAAAGTATCTGACATGGAATTAGATTGGTTTAAAGAGTATTTTGTTTATTCTACAAAAAAAATGGACTACGGAATCGATAGTGTTTATAAGGATCATGGCAAAACAATGTGTCGTCTTCAACGGATTGGATTGTTTCCTATGCCTGTTGAACTTCTCGTCAAACTCCATTCTGGAAAAACACTATCTTATTACATCCCTTTAAATTTAATGCTCGGTACAAAGGTGTTTGATGAAGAAAAAGTTCCAGTTAAACTTAAACCCTGGAGTTGGATAAATCCATTTTATACTTTTGAAATAGATGCTCAACTCGATGATATTGAATCAATCGAAATAGACCCAAAACAGCAAATCTTAGATATTAATACCTTAAATAATTCAATAAATTTAAATCAATTAAATAGATGAATACCTATGATTTTTTAATGAACCTCAATCAAAAAGTAAACGCTACTGCTTTAGAAGGAATGAATACCTGCTTCCATTTTGATTTGGAAGGGGAGGGCGGTGGACAAATTACGGTTCAAGTCGAAAATGGAATTATGAAAAGTTCTTCAGGATTGCTGTATGAACCCAATTGTGTCATTAAAGCGAAAGCAGAAGATTTAAGAAAAGTATTTAAAGGAGAATTAAATCCTATGATGGCTATATTAACCGGAAAATTAAAAATTAGCAATCAATCGGAGATGCTAAAATTTGCAAAAATATTAGGATGGATGTAATCCATTCAATGAATATCCCACACAAAAGAAACTTGTGCTTGCCTACCAAAGGGATCCAATTGATACTTTAGGCTCAGATCTTTTGAAACATCAAATTCCTGGAGGTGTCTGTCTACAAAAGCTTCGATGCCATTGAGCAGGTATAGCAAACCCATTCCTATATAACTTAGTTGTAGATTTTTATCATAAAACTGTCTATAGGTATTGATTCCCGACAAGCTTAAAATTCCTTGAAATTCATCGGTAGATGAATCCCCTAAATCCACCCGCATGATATAAGCATCATTAAATCGTCTATATTCTTTTGAGTTAAAGAGAACCGCATACGTTAATGCACCAAAGCCAGCATATATTATTGGAACTTTCCAAATTCGTTTATTATAAACTTGTCCTGCACCAGGTAGTATCAACGAATACGTTAAAGCTTTTCCCGGTTTCCCTTTAAATAAAACGGAGAATACGCCGGGTGATTTTTCTGCTTTAGTTGAAGGAATACTATCCTGCTTTTGTTGCGCATTTACCAGACCATAACAGAACACTACAAGTATCACAATGAGTCGCATCCCTATTCTTCAAAACGGTCTAATAAATCATTTAATTGTCGGTCATCCTTAAATTTGATAATGATTTGTCCCTCTCCCTGTGCATTTCTTTTGATCTGAACTTTGTATCCAAAACGAGCACTCAACCTATCTTCCAATGTTTTGATTTGGGCATGAGCTGTTGGAGCAGAAGATTGTTGAGCGGGCCGACGGGCATGTGCTTTGGAAAAGGATTGAATGGCTTTCTCCGTTTCCCTGACTGAAAGGTCTTTAGTCTGGATATCTTTGAATAATTGCATTTGCATTATCAAATCATCCACACCTGCAATAACACGGGCATGACCCATGGTAAGCGATTTATTTTTTAATGCATTCTGGATGTCAAGCGGTAATTTAAGCAGTCTCACATAATTGCTGATCGTGCTTCTTTTCTTACCAATTCTTTCTGAAAGTTGCTCTTGTGTATACCCACATTCATCTGCCAGTCTTTGATAGGATATACCGATTTCAATTGGATTTAGATCTTCACGTTGAATGTTTTCCACCAAAGCCAATTCTAACATTTCATTGTCATTCGCGGTGCGGATATATACGGGCAATTCCTTTAATCCTGCCAGTTGTGAGGCTCTAAATCGACGTTCCCCAGAAATAATTTGGTACTCGTTTACATTAATTTTCCGAACCGTTAAGGGCTGAATCAATCCATAGGTTTTGATGGACTCTGCTAATTCCAGAATGAGCTCTTCTTCAAAAACATGGCGAGGCTGCTGTTTATTGACAACTATTTGTTGGATTGGAATAAAATTAACCGTATTAATCGCAGTACTGACCGCAGAGCCGGTCTTTTGATCGGTATTTATATTAGAAAGCAAGGCGCGAAGGCCTTTACCTAATTCATTTTTTTGACTCATGTCTGATCTGATTTTTTCTCATGAATTCATCGGCCAAATTTAAAAAATTATGGCTGCCTTTACTGGAAGCATCATATAACACAACTGGCTTTTTAACTAAAGGGGCTTCAGAAATTTTTGAATTTCTATGAATAATCGTTTCGAAAACTGGAAGTTGAATGTTTTCTCTGATATTTTGAATGACCATTGTAGATAAGCGTAAACGTTTATCATACATGCTCAATAAGACGCCTTCAATTTGCAAATTTGGGTTTAATGCACTCTTTACCAACTCAATGGTGTTTTTAATTTTCGACAAACCCTCCAGCGCAAATAATTCACATTGCACCGGAATAATAACGGAATCGGCTGCAGTTAGCGCATTAATCGTCAGGAGTCCAAGGGAGGGCAGACAATCAATAAAAATGAAATCGTATTCATCTTTAACCTGGTCAATAACATGTTTTAAAACGCGTTCCCGGTTGGGACGATTGACCAATTCGATATCTGCACCTACGAGATCAATATTGCTAGGCAATAAAAATAAATTTGGAGTATCCGTTTCAACGATGACCTGATGGGGATCTAAATCGTTGATCATACATTCATACAAACTTAAATTCGAATGCTCCGCATCCACACCTGTACCTGAACTGCTATTTGCTTGCGGATCTGCATCGACTATCAATACCCGTTTTTCTAATATAGCTATGCAGGAAGCCAAATTAATGGAGGTGGTTGTTTTGCCAACGCCTCCTTTTTGATTAGCAATTGCAACAACTTTTCCCATTTAAAATTCTATTGATTTGTTCAATTCTGGTAAGATCAGCTTGAGCTTCTTATTTTCAAAGGCTTGCTTGGCTTTTTCATGGTTAATTTCTATTACCGGAAATGAATCAAAATGACATCCAATAATCGTATCGCACTGAATAAATTCAGCAGCAATGAGAGCATCTTCGTAACCCATGGTAAAGTTATCTCCTATAGGTAATATCGCAAACTCCAATGGTGGACACATCATAGGAATGAGTTTCATATCCATCGTTAATGCAGTGTCACCTGCAAAATAAAAGCAATAATGCTCGCCATAAACGACAAAACCAGCCGGATTTGCACCATAACTCCCATCAGGCAACATACTGGAATGCACTGCATGAACCATTTTAACCGTTCCGAATTTGAAAGTCCGCTTTCCGCCTAAATTCATGTGGTATCCAGACAGTCCTTTACTTTCCAACCAGGCTACGACTTCGAATGATCCAATAACTGGAGCATTGGATGCTAAAGCAATTTCTACTGCATCGCCTATATGATCTCCATGCCCATGGCTTAAAAATATATAATCTGGCTTAATAGATTGAATATCAATATCTTTAGCTAAAGGATTCCCTGCTATAAATGGGTCAAATAAGAGTTTAGTTCCTTGAACTTCAATTAAAAAACAGGAATGGCCATAATAGTGAATATTCATTCTGAAACTTTCTGCAAACCTACGTTAAAAATTCAGGGAATTTAAATCTATGAACTATTGGAAGCCTATCGGGTTTTAATATCATGTCAATACTTGTTATTTCGGGAACGAACAGAAATGGAAGTGCAACACTTGAAGTGAGCAAAAAATTATGTGGAATACTGACAGCACACCTACACATTCACACCTTTGTGAATCTTGAAGATTTTACAAAATTAGTAGCAGAGCAATCACCCTACAATACCATTGAAAATGATTCAGAACTGGCCCATTTTCAAGATCAAAAATTAATTCCTTGCGAAAAATTTATATTTGTCATACCAGAATATAATGGAAGCTTTCCTGGATTCTTAAAATGGTGGATTGATACGTTTAGTATGCGAAAAGCAGGAGAAAGTTTCAAAAATAAAAAAGTGGCCATTGTTGGAATCTCTGATGGCATTAATGGCAATGTTAGGGGAGTCGATCATTTACTTTCAATCTGCAGATATCTAAAGATGATTGTTTATCCCGGCTTTGTTTATTTCCCGGGAATTGTGAAAGTATTGGATCTTTGGGAGGAAAATCCAAAAAATGCGAAACGGCTCGAGCGATTTGTCGAAGAATTTATACAGTTTTAAAATTGGCTTCTTTCTTTTAGTATCCCTTGCAATGGGATGCAAAAACAAAGAAAAGCAACATCCTACAAATGTTTTTCACTACAATCAAATCAATCCAATTAGTTCCCTGGATCCGGCTTTCGCTAAAACCCAAAATAATATTTGGGCTATAGATCATTTATTTAATCAATTAGTGGATTTAGATGACTCCATGAACCTAAAACCGGAAGTAGCAAAATCATGGTCGATCCGTTCTGATGGTTTAGTGTATCAATTTATATTAAGGCCGGATGTATACTTTGTAAATGATTCTTGCTTTCCAAACTACCAGGGACGATTAGTAACTGCCCATGATTTTGTTTATAGTTTCAAGCGATTATTAGATCCTACGGTAAGCTCTCCAGGATCATGGATTTTTAAGGATAAAATAGATAGTCTTTCCGGTTTCGTTGCGATCAATGATAGCATCTTAGAAATCAAACTAAAAACTCCCTTTGCACCTTTTTTAAAATTATTGTCCATGCAATATTGTAGTGTATTGCCGGAAGAAGCGGTAAACTATTACGGCAAAGAAATATACAAACACCCCGTTGGCTCAGGACCCTTTAAATTAAAAAAATGGTTAGATCGAAAGGGACTTTTTATGGAAGTCAATCCACTTTTTTACAATAAAAGTGAAATCAAGCTCCAG
>CAYMGR010000044.1:0-12741 GCA_964389985.1 uncultured Saprospiraceae bacterium
TAGGGCTGAAAATACCATCCTCAAACTTGCCACTTGAGAAGGATTGAAAGCCACCAAACTATGTTTAATAAAGTAATAGCTGAAACCCCAAATTATGGTAAGAATAATTAATAATATCCAGGCCATCAAACCTGGTTTTTTTAATGGTTCCATTTATAAAGCGATTAAGAAGGATTTCGTCATTGAGATAAACCTCAATTTAGTAAATTGGTTGCAAAACCAGGCTCAATTAGGATATTAAAAATACTTGTTCCCCGATAGCTAAAAACGATCTGTTCACAGAAATTTCATTTTTTGTATATTTGCTTGACTCGAAACCCTACATGTAACATTTAATAACAAAACTTAAGCTATGAATACCTGCTCTTCCAAAGAAATCCTAATTTTATTAATTTGCTTACTTTCTGTAAATCAAAGCTTTGCAGATTTTTCATTGGTTTGTCCTCCGGATATTACGATCAGTTGCCGTGAAGATTATCTTCATGATTTGAATATATATGGAAAGGCGTATACCGATTACAATGGGGTGATTCAATATCAACATGATTGTAAAACAACTATTGAAATCGATGATTGCGGCAAAGGCACCATTAAACGCGTTTGGGGTGTTGAAAATCCAGAAAACTGGAAGTGGCTCAGTTGTACCCAAACCATCACAATAAGCAATCTCAAGGGATTTGGATATGCTGATATTACCTGGCCTCAAAATATTGTCATTCGGGCTTGTGATCCAACAAATGAATTAAAAAATCTACAAGCTCCCTATGATGCTCCAACATGGGAAAGGCCAAAATGTTCTAAGCCGATGGTTTCTTATAAGGATACTCGTTTTCAAGTCGATGAAGGTTGTGAAAAAATTTTAAGAGAATGGAAAATTTTAGATTGGTGTCAATATGACCCTATTAATTATCCGGGAAGAGGTCTATTTAGTTTCACACAAATAATTAAATTAATCAGTACTCCTGATACTCTGGCACTGGTATGTAAGAAAGATACCCTGGTCTTGAATAACCGAACTTGTGATACGATTTATGTAAATCTCGATGAAGCCATTTTTCAGTCTTCTTGTCCGGTTTATCACAGGATTTACAATACATCAAAATATGCCGTATCCTCAGGCTCTAATGCAAGCGGCTATTATCCAAATGGGATCACTCGATTTTATTACATTGCAGAATATGCTTGTGGTACTGAAATCAAGTGTGAAATGACGGTAGAGGTAAAAAATACCATTGCCCCCACTCCATATTGTCTCACAGGAGTAATTGCCACATTGATGCCGGTGGATCAAGGGAATGACGGCACAATTGATGACGGCATGATTGAAGTTTGGGCCAGCGATTTAGACAAATCAAGTTGGCATAAGTGTCCCGGGCAGAAATTGCGTTTTTCATTTTCAAAAGACCTAACCGATCGTTCCAGAATTTACACCTGCAAAGATGTTGGAAATCAAGAAGTAGAAATTTGGGTAACGGATAGTTTAGGAAATCAAGATGTTTGCAAAACAAGTATTACCATTCAAAACAACAATCCTAATATTCCTAATTGTGATGGCAACTTGCAAGGTGGAAGCAGAAATGTCAGTGGGCAAATTTACTTTTACAAAACAGCTGCTCCAAAATTGCTTGAAATCAATCTGAAAAACGCGGTTGATTCAAGAAAGCAAATGATCGATGCATCTAATCAATTTCAATACGCATTTGAAAATCTTGCCCCTCAAGAAAACTATACGTTTGATTTAAAATGCATCGAAATAAATGAACATAGCTTGGACTACAATGATTTGATTCTTCTACGCAAAATAATAAATGGCCAAACCACTCCAAATTCACCTTACATGAGTTTAGCTGCTGACATTAATTCTGACCTAAAAATAAATCAACAGGATTTTATTCTTTTACAAAAGGTAATCAATACAAAAAACCTAAACCTGATCCCGGTTAAATGGAAATTCCTATCCTCTGATTTTCAATTTACCAACCCAACAAATCCTTTTACAGAATACAAAATACATGCATTAGAAATCGGACAACAGAGCAGCGGAAAAATGGTCAAAGATGTATTAGCTATCCGAACCGGAGACCTCTCCAATCCAATAGAGCAAAAATCAGATCTGAATGATCGAAGCAAAGATCCACAAACGGATTATTTTAGTTTAGAACAACTCACAACACAACGAAATGAATCTGGAACTTATGTTGTTCATTGGAATGTAAATAGCTCGCATACCCACCAGATTAAAATTCAATGCTTGAGTTTGGATGGAAGGATTCTTTTACAAAAACAAGTAACCATTCCTGCAGGCAGATCAATCATTGAAGGAAATCTTCAAACAACTGGATTGATATTCTACAAATTGGAGCATGACCAAACATCCATAACTGGCAAACTGAATTTGATAAATTAGAATGGATATGTTTAGCGAAGGATGATTGTTTAAAAGCTATCATCAAAATCGAAGACATTATATTTATATTCATCAATGTCTCTGCGTTCCCGTTTGGTGGGTCGTCCACTCCCTTTGTCTCTTATTTCAGCCTGAGACTTCCCGCTAAACCAATTTTTGTATTTATTGAGCTCTTCTTCACTTGTTTTGTTTTCGTAACAGGCGATTGCCAATTGAGCAGATACGCGTTTATCAATTATTTTTAAAACAGAAAATGAAAACTGGAAACCATTTTTTCTGATTTCCAATAATTCACCAGGCACCACGGCATGTGCCGCTTTTAAAATTTGGCCGTTTAAACTAACTTTTCCATTCTTACAAGCCTCTGCTGCCAGCGTTCTGGATTTATAAATTCGAACAGCCCACAACCACTTATCAAGTCTTGTTTTTTCCATTTTCTAACAGAAGTGGAAAGGCTGGTTTAAGTTTTCCAAGCGTGTCATACACTTTTTGAGCGACTATGTAATTTCTGTACCAACGCGAATCAGAAGGAACCACTGTCCAGGGGATTGCAGAGCCATTTATTGCCGCTTCATAATACCTCATGTATTTATCCCACAATTTACTTTCTTCAAAATCGTCTGGATTAAACTTCCATTGCTTTTCAGGGTCCGTTTTGCGTTCCTCCAGTTTCTCCAATTGACGATCATGCGATAAGTGCAAATAAAATTTTAAAATCGTTGTGTCATTATCTTCCACTAATAATTTTTCAAAATTATTGATAGCCTCCAATCGCATTGCAGCTCGTTTGTCATCAATCCATTGATGGACTCTTTGTATTAAGATATCTTCATAATGACTGCGGATAAATAGCTTAATTTGTCCTTTTGAGGGAGTAAATTTGTGAACTCTCCATAAGAAATCATGCGCAAATTCCTCTTCAGTTGGTCTTTTAAACGCATGTGAATCCACCACTAAAGAAGGACAAGCCATAAAAACGGATTTGGCTACCCCATCCTTGCCGCTTCCGTCCATTCCTTGAAGAATGACCAATAAGCTACTTTTTTTTTCTGCATACAGCATTTCAGACATCTTCCCAATCTTCTCTACGAGCTCATCCGTTTTCTTCTCAATGTTCTTTTTATCAAGGTTCTTAGGAGCCTTAGTGGAAATTTTAGATAAGATTACTTTTGACATATCAGAAGTTTAGGCATACATTTTCTTACGCTTCACAAAAAATGACTGTAATATATAATCATATCCGGCATTGATATCTGCTTCGTGATAATCAATTCGATATTGCAAGCACCTCGTTTTTAATTCTTGATGAAAAGCAGTTATTTTTTCCAGATATCGATCTTTAATTTGATGTGCCTGTACTCGAATTTGTTCACCGGATTCCATATCCACAAACTGATAAGGCCGATTCTCAAATTTAAATTCCAATTCTAATTGTTTGTCAACTGTATGAAATAAAATTACTTCGTGTTTATTGTACTTTAAATGTTGTAAGGCTGCAAACAATTCATCCAAATCTTCCCGCTGATCAAACATATCACTAAATATAATCACCAATGAACGCTTATGGATTTGATCTGCTATTTGATGCAAAGCCTGAGAGGCTTGTGTCTTTTTATTGAGCTGTTTTTGATTGACATATTTATCCAAATAACTCAGTAATAACTGATAATGGGAGGTGCTTGATTTCGCATGAGTTTGTATTTGCAAGGCATCGTCAAAAACTGATAAACCATAAGCATCTCTTTGTCGCCTAAGTACATTCATCAGACACGCGGCTCCCAAAGCTGAAAAACGGAGTTTATTTAATATCAATCCCGATTTATACTGTTCTTCCGGGAAATACATTGAACTTGAAACATCCAAAACCAATTGACATCTCAAATTCGTTTCCTCTTCAAATTTCTTGGAGAAAAGTTTATCGGTTCTTGCAAAAACCTTCCAATCTATATCTTTTGTTGATTCACCTTGATTATAGAGTCTGTGTTCAGCAAATTCAACACTAAATCCATGAAAAGGTGATTTGTGCAAACCAATAATAAAGCCTTCAACCACTTGATTTGCCAACAATTCAAGGTGGTTAAATGCCTGGACTGGAAATTGATCAAAAAATCCCATAAAATACAAAAGCCCTTACCGACAAAGATAAGGGCCTTCTAGTTTAATTTATTGGCTTAAATAATAGCTTCTAACTTTTGTTTTAAGGTCGCTTTGCTTGCCGCACCTACCTGTTTATCAACGACCTGTCCATTTTTTATGAATAAAATAGTAGGAATACTTCTCACACCAAACTGCATTGAAACACTTGGATTGGTATCTACATTCAACTTTCCGATTTTTACCTTTTCGCCAAATTCTGAAGACAATTCGTCGATAATTGGACCAACCAATTTGCACGGTCCACACCATTCAGCCCAAAAGTCAACAACAGCAGCTCCATTCGGATTTAATGCCTCCGATTGAAAATTAGTATCTGTAAATTCAAATGCCATATCTGATTAATTTTGATTTAAGAATATAACGCCTTCCACTGAATTTAGTTCAATGAAACGACTTATCGAAATCTTAAAGAATGGTTGGAAACAGACCACCCGATTACATTTAGCTTGTTTTAGTTTACTTTTTATCAGCATCACATTCTCTAAGATTTTTGAAAAGTATCCGGTCTGGGCTGAAACGTTTTATTATCGGACTCTTTTTATCGGCTTCCGAAGGATTTGGGACCCTCTTATCGCTATTATACCATTTCCTGTATTTTATATATGGATGAGCCTGATTCTGGGCTTTATCTTTTACCTATTCAGGTCTTTTTACCTTAGAAAAATAAGCTTTATCTACTTGATTTTGAATGTATTAAGTTTAATTAGTTTCCAGGCAAGCTGGTTTTACTGGACCTGGGCATATAATTACAATAAACCAAGTCTAGGTTATCAGTGGAATTTGTTATCCACTATTCAAGATTCCGAGTTTAACGAAAGCCTGATTAATCAAACCAATCTGGTTGATTCATTAAGAAATTTGGACAGTACGTTTTTGGGTTCCCCTAAAGTGAATCTTTCCATATTGGAGCAAGATCTACGTAGTTTAATCAATGCTTTTCAGGCTGCCAATGGCTTTCCCGTTTTTCCTGGTATTCGATGCCGGAGCTTAAATCCACCCGGCATCTTAATGGTTTGGTCAACGTCTGGAGTGTATTTACCCTTTATAGGAGAAAGTCAAATTGATGCTGGATTATCAGCATACTCTATACCTTTTACGATGGCCCATGAATTAGCTCATGGAGCTGGCTGGACAAACGAAGGCGATTGCAATTTTATAGCTTACCTGGCTTGTCGTGTGAGTAAAGATGCTTTTATCCGGTATTCTACCGAACTTAATTATTGGCGCTATTTATTAAGCACAGCCTCTAATAAGGATCCACAACTTTACAAGCAACAAATCAAGCAATGTTCGGATAAAGTAAAGTCAGATTTAAAAGCAATTCATGAGGCCAACAATCGATACCCGGAATTAATACCGGCCTTGAGAGATTGGTTTTATGATTGGTATTTAAAACAAAATGGAATTTCGAATGGGGAAATATCTTACTCAGATATCATCACCTTGGTTATCAATTACAACAAGAAAAAAGTTATTTAACCATCAATGGAAGGTGAAATATTCTCCTTATGATTTTATTTTGTCTAAATAAGAAATTAAATTTTGATTCAATAATTCAATTGCTTCTGGAATCATCCATTTAGACTTATCTCTTGGTTCCACTATATTTGAGATACATCTTATCGATATAAATGGAATATCCATAGTAAGGGCTGCATAAAACAAACCGGCGCCTTCCATACTCTCCACATCACAATGATATTTGTTTTTCAGCAGTTCAATCCGTTTGGCTGAACCACTTGTACAATTAACCGTGATTCCATTAACCGGGGTTAATTGAGTGGGAGGTGTCTTCTTAATTTTAAACAGTTTCGTTTGGGTATAAGGGTAACGATTTGCATCCATCAAATTAGTTTCAAAGCAATCTAAAAAGTTGGACTCCGCCGTTTCGGAACCTAGGTCTCCCCAGCATTCTGAAACAACTTCCACCATTTCCAGAATTGGAATAGACTCATTAAAAGATCCGGAAATTCCAATATGAATGACTAAATCAAACTCAGAAATTCCTTTCAATCGAGCCAATCCAAAGGCCATCATGGTACTGCCAATCCCCGTCACCAAAACATGAATATTCAACTGATTATAAACAAAATGTGAAAAACCTAAGGTGGAACCGTTCTGCTTTAAATGAACCAAGCTTGGTTGTATTTCAATTTCTGTGGCGCTAACAAGAAGTATTTTCATAAGAATCAATCCAAGCTAAACAAGAATCCTATCGACGGACTCCATCCCAAAAGTAAATGATTCTCAAAAGAACTGGTTATTTTAATTTTTGAATACATTTTTAAAATCAAGCCAAAACTATATTGAGGTCCAAGTGTATTAAATCCACATAAGAACACCAAATTTTGATGAAAGCCATATCTTAAGCCGCAGTGGATTGCATGTTTTTGGAGATAGATAAACTGACTTTCCAAACGGATTTCCGTCTGGGCATTCACTAAATATGCCAAACCCAATTTATAAATTGAATGGTTTAATTTTTTGGTTTCCTGAGTAATCTGGATTGGGTTTTGAATCACAAATCCTAATTCCAAAGCGGGCATGATTCGAGACTGAAGACCCAAACAAAATGAACCATTCACTACATTCTTTGAAACAGGTCTGTACGACTGGATACAATTCAATTCCAGACCAATGCTTGTCAACGCACTTAATTTTCTACCATAGGCTATCCCGGCTAAAAGGTCTTTGTACTCCAAACTTCCATCCAGCATTACATGAAATGCCAAGCCACCCTGTTTGCTTTTAAACTCTCCAAGTATTAGAGCAGCATATAAATCCTGGACTAAAAAATAGTTTTGGGATTCCAAACAAATCAAATCGGACCCTTCTTTTCCTAAAAAGGCAGGATTGGCTATTGACGATTGTTCGAAAAATGAACAAATACCGGCTTTACCGGTACCCCTATTCTCAGTAGATAAAAATGAATAAAATATGGATTGTTGAGCTGTCAAAGGACAATTCCATAATAGAACGAATAAAAGGGTGTGTCTCAAAACCATAACAAGCTAGGTCAATTTTTAAATACCTTTCTCCCGATTTATTTAAACGGGTTGTTGAATTATTAAGGCGGGCGATTTGTTGATTGGATATGATAAGCCTTTTATGATATTAGAGCATTGTACCTTTGTCGAAATAAATATCAAAAATAACTCTATTGTAAAATCCCAAATATGAAGCAAGCTTTTATTGACAAATTAAAACCAGCCTATCAATTTCAGGGACCCTTTATTGAGTTGGGAGCGGCTCTTTATAATGGCGAGGTCATTCCAGAAATTCGGGTCGGCCTACCCTTAAAAATGATGAATCGTCATGGACTCATTGCCGGAGCTACGGGAACGGGAAAAACTAAATCCTTACAAGTTATGGCTGAGCAGTTGTCCCTTCAGGGTGTATCTTGTTTATTACTTGATATTAAAGGGGATTTAAGCGGAATTGCTTTGGAAGGGCTAGAAAATTCTAAAATTAAGGAGCGGCATGAATTATTGAAAATGGATTGGAAGGGACATTCAAATGCAGTAGAACTATTGAGTATTTCTCAACAAGAAGGCGTGCATCTTCGTGCTACAGTTTCAGAATTTGGCCCGGTTCTTTTTTCTAAAATATTAGGGTTGAACGATACACAGGAAGGTGTATTGTCTATGATTTTCAAATTCTGTGATGACAATGGTTTGCTTCTTTTGGATTTAGAAGATTTAAAAAAAGTCATTCAATTTATAAGTGACGAAGGCAAGGATTTAATTGAAAAGGAATTTGGCGCATTTTCTTCCGTTTCAAGTGGAACCATCCTCAGAAAAATTATTGAACTGGAGCAACAGGGTGCCGAACTATTTTTTGGAGAACGCAGTTTTGAAGTGGAAGATTTAATTCGCAAAAACAAAGATGGACATGGTGTGATAAACATATTAAGAGCTACAGATATCCAGGACAAAACCAAATTTTTCAGCAGCTTTATGCTCCAAATTCTGGCTGAGGTGTATTCAAAGTTTCCTGAAGTTGGCGATTTGGAAAAGCCAAAACTCATGTTTTTTATCGATGAAGCCCATTTACTTTTTGAAGAAGCCAATGATGCCCTCATGAATCAAATGGAAACCGTCATTAAATTAATCCGTTCAAAAGGCATCGGCATTATATTCATTACTCAAAATCCTATTGATATTCCCGAAAGCATTTTGGCCCAATTAGGATTAAAAATTCAACATGCCCTACGAGCTTTTACAGCTAAAGATCGAAAAGCAATAAAAATGGCCGCAGAAAATTATCCTGAAACGGAATTTTATGATGTACCTCAACTGATTACTGAATTAGGAATTGGTGAAGCCTTTATCACAGGCCTCAATGAAAAAGGTATTCCAACTCCATTAGTTCAGGTATTGATGCGCGCGCCTGAATCCAGGATGGATATCTTAACCGATACAGAAATTCACCAATTGCTTAAAGAATCCGAAATTGCTGCATATTACAATGAATCGATCAATCGGGAAAGCGCTGCAGAAATTTTACAAAAGAAATTTGAAGAAGCAGAAGAACTACCCAATGAGCGGACTATTGAAAAGGCAAAACCACTTGGAAAAAGTGTATTTCAAAAAGTGATCAATAGCAGCGTAACCAGACAAGTCGGAAGAACAGTGGCCCGTGAACTCACACGAGGTTTGCTAGGTATGTTTGGAATTAAAACAACAACCAGAAAAACGAAAAGCTGGTTTTGAGTATTTTCCTGTTTGAGTGTTGTATCATCCAGGAAGCGATTTAATTATTTTCCTTTTACCGGAGTGGGCGCTTTAAACGTTTCTTGAAATGATTGGTAGGGAGTAGTTTTATAATGATTCCCTCCAAAATAATTTGTAATGATTTCAAATGTATCTGCATCCTGATATCCTGGTAAAGGTTGGATGGTTTTAAATTCTTCATCCATAAAAACAAATGTTGGATAGGATAATTGTCCGTTTGTAATTTCTATTGCTAATTCATGAACTCCACGATTTCCACGAGCCATGTATTTGAACACTTTAGATTTAAAATTAATATCTTCTTTTTGTTCGGCATTAAATTTAACTGCGTAGTAATATTTGTTGACATATTTTACAATGCGGGGGTCTTGAAACGTGGATGCATCCATCCGCTTACACCAACCACACCAATCCGTATATACATCTACTAATACTTTACGCTTATTTTTCTTCATTAAAGCCTGAGCTTCGTCCCAATTTACCCAATTTATCTTTTCCTGAGACTGGGCAGGGCCGCAGGCACCAAACAACAACATCGTGGTGAGAATTCCCAAAAGGCTTACATGACAAAAATTACGATTCATTCGGACAAATTTTAGTATCAATTAGACAACAAAATAACGATTAACTAACTAATTTAACAAGGGAAGAGGTTTGAAAACAAAGCACTTTAAAACAACTTTAACTAATAAGGCTTGTTTTTCGCGATATAATATATAGTGTTTTTATCTAATGTATTGGTATTTAATAGATGTCCTTGAATTGAGGGCGCCTTCAGGCCCTCCTGCAATTTAAGTTCCGTATTAGTTATAATTCTGGCTTCATCCCATAAACCTGAATTGTAAAATGATTGTATGGTTTTCGCTCCCCCTTCCACAAGCGCTATACCCAATTTCAGCTCAAACAATCTGGCCAATAATTGTTGGATGCTATATCCGGATTCCAATCCTAAATCGGATAAAGTATAGCTTGTAGCTTCATTGTTGAAGGCATTTAATTTGACTTTTACATCCCTATCCCAATTTCCCAACAAGATTCGGACAGGATTTTTTCCGCTCCAAAGCCTACTGGTCAATTTGGGGTTATCCATATTTACTGTATTTTTTCCAACAATGATTGCATCTGCTTCCGTTCTCCAACGGTGCACCAGCATATCCGCCGCAAACGTGCTAATTTTTGTAGTTTGATTGTGTTTAGCAATAAAAAAATCTGCTGACTGTGCAAATTTTAAAATCACATAGGGCCTATGTTCCCGTATCATACAAGTATATTCCTGAATGAGAATCTGTGCCTTGTGTTCCAAAATGGGCCCGATCACATGAAGACCTTTGGCTTTGAGCCATTCAATGCTTTTTCCACTCATCACCGGATTTGGATCCATCGTTCCAAAAATGACTTCCGGAATCTTATGCTTTAGAATGAACTCCGTGCAAGGTCCTGTTTTACCGAAATGATTGCAGGGTTCTAAACTCACATATAAACTTGAATGTGAAATCAGAGACCTGTCTTCAGGCTTGACAGATTCTACAGCATTTACCTCCGCATGTGCCTGGCCAAATTTTTGATGATATCCTTCTCCTATGATTCGATCCTGATAAACCAAAATGGCTCCCACCTTAGGGTTTGGAGAAACCGCCCCACTTCCTAGCCGAGCAAGGTAAAAACAATAGGCCATGAATTTTTCGTGTCTTAAACTATCCATCCCTTTGGCACTTGCTCAAATTAGAATACATTTATACTGGATTTTGAACAAAAGTATATGAAAATAAAAAAACTCCTCGCTGAATTTATCGGAACGTTCTTTTTGGTAACTACAATTCATTTGTGCATGCTGAATGGCTTAGCCAATTTCACCGCTTTAGCCTCAGGATTCATACTATGTGCAATGGTATTTGCAGGGGGACATATATCGGGAGGTCACTATAATCCTATAATAACTCTTGCTGTTTTTTTAAGAGGTAAATGTTCAGCTGCAGATGTACCTACTTACATTTTTTCGCAATTTTTAGCCGCCAGTATTGCTTCCTTGTTAGTAAGTAGTTTTTTAGTAAACAAAATGGGAAATGGGATGGATTTATCACTCCATCCGATTCAGGCCATCCTGTCTGAGGCGCTGGGTAGCTTTGCTCTTTGTTGGGTGGTTTTAAATGTAGCGAGCTCAAAGGATACAGAAGGAAATTCATTTTACGGTTTAGCAATTGGAGTCTGCTATACTGCAATCGTTTATTCATTTGGAAGCATTTCCGGAGGAGCCTTTAATCCTGCTATTGCATTTAGTTTTGGAATTAGCCTCATTTCCGGATTTAATAATCTCTGGATTTACATTGTTGGTGAGTTTATTGGAGCCGTTTTAGCTGCCTATGTTTATTTATTTATCAATGGGAAGGATTAAAACCATGATTCATTCATGATCTCTGTCCGGTTTTGGAATTTTAAGAAACCACATACTATCCTGTTCAACTGTGGAAACATCTAATTCTTTCTTTATTAATTGATTCAAATCGGGTTGTCCCGCTTCAATCCAGGCAGTCAACCAAAAGCTACCTAAGTTGAGAATACTTTTTCTCATTTGTTGTTCAACTTGATTTTCTAAAGCATTCATATAGTTTCTGGCATAGGATTCACACTGCGTTTTAATAATGATGTCCATTCGTTTATCATAACAAAATTTTTGATCGTCCGGAGTTTCTAAATTGATCTGCTTTTCCATGCCAAGGACTTTGTCAACTCCTGAATGACTGTCTAAAATAATCTCCCAAATTTTATTTCTAATATTGGGAATAAACTCTGCTCTGCCAACTAAAAAGTCAAATTCCTTCAAAGCAAATAATTCCGGAATCCGGCTCTCCCAAAATGCATGTATTCCATGCTGGTTGGTCAGTTGACCATTATAATTCATTGTGGTATGCAAAGGGACGTGAGCATCACCAAGATAGTGCCCGAGTTCAGCTGAGCGTCTTAATATCCTGGCAGCATCCCGGTTTTTAAATGCAGTCACTAATTGATTATAGCAACGTTCCAGATTATAAGGCAAAATCCCATGTTCTGAAAAATGCTCTACAATTTGAATCCGGTCATCATCCTTCAAAAAAGGAATCAAGGATTGAAAATAATATGCAGGAAAAACCCAATCCTGCTCTGTATAATAGTTGAATTCCCTGTAATGAAGGGCCTTCACCAGATCCTCTAATTTTAATCCTCTGCTTGAATCAATAAATGCTGAATTGAACATCAAGCTATCACCCGTACCGTAAGCCTTATTTAAAGAATCAAATAATTGATGCTTTTCATTCATTCGGATCAAATAAAAATCTGATTGCTGCAATAGGGCCTTTAAAAAATCCTGATCCGGAAGCTGTCTGGAATTTGATTGCCATTTATCCAAATCTATAAAATGGCAAATAGCCTCCGTTTTAACAGCGTATCTTCTTTTGTCGGGATCCA
>CAYMGR010000045.1:0-12552 GCA_964389985.1 uncultured Saprospiraceae bacterium
GGCAGTTTCAGTGAACTCGTTGGAAGACCATGTTCAAATTGTTGTTTGCCATCTTTCAGAATGTCTTCAGAAAAATTTCCTAATTGCAAATAAATCCGTCCATTCCCGGTGATCGGTTCTGCAGGATCTGCTTTTTCCAAAAATGGATTCAACATCCAGAAGTCAATATATTCTACGTTGTTGGCTTCAAAATCGTTGGTATTTAATCGAGTCATTAACCCACCCCAACGAGTTTCAGGCATTAATAATTTATTATCCGGATCTATACCTGCTGTACTAAACGTTCCTTGCTGCGGATCAACAGCAGTAATACCTCCTGCAACATCAAAATTATATGGACCTTTTTCATTTGGATAATAGGTCATGTCGAAAGTCAACTCGGTACTAAATCCAAGTGGTCTTTGTTTGGTTGGAAAGATTTCTGTTTCATCCACCAATCTGGAATAGGAATTCGAAATATTCCGGCTATCCACCCGCGCATAATCATCAATCCGGTACCAACTCAACAAGGCGCGATTGGCATTACTAATTATGTTATCATAAATTCCCGATCCAAAAAAAGAAGGATCGCTAAGTCCTTGCGGAGCACTCGCCATGATCCATTGTGAAACATTATATCCTAATCCAATACCTGATGAACTACCTTCAAAGTCATCGATATAGACTACGCCTCCTTCACTTCCTTGCTGATCGATAGCCTTCGAATGGCCCGGAATCAATGCAGCACCCTCTGCTTGTGCTGTCCATGAAGAAGCTTCCTTTGTAGAATAAAATGGTAGCTTATCTAGTGCACGCGTCAACCAAGGTGCTTTTTGCTTTACATTAAAATCCAATCCGACAATTCGGTTATTGATAGGATCCTCTCCGATATTTACTTTTTCGGTAAAGGGTTTTTCAAATAAATGCATATAGGTTGCTCCAAACGAAAGATCTTTTCGTTTAGAATATTCAGCTCTCAGACCAATCATGGTTTTTGTTTGAAAACTAAATAAAGCGTTGTCTTCAAATTTAACATTGATCGGCACTCCTGATTGCAATAATGCTTCATTTAGAATTGTAACCTTTCCCAAATTGCGATCAACAATATAATCTGATCCTTCATTTAAAGTCAAGGAACCGGCACTAACAATGACACGCGCATTTGGATCCAGGTTGAAGGTGTTTAATGGAATCTCATTTGATTTTCCACTTTTATAAGTTCCTTTTATTAAAAATTGATTGGATTTTAATTCTCGTCTTGCTGCAGTAATGGAAGTATCATAGAGTTCTGAATACTTGTATTTATTATAAACCTGATCTAATAGTACCGGATCATTTTTAATAACTTTTCCCAGTAATTTCTTCAGAGAAGAACCGAATGGTTCCAGCACCGGAAAGATCACCGCACCACTGGCAGGAATTACGGTTTGTCCGCTGATAAAATCAAAAACTCCATCCGGTTGTGGGTCATTGGTTTTATTTAAAAAATCCATATTAAACAAATTCAATAATGGATATCCTTCTACTTCCTGGATGTATCGTTTTGAAATTCCATCCTGATCTTCATAATAGATATCCATTGTAAAATCTTCCTGATTCAGATTAAATCCGCCGGTTGGATAGACGTTTTTCATCATTAATTTATACGAAGGAAGATCTGTACGTTGGGCGGATGATTTCAGCATTTTTACAAAGATGACTTTGTAACTCAGGGAATCAGATTTTACATCTGAGCTCATTTCACCCACTTTATACACGGCACCTGAACGCGGATCTATTTCACGTCCGTTTTGTAAATACTGATAGGATACTGCAAGCACCTGATTCGGTCTTGGTCTGGCGCGCAAAGAAATAAAACCTAATTCGGGATTATAACTATACTCATTCGGACTTAAACGCTTGGCTCTAACTTTTTCAAAGTCGCGACCTTGTTTTAAATTCAATCCCGCCGGATCAGAAAGATACCGCACCACCTTATTTAAATCACGAGCCTCATCATTGGATAAGATCCGGTCTAATAAAGTATTGGATGTATTGGAAGGCACAAATGCACCTCCTTTATCTTTAGAAACAGCGCGACCCGGAAGATAGGAAGGAGCTTGTCCCGGATCCATATCAAACAATTCTAATTCTGAAACACCCAAATCATTTAAGGCAACAATGTCCCGCAATTCGGTTTCGCGACTATTTTGTGCATCTTCTGTCAGCCAAACCTCGATGTTTTTAATTTTAAACTGGCTGTTGATTTCCGGTAAGTTAGCTAAAGAAACTTCGTAATTATTCCGGTTATAATGACTTAAAAAGAAATGTCGGTTTTCATCGTATTGATCCGGACGGACTTCATATTCCTGGACGACGCCACCCCCTTTGGTTTGGATGTTTTCCTGCTTCGATTTTTGTTGAGAAACCAAACCCGTCAAACGCAAATAACCAAACTGCCAATCTGTTTTAAATCCAAAAAGATTTTGACTACCCTGTATCAAATTTGTACGAAGAGGGAGACTAACATTTCCTGCTTCTATCTTTTTTATAATATCGTCTTCTGAAAATTTTTCCGAGTCGTAAGCCAGTTTTAATTTATTTTCAAAATCGAAAGCCGCTTTCGTATCGTAGTTGGTATTCAGTTTTAATTTATCTCCGATATTACCGGTTACATCCATGCGGATGTCCATATCAAAATCGGGTGTCAATTGTCGTTTTTGTCGCTCGGGAATTTGTGGATTATCGGTAAAAGAATAATTCGCACCTAAGGTAAAACCAATGGAACCTTGTGGCTTAATATCAATCCCAAATCCACCAAATAATTTGTCTGCCAGATTTTTCTTCAAATCCAATTTACTCATTGGGTCGATGGCCGCTTCGGTCGTTCTTTTTGTGGTGCTAATTCCTGCCAGATTTTTGAGGTATTCCCGGTCTTGCTGTCGTGCTTTAAAATTGAGAAATTCAGTGAAACTCAAATTGGAAGATGGCCGATAGTGTTCGTCCCCAATTTTTTCGGTGACTTTATAGTCCCCGGTTTCCGGATCGTATTCAATTTTTTGGTCGATGACCTTGGGATCACGCAAATCAAAAGGATTATCCTTAGGATTTTGCACAAAGTTTCCCGGACGATCCTTTAATGGGACCGTATCTGCCTGGATTTGGCTAATAGGTTCATCCCAGTTAGGGACTGAATAAGCACCTGCCGATAGCCGGACATGCAGAATAATCAGGAAAAACAGTAAAAACGAAGTACGTTCACCAAAAAGCATAAGTAATTTCAGGTAATTTGAAGAAAACCGCCAGTCTATAACGAAGAAATTGGCGCAAAGGTATGTTTTACAATACTTCAGGCTAATTTTTTTAGAGCCAATTTAATTAAGACCTCAACCGCCACATCTGGTTGTGAAGATTCTGGTAAGAGTTTAAAGGCCTGATCAATAGCATTTCGGTTAAAACCCAAGGCCAAAAGAGCTGAAATGGCCTCAGATTTCACCGCATTTCCCGGAGTGACCGGATTTAAAGAACCCACATTCAGGTCCTTTCCTATTTTATCATATAAATCAATGATAATTCGTTGGGCCGTTTTGGGGCCGACCCCTTTAATTTTTCGAAAAAAAGCATCGTCTTTTAGACTAATAGCAGATTTTATTTGGGCTGGTTCCATAGAAGATAAAATCAAACGGGCGGTATTGGGGCCCACTCCGTTTACGGAAATCAGATGGATAAATAACTGGCGCTCTTCTTCAGTCATAAATCCATACAATAAATGACCATCTTCCTTAATGATTTGTTGGGTCAGAATCCTTACATCCTGTAGTTTTTCTAATTGCCCGTAAGTATGTAAACTGATAAAAATCTGGTAAGCAATACCCTGATTTTCCAAAACAATGAATGCTGGATTTTTAAGGATTAGTTTGCCAGAAATAGAATAAATCATGCCGCCGCAAAGCTACGATTTAATACATGATAAATTGTTTATATATAAAGGATTGTTTGCCTATTTGAAATCAATTAGCAATTTTTAATTAGGAAGCCGTTTCATTTTTGAAAAAACCTATTTTATAGGAGATGAAAATTATAAATCAGGAGATTGATTTAAAAACGATTTGCAAAATATTGATAGAGAAGGGCCATGCCAATTGCCAATCCAAAACTCAACAAACTACCAATGAGAATGTATTCCGTCAGGCCCCGGTCTTTGGCACGGGTGAGGTCGCCAAACCGAAAGATGGATTTTGCGGCAAGCAGCCAACCCACGCCCGGCCATTGTTGAAGCAGAATAAATGTGAAAATCAACAAGCGTTCTAATATTCCTATATATTTTCCTGCATCTTTCAGACTTTCATCTGTCGTATCCGCTTCAAGATTCCAGGATTTCATTAAAACTTTAATCAAAATGGCTGAAACATAGCTTACCAAAATGACAAAGATGGCCATCAACAAATAATGTGGTTGCAGCAGCTCACCAAAATTCCATGAAATTGTTTCAAACCAGGCTACAAAACAAGCTATCATGCATAGATGCAGGATTTGATCAATTGTAAACAAATACTTGTCGGGAAACTTGTTTTGCAAGTATAATTTTGAAACATCGATTAAAAAATGACTGCAAAGCAACAGGGCGATTCCAATAAAATAGCTCGGATTAAATGCCAATGCAAACAATAAACAGATAGCATGAATTAAAATATGCACATACAAAAGCGGAGATTTTATTTTTTTTTCTGATTTGGAACGGACCATCCCTTGTGTTTGAAACACAAAATCTCCTAACAGATGGGCCAAAATCAGTTTAAGTAAGAGTAGGTTCATATTCAGCTATTAATTTTTTGTAAACCTGTTCCATTTGCATGATTTCGTCAAAAGCAGCTCTTTTTAAAGCTTCACTGATACCACTTTGTGATTTATTCAAAAGTTGAGCCAGTTCATTTTGATTCCAATCCGGATGTTCTAAACTGGCCTGAACCACACCTGCCACCGTCTGTGTCCAGGAATTCATCGTCAATAAAGCTAAGCTAAACATGACATTTAAAATTAGATCGAGATTCTGATTGTTGGAGCGAATGGCTACATTCTGGTTTTTAAGTTGATCAAAGCAAATCCCTGAATGGGTGAAGGCTGTGCCTGTCGAATGGGTTACTTTTTCAGTAGGATAGTCCAGGGATCCCAGGCCAATGCCCATTCTCAGGTCCAGTTGTTCAAAACGTTTGAATCCTGCTTTCAAATGCAAGGCAGCCAAAACAGCCCGATCAGCGGTCAAACACAATTGGAAACTATCCCCCCGGTAGATTTCCCAATCTTTAGTTTCCTGACCATATTGCGATAATATGTCCTTCAAACGGTTTTGCCAGATAGGGCTAGATTCCAGTCTGGATTGAACAACATCTCCGGTAATAACGGCCCACATTTTGTTAATTTGGACAAATATCTGATAAATTTCAGATATTTCAAAATATCTGTAAAAATACTGATATATATAAATTATCTGTTAAATTGCAGATAATTAATCCTAAGATTTATCTTTAGTATAAACTCGAGCTATCACGGACCAGATTAGCTGACCAGAGTCCCGACATGTTCACCCAGAAGGATCCGCTCGAAATTGGTTTCCTGGTTGATATCAAAAACCACGATGGGCATGTGATTTTCCTTACACATGGTAAAGGCCGTCATATCCATTACCTGTAGTCCGCGACGGATGGCTTCGTCAAAACCCAGGTGTTCAAATTTGATGGCGTCTTTATGTTTCATGGGGTCTTTATCATAGATACCGTCAACGCGAGTTCCTTTTAGGATCACGTCCACATTGAGTTCACTAGCGCGCAGTGCTGCTGCAGAATCTGTTGTAAAATAGGGGTTTCCGGTACCTGCTGCAAAGATGATGACCCGTCCTTTTTCCAGATGGCGCACGGCCCGGCGGCGGATGTAGGGTTCTGCTATTTGCCGCATTTCAATCGCTGTAATCAAGCGGGTATAGACACCTTGCAATTCGAGGGCAGATTGCAGGGCCATCCCATTGATGCAGGTTGCAAGCATCCCCATATAGTCCCCTTGTACCCGTTCGATTCCGGATCCTTCACCGTCCATTCCTCTAAAAATATTACCTCCACCAATGACTACAGCCAACTCAATTTTATGGCTAACGGCCATTTTGATCTGGCTGGCATAATACTTCAACATTTGGGGCTCAATGCCATAGGCTTGATCACCCATCAGGGCTTCTCCGCTTAATTTTAAAAGGATTCGTTTATATTTTGGCATGGGTCAATGTTTGAGTAAATATAGAAAATACTTATAAGATTCATTCGGGCCTTTGCAGCTGAATGACGGACAAAAAAAAAGCGAATGAAAACTCATTCGCTTTTTTTTTATCCTAATTTGATGTGTTTAAATCCGGTTACCGTCAAATCTTTATCGATGGATTTTAAATACGAGGCTATCGTATGCGAACCATCTTTTACAAATTGTTGGTGGAGCAGGGTACTTTCTTTATAGAATTTTTCAAGTTTACCCATTGCTATTTTTTCAAGCATTGCTTCAGGTTTTCCTTCCATTCGTGCCTGTTCTTTTCCAATTTCAATTTCTTTTTCAATCACACTTGGATTGACATCTGATTTATCCAATGCTATCGGTTTCATTGCAGCGATTTGCATGGCGACGTCTTTTCCTGCATCTGTTAAAGCAGGGTCACTTTTACTCAAACCAACCAGCACACCCGCTTTATTTCCCATGTGAATATAACATTCAACCTGAGCAGCTTCTAATCGTTCGTAATTTGACAATTCAATTTTTTCACCAATGGCAGCTACCATATCCGTAACTTTTTCTCCGATGCTGGTTGCACCTTCAAATGTTAGGTTCAACAATTCTTCCAAAGTAGCAGGAAAACTTGCCAAAGCGATATCCGCAATTTTCTTGGTAGTATTTATGAAATCTTCATTTTTAGAAACGAAATCCGTTTCACTACTTAATTTAACGATGATCCCTTTTGTTTTGTCTTGATTGACTTTTGCAATTACAACGCCTTCCTTCGCTTCCCGATCGGCGCGTTTGATTGATAATTTCTGTCCTTTCTTCCGAAGGATTTCAATTGCTTTTTCAAAATCACCTTCTGCTTCAGTGAGTGCTGCTTTGCAATCCATCATACCAGCTCCTGTGGTATCTCTTAAATTTTTAACATCTGCTGCGGATAGCGTAAAACTCATAATCCTATTTTTTTTCTTGCGATTTATTAATTCGTTTCTTCTTTAACTTCTGCGTTACGCTCATCCAAACCTTCTTTAATTGCAGCTACCATATATCGGGTAATGATTTCAATAGATTTAGAGGAATCATCATTTGCCGGAATTGGAAAATCTACCAGATTGGGATCACTATTGGTATCCACCATAGCAAAGGTGCGGATTCCTAAACGGTCTGCTTCGTCAACAGCCAAATGTTCATTCAAAATATCTACAATAAAAACGGCTGAAGGCAATCGATTTAAATTGGCAACTCCTCCTAAAACCCGTTCCATTTTCTCCCGTTCGCGGCTTAAAGTCAGACGTTCTTTTTTAGTGATCGTCGTAACATTTCCATCGGCAAGCATCCGCTCGATATTAAGCATTTTCTTTACCGAACGACGGATGGTCGTAAAATTGGTCATCATTCCACCCAACCATCTTTCTGTAACAAAAGGCATATTGACACTTTTTGCTGCTTCCGATACGATATCTCTTGCTTGTTTTTTAGTAGCAACAAACATAATTTTCTTGCCGGATTTTGCAATTTGCTTGAGTGCCTGACCTGCTTTTTCCAAACACTCAGAGGTTCTGTTTAGGTCGATTAAATGAACGCCTTTGTGTTCTTTAAAAATATACTGACGCATTTTTGGATTCCATTTTTTACGGAGGTGACCAAAATGCACATTGGCTTCAAGAAGTTGATTATAACTAGGTTTTTCCATTTTTCTCTGTACTGAATAATTAAGAAATTAACGTTTACTGAACTGTGTGCTCTTGCGCGCTTTGCGTAAACCGAATTTTTTTCGTTCTACTTCACGTGCATCACGGGTTAAGAATTTCTTTTCTTTTAAAGCTGGTCTGAACTCCATATCAATTTTACAAAGTGCCCGGGATATAGCCATGCGAATCGCTTCTGCCTGTCCTTTAAGTCCACCGCCGTCGACCACTGCTTTAATTGAATAGCTTTGTTCGGAACCAATCGTTTGAATCGGGTCCATTACTTTTTGAGCAATATCCTTAATTGGAAAATACTCATTGAGCGGACGACCATTAATTTCAACTTCATTGGTCGTTCCTTTTTTTAGATAAACGCGCGCAACAGCTGCTTTACGTCTACCAATGGCATTAATCATTTCCATATTGCTTAAATTGTAAATGGTTCAGGTTTTTGAGCAGCATGATAATGCTCCGGACCTTCGTAAACAAATAATTTTTTAAACATGGCATCTCCCAATTTATTTTTTGGAAGCATTTTGCGTACAGCCGTTTCGATCACACGTGTAGGATGTTTTTGGAGCATCTCACGGGGTGTGATGCTTTTTTGACCTCCCGGATATCCACTATAGGTCAGATACACCTTATCGTCCAGTTTCTTCCCGGTAAAACGCACTTTGGCTGCATTGACAACGATCACACAATCCCCGCAATCTACGTGAGGCGTATAATCCACCCGGTGCTTTCCCCTAAGAATAGAGGCAATTTGAGAAGACAGACGCCCTACTACCAGAGCTTCCGCATCAATAACAAACCACTTCCGGACGACATCTTCGGGCCGTCTGTGCTTTGTTTCATAACTCCTTGTATTCACTTGATATAATTTAAATGATTTTAGCTTTTTTCAAAGCGGGCACAAATGTAAGTCCTTCTTTGAATTTTTAGGTATAAATGTCCAATTATTTTCAATAATTATTTTATAACTGCTTGAAAAACAGCTAAAATTTTGCTAAAATTGAAAAGTTAATTACCTGTAAAGCCAAGTTAATAGACTTGGTTATCTAGCCTAGAAGGGAGGCTATTAAGCCAATTTCACTGGCTCCATCTTCTATTTTTATTAGTTTTTTGCTATTCAAATACAATTTTAGCATTTGCCCTGTTTCCTGTATCATCTTGCAATTGCAAATAATAGATCCCAGCAGGTAAGTCATTTTTTTCGATTTTGATATTCCTGTTTGCCACTATTAACCTTTGAACAGTTCTGCCATCTGCTGAAATTAATGATCCTTCGATCTTGCGAAATATCCATTCCTGAGGAATAGATATTTCAGTACATTGCCTTGATGGATTGGGAATCGCAATCAAGGTTGGTTCTATGCTGGATTCATGGTCTATTAGATTTGTAATTTGCTTTAAACGCAGGATCGCTGTTTGGGTCAATACCGGTTCATTATAATCAAAATAAATTCCTGCAGTATTGTGAATTAATGAGCCGAGGTGCAATCCTTTTTTAGGTCTAATGCTGTACAAAAAATATCCGTGAGAATGCTGCTCTGAGAGATTACTGTCAGGTAGCATAATATCTTTGAACAGGATCTCCAAGTTTCCATTTTCATCTAGACTATAGCTATATGAATGACTGCCATCAACTGGAAGAAAGCTTGACCAATCAAGTGCATAATCAAGTTTATCCTCAATTCGTACTGTAAAAGCAGTATCGGTTCCCGTGTTTTGAAACCGAATAAGATAGTGAAACACACTGTCATTAGCTTGAAAAGAATCTGTGGATCTGCCACCAACAAATGCTGTTTTATCGTTGGGATCAAAGGATCCTATATTTTCTTCACAGATCAACATACTATCTTTGATTGGAAGTAAACCCATACATTCTTGTGGATTGTCGATCCAATACCGAATGCAATGTTCCTGTCCCAAATTTGCACTACAAGAGACCTTAAAATTAAATATGATATGAACCGATTTCCCAGATTTTAATTCCGGTATGATAAAGACCCAATCCTTGCCTTGTATTGAACTAGGAGGAATAGAAGATTGAATGTTTTCAATAAAATCATCGAATGTAATTGTGACTTTTGTATTAAAAGCAGATGCGGAACCTTCATTTCGTATTTTAAAATTCGCAGTATTGTCGTCAAAACATCTTCTAAGTACCCCTAATACCATACTTGAAAACAAATCGGCACATTGTTCCCTTGCCTGGACCAATAAATCCTTATGCTCTGTGATTTGATTGCTTAATATGTTTACTTGCTGAGGAAAATTGCAGGGAGTCCATATTAGAGATTGGCAGTTAAGTTGAATATTATAATTGCCCGGCGAAATATAGGATTTAAATGTTCCTGATGGAGAAACCGGGATGGTGACTGAACGGTTATTTCCTTTGAGTACGAGTTGGAAGTTCCTGGCCTGATATTCTGAGGTATCCCGTATACAGTTTAAATTTTCATCTATGAAAACAGTACCCCTGAATTGTCCACTCCCACTACTCATGCTTTCTTTATATTTATACAATGGAGCATTGTTAATGATTGCATACAAAGTGTCGTTATCACCCCTGTATAATCTTATGTTGTCATTATTTTCACGAGAAACATCACTTAAGCTGATTTCGCGAATTTCATTAGAAAGTACATTAGTTAAATGCAAGTAAAAATTAGGGAGCTCACCTGCTTTTGTATAAATAGTTTCAAATTCATCAATATAAAGTAATCGTTCATCGTTGTTAATTTCAAACTTATGGGAAGTTGCACCAAAGTCAGTTGTATACATCCAATGATAGTCTGTGTTTCCATCGAAAGAAAACCACCAAAAAACATTGTTTCTAGTTAATGTAATTTCATCAATCCAATTTACACCTTCAGCAAAGAACTTATTCCATGAAAGGCCATAATCAAAAGAATAATAAATAGTATCGGAAACGTTCAATCCATATAGTATATTTTGTCTAGATAATTTCAAGTCACTGATCAATGGAAAATCAACCGGCCTACCTATGATATTCCAACTATCCCCTTTATCATAAGAAATAAAAGTGTTGGCTGCACTTAAATATATAAGATGACCTTGATTATTTTTTAAAAGATTTAATGACAACTTATCTGGTAAAGTTTTTTCGAAAGTAGTTTTGAAATTATCTGTGCTAAAATACATATTTCCTACACTTGCATACATTAAGGTTCCATCCTCCCATAAAAACAATTCTCTGTAATTGTTTATTCCTAATTTTTTCCATTCAAGCCCTCCATCTGATGAGATCTGGAAGTTGTTGTCACTGTGGCATAAAAGGTGATTTTTTCCAACTTGAAGTATTCTGTTAATATTGGGTTCCACTGCAGGTAAGTCTATTGTATTTAATTGACCTTGGGAACTCCAAAAACATGCATAGTTGCCTAAATCAATTACGATGTCATCCTCATTCGAATTTGAAAAGCTGGTTTTGTGATACGCATTTTTCAACAATTCAAAATTGGAATCCGTATCTTTTGTCCAATGGATTCCTCCATCAATAGAACGATAGTTAGCTTCACCAATTCCAATTAAGGTTCCATTTTTAAGCTGGATCAATTTATTAAAATTCACCCCCGAAGGCAAAATACGTTGGGTCCAACTTGCTCCAAAATCTGTGGATACATAAATGTAGTAATCATAATCAAATAAAGTACTTGAAGCTTCATGGTATAATAGATTTCTACTACTTGATGAATTAGAAATTTTTCTCAGATTTGATCCGTTGTCATCAAATTTCCAAATCTCACCGGATGCACCTAATGTTTTACGAACAAAATTTTGATTATTTCCCAAACAAAGAAATTCAACAGAATGAGTAAACCAAGATTGACGGCTTGCTTTACCAGAAACCAAATTAAACAAGTTAAAATTTCCAGAACCACCATAATAAATTGTTTGGCCATCAGGTGAAAAACTATAATCTTCTATCACCTCCATTGAAGATAAAATTCTGTACCACTGTTTAGTTAGAGGCTCCCATTTGTAAATAACACTTTGATCACAGAAAAAAACATCCCCTATGGGAGATTCTTTGAGTTTTGAATCATATTGTGGGCTTATTGATTCTAATCCATTTGAACCATTTTCCCAGGATTTACCTTTATCTATCGAGTAAAACATTTTGCCTGAAGCCGACAAACAAAAGAGCTCCCCTTTATCCCGTGTGATAATGGCCGTATATACTGAAGCTCCTGTCGGACCAGGCAACTTTTCCCAAATTTGTCCAAAAACAGATTGCACACTTGTTGCAATAATTAATGAAAATACTAAAATTGAATAATATGTTCTCATAGCTCAATAACAGAATAAAATAAATAAATTAGAAATTTTCACTTCACAAAATATTACCATTGGTTATTAAATTGCTTTTCAAATATAATAATAATTACAAAGAAAATCATGCTTATTTTAAATATATTTATTTATCAACTTCAAACCACCCAAAATATATAAACGACCAGGTAGCTGAATTTGAGAGCCGTGGGGTTGCTCTTTGTAATAGGTTCTTCCCATTAAATTATAAAAAGTTCTAAAAGAGGCTAGATTTTATTCAATAGATTGCACTTCTTGGCGTCTTTACATCTTGGTGAGAAATTAATTTCTCTTCGCAATTAGCTTTCCATAA
>CAYMGR010000046.1:0-12500 GCA_964389985.1 uncultured Saprospiraceae bacterium
TGACGTATATCGTCATCGTATTCTTGTTTGCTTATGCCCTCTTCCCGGAATTACGTGCTGAATTACATGGAACGACTCAGGTCAACTACAGTGTCAACAATGCACCCATCGACCTTATGCTGGAAGATTTCTGGATTATCAAATTTGCTAAATTTTTTCTACAATATCTTGCTGCGCCTTTCTTTTGGTTTATGACTTATTTAAAAATAAAAGAAAAGGAGGTTTAATATGGAATTCAAAAAATCATTATCGATCTTCGAACAAATTGGTATGTCTGTTCAAGAAAATATTATCAACAAAGAGTGGCAAGAAGGAGAACGCATTCCATCTGTCCGGGATTACGCCACCAGTATTCAGGTGAATCCAAATACCGTTATGCGCACGTACACCATGCTCCAAGATCAGGGAATTCTGGAAAACCGCAGAGGAATTGGATTCTTTGTCGCCTTAGGAGCCAAACAAAAATCCGTTCAATATCGAAAAGATCAGTTTGCTGAAGAGTTTTTACCGGAACTCTTTAAGAATATGGATCAACTTGGAATTCAATGGGACGAATTAAAAAATTATTATCAGAACTGGAAAAATCAATCGCAATCATGAAACTAAGTACTAAATTATTATTAGCTCTCTTTGCACTCGGCATCGTGTTATCTTTTATCACCATGTTTAAAATCCAACAATTAAATGCTGAATATAGTAAAGATATTTATAAAGGAAATCAAAACTGGATCAACCTGGACCTGCCCGTGCAAGCTTTTAATAGCATTGAAATTGGAAATCACCTTACCGTAAACTGGCATAAAGGAGCTCCAAAAGCTACCATTCGGATTGAAGAAAATCTAAAAAATATCGTTCAATTAAAACAAACCGGTGAGCATGTTAAAATTTATTTTGATAGTCTTTCCAATTACCGGTTAAATGGTAAAATCGTCGTCGATTTGTATTCAGAAAGCTTGTCAAAAATCCATCTGAAAGACTTTTTGGAATTTACTACGGTGGATAAGCTGGATGCTTCAAAATTGGAATTGGAATTAGAAGATCATATTGAGGCCACTATGAACCTTTCAGTAGATACTTTATGGGTGAGTATGTATGATTTTTGCGAATTAACTCTAAGTGGTCAAGCTGCCTTTGGAAACGTTCAGCTAAGTGGACATAGTCAACTGGATGGTTCGAACCTAAATCTAAATGCAATTGAGACTCAGATGGATGATTTTACGGAAGCAGAGCTAAATCTTAAACGGTATATCAAAGCGAGTCTAAAGGACCATGCACAATTAAATTACAAAGGGGATTCTGTAATGGCAGAAATTAAAACACGTGATTTCAGTAAGGTCAATTCGGAAGAATAAACCAGCCGAAAAGCAAAAAATATTTATTAGAAGTAGGGCGCATTTCTACAATATGAGTAATTTGGCAAAAGACATTTTTTCAATATAATATTTTGTTATTTGGGCTTAAAATGGCTTTTTTCAAAATTAAATTAATATATTTTTAACTTTTAAGAAATATTTAATAAGCTAAACCAAAAACAATTTCAAGGCTGCAACGTTTCTTTATTGTATCAGTCTTTAACTTGTTATGGTACTGAAACCCTGAAAAATGAGAAGCCGGTCGGCATGATTTACGATGCCGCCAAACACAAAAACGAATTTTACATTACCTGAGCGGAATGGAATGCCATTCCGGATGGGGATTGTCAACTAAATTATATTAAACTGTTAAATTAAATTATATGAAAATGAATTTGTCAAAAGTCAGTATGTTGATTATGGTTATGATAACCCTGCAAGCTTTCACATCGGCTGCAGCAAGTATCCCGTTCAATGGTCCGGAAATGACCAAAGGCGCTGAACTCACTTTTGCTGAAAATAAATGTCAGATTAAAGACTATAGTGGGAAGCTGAATAAGAAAATACTTTTTCTTGCGCAATCTGATAATCTTAAATATTTGTTTCGTAAAGATGGAATTTCCATGCAATTAAGCATGCCTCGTCAAACGATGGAAGTCCTGTCAGGCAACCAAATGATCCATATTCAAAGTCCGGTGGCCTATCAAAGACTGGAAATCAGCTTTGAAGGAATGAATCGGGATGCTGATTTGTATGGTGCTGAAGAATTCAGAACCGCTTCAATGAAAACAGATGCAACAAACTGTCAAACGCGCAATTTTAGAAAGTTGTATTACACTGAAATGTATCCAGGAATCGATTTAGGGTACAGTGATTATGACACCAGGTTGAAATATGAGTTTATCGTTCAACCAGGATTCAATTACCGTGAAATTAAAATGAAAATTGACAGCGCAAAAGAAATTAGCCTGAATGCCAACGGTCAACTAATCATTCATACCGAAAATGGAGATTTGATTGAAGACGCTCCCATCGCTCTGCAAGAAGGTAAACCCTTGATTGTAAAATGGGTTGTGGACCAACAAACAGTCAGCTTCCGGGTTTTAAATCCGGATCCAACGAAAGAACTTTATATCCAGTCCTCCTTCCAATTTAAAGGAAACTCAGAAGCAAAAATTTAATCCTACGGACTTGTTCCGCAATCAGAGATAAATAAATTTGAAGGTGTAGCAAAAAGGCAGCTTGCTGAAAGGTGGGCTGCTTTTTATTTAATGGTTAATTATTAATGGTGAATGGTGAATGGTGAATGGTGAATGGTTATTGGTTAATTTATATTATGCCATTGAAAAATTGCAACATTGTAACATTATAACATTACTCTGTGATTTGCAAAAGGGGTTCTAACAATTTAATGGATTCCACAAAGCCATTTACATGTTCTGCAATTAAAATTAAACTCTGTTGAGATTGTTTTATCGTAAAACCACTTCCAGGTTCTGCAATTTTTTGCAAGATGTTTTTAAATAAGCTGGTCTCATAAAAAAGAGAAGCCGGATTACTTATAAAATAACATTGCAGCTTTTTCTTTTTTAAGATCACCCGCTCCATTCCAAGTTTCTTTGCCAACCACCTAAGTCTCAATCCATTTAATAATTCCTCTACTTGTTCAGGCACCGGACCAAAGCGGTCTTTTAATTGCTCGCAAAATTGTTGAATACCTTCTTCAGTTTCTATTTTGTCTAAAGCCTGATACAAATTCAATCGCTCCTGGATGCTGGTAATATAGGCATCCGGAATGAGCATCTCAATATCGCTATCGATCGTAACATCCCGGATATATGTTTTATCTGGCTTTTGTTCATCTTCAAACAATTCCCGAAATTCATTCTCTTTTAATTCAAGAATCGCCTCTTCTAAAATGCGTTGATAGGTTTCATAACCGATATCAGAGATAAATCCACTTTGCTCACCTCCTAATAAATTGCCGGCGCCGCGTATATCCAAATCTCGCATAGCTATATTAAAACCACTACCCAAATCAGAAAACTCTTCGATTGTTTTCAATCGCTTACGGGCATCCATCGTTAAGGTAGACGATGGCGGCGCCAACAAATAACAGTAGGCTTTTCGGTTTGACCTTCCAACTCTTCCACGTAACTGGTGTAAATCACTCAATCCAAACTGGTGCGCATTGTTTATTAAAATCGTATTGACATTGGGAATATCTAATCCTGTTTCAATAATATTAGTACAAACCAGCACATCAAATTTATGATCAATAAAATCCACCAGAATTTTCTCCAGTTTCTCCGCCTCAAGTTGCCCGTGTGCTACAGCAATGTCAACCGACGGACACAATTTATGGAGAATTGCCGCAACCTCGCCAAGGCTTTTTACTTTATTATGAACAAAAAATACTTGTCCTCCTCGGTACACTTCATGAAGTATTGCTTCCTTGATCAGATGATCATTATAAACTCTTCGTTCTGTATGGATGGGTTGCCGGTTAGGTGGGGGTGTTTGAATCACACTCAAATCACGGGCAGCCATGAGTGAAAACTGTAACGTCCGTGGAATGGGTGTAGCTGTTAAGGTGAGGGTATCCACGTTGTGCTTCAATTGCCTGAGTTTCTCTTTAGCAACCACTCCAAATTTTTGTTCCTCATCTATTATTAATAAACCAAGGTCTTTAAATTTTACTTTAGAGTTTAACAAACTGATGGTACCAATTATTAAATCAATTTTCCCTTCTTGCAAATGCTTGGTAATGATTGTTTTTTCTTTGGTTGTCCGAAACCGACTCACGTAATCAACCGTCACTGGAAATTCCTTAAACCGCTCTGAAAAGGTTCGAAAATGCTGAAGGGCCAAAATGGTTGTAGGCACTAAAATGGCAACTTGCTTGCCATCTTGAATGGCCTTGAAAGCTGCCCGTACGGCTATTTCTGTTTTACCAAATCCCACATCACCACAAATCAGCCGATCCATTGGATGCGGCTTTTCCATATCTGCTTTTACATCGATGGTTGCCTTATATTGATCTGGTGTATCCTCATACATGAAAGAAGCTTCCAATTCCGTTTGTAAATAATTATCCGGTCTAAAAGCAAATCCTTTGGCGGCCTTGCGCACACTATACAACTTAATCAATTCCTGAGCAATGTCCTTTACTTTTTGCTTCGTACGCTGTTTGAGCAATTTCCATTGATCCGAACCTAATTTACTCAAAGAAGGTTCAGTTCCCTCCTGACCAACAAATTTTGAAATTTTATGCAGCGAGTGAATACTCACATATAGTATATCATCATTGCGATATATTAATCGCACTGCTTCTTGCAATTGACCGTTAATATTAATTTTTTCCAACCCTGCAAATCGACCAACGCCATAATCCAAATGGGTTACAAAATCACCAGCCTGCAATTCACGCAACACCTTCAAGCTCAATGCCTGATCCTTTGTATAACCTTGTTTAATCTTGTAACCATGAAACCGTGAAAAGATTTGATGATCTGTATAGCAGGCAATTTTTAAATCATGGTCTACGAATCCCTCACGAAGCGATTTAATTTCCGGAAAATAGTGGATGTCTGCTTTTAAGTCTTCAAAAATATTATAAAACCGCTCAATTTGTGCAGCACTATTGGTACATAAAAAACAGTTATAATTTTTTTGGTTGAGCTTACCGATATTTTCAATTAATAAATTAAAATTTTTATTAAAACTCGTTTGCGCTTCACAATTAACATGTAAAGAAATCAATGAATTGATATGATCCGGTCTCCCACCAAAAAAAATTAAACTGAATTTTTCAATTCCTTCAATAAAATCAGAATTACTGATAAAAGCACGATCATTTACTAATGAGATCAGGCGATCTTCTTCGTAGTGTTTCATTTTATCAGCTTGCCTGCTGGCTGCCAAAAAGCACTTTTCAAGGGATTCCAAACAAGCATGAATATCTTTAATCCAAATTAATGATTGTTCCGGTATAATATCGAAAAGCTTCTCGCGGATATCCTGTTGATGTTCAGAATCTATGGTAGGAATGATAGAAAATCGGCTGATTTTTTGTTTAGACAACTGTGTCTCTGTTTCAAACCGACGAATGCTTTCAACGATGTCGTCATTTAATTCAATCCGATAAGGCAAATCTGACGCGTATGAAAATACATCCAAGATACCTCCTCGCACAGAAAACTGACCCGGTTCATACACAAAATCAGTTCGATGAAATCCAAAATCATTGAGTTGGATAAGAATATCGTCTAAATAAATTTTACTTCCCGTACTAAACTCAAGGCGCGATTTTTCAATCACAGCACTGGATATCATTTTTTCAAAAATGGCTTCAGGATAGCTGACCATAATTCCAGAATCATTTTTTCCAAATCGAAAAATGGCTTCGACACGTTGTTGTACCTGAAAACTATCCAATTCTTCATATTGTCCTGGTCGTCTGAACGAGTCTGGAAAAAAATAAACGCTTTCTGATTGGGTGAATTGTTCCAGGTCATTTAGCAGATAAGCGGCTTCTTCCTTATCATTACATATCACCAGGACTGGCCGTTTGGCTTTCAAATAGCTTGAAAAAATTAAAAAGCTATCCCTGGATCCACAGAGACCCTCAATAAAAATTTTTTGCTGACTGTTACGATCTAAAAGCTTGACTAATTCTTCTGCTTTTGGATCCCGGTTTAAGTAATCATTTAACCGGATGACTTCCTGCTCCACCCTGCAAAGCTAATGAAATATTAATCCTTAAAGCCTATTTACCTTATCTTTGTTACAATTTGAAATGGTTGAAATCCATTTTAACATGATTCCGAATTCGTTATATCCTTCAAAAATATTATTGGTTGGTGAATATACTGTTTTGGCAGGCTATCCCGGTTTGGCTATACCCTATTTTAATAAATTTGCCGAATGGAAATTTAATCCAAACCAAAAAGATACCTTACTCAAACAATTACTCTTTTACATTCAAACACAGGCTGAGCTTTCAACTTATTTAAATACTGAACAATTTGAAGCAGATATTCAATCCGGAATTTATTTGGAGAGCACTATTCCATTTGGTTGTGGATTAGGGAGTTCTGGTAGCTTATGTGCTGCTATTTTGGATCGTTATGGGGATCCCATCCTTGAATCTATTGAATCCAATTTCAATCTTTTAAAAGAATTAGAAAATTTCTTTCATGGTCAAAGCTCCGGAGTAGATCCAGCGGTTGCATATTTTAAAAAAGCGATTTATATTGATAAAAATAAAATTAAACTCATTGACTTAAATTTTGAAAACCTCCTTGAAAAAAATAACATTTCTCTTATTGATAGCGCCGTTGACCGCAATACAAAAGAATTAGTGGATCGTTTCAAACAAAAAATGCAAGACACTCATTTTAAAAACAAACTTCACGAATTTATAATCCCCGTAAACACTTCGTTGATACAGGGATTTATGAATGAAAACAGCCAACAGATTACACAAGACTGGAAAAAACTTAGCTTGCTAAGCTTTGAATTATTTCAAGATTTTCTTCCTTCCAAAATCAGAACTTATTGGAAAACCGGTTTAGAATTAGAAACCCATTATTGCAAACTGTGTGGAGCTGGTGGTGGCGGCTACTTTTTGGTAAAAAACCTTACTTCAAGTCAGGAGTCGGGTTGACTTTTTTAGAATGCATGATAAATACAGGTGGAATATTAAAAGCTGCAAATTCCACATCTACATTTCCAAAAACCTGCTGGTACAAATTCTTCAAAAACAAGGAATAGTGAATTTGCAAAAAAGATGCCCCTGGTTTCAAGATTGAATTGCATAAATTTAAAATCTGAATATGAAAGGGCTCTGGCAGAATAGCAAAAGGAATGGACGACACAATTGCATCAACCTGCACAATTCCCATTTGGTGTAAAACGTGATCTAGATTTTCGGCAGATTCCGGAATGACTAAAATTCGAGGATCCTCAATTGCTCGCAGTTTATCACAAAACGATTCATTAACTTCAAAAACAATTAATCTTGCATTCCGCTTCATCTTCTTGAGTAAGTGCTTTGTAATTGCTCCGTCTCCACCACCCAATTCAACAATGATATCTATGTTATCAAAATGTAATAATCCAGCCAAAGTTTTAGCAGCATAATTCGAAGTTTGAATTACGGTGCCCATGGTCTTCATATTTTTAAGACTTTCTTGCAAAAAAGTCAACTTACTCATCGATTCAAATCATTTAAATAGTTAAGATAGTTGATGAGATCAGCATCCTGCACGATATAATCAATTAATTCTCTCCGACTTAACCGATTACCATCTTTAAATACATAAATCATTGGGGCTGGTTCGTTAGAAGTTTTGACAAGTTGCTTGTTCGCAATGAATGCATCTTCAAATTTGGGATATACACCCTGATAATATTTTATCATCGATTCCTCTGCGTGAGTCTCTGCAAAAAATAGGTTCCCGTTCATTTTCATAGCTGGATGCTTCAATACAGAATTGGATTCTCCTAAATAAATAGAATAACTAATTCCTTTTCTTTTAATCTGAAAATCTAAGAGCTTTTCAGGTTTCAAGCTTGAAGGAACAGATGGATTCACTTTATGAATACGTAGATTTAAATTTTCCGGTACCTCAAAACTAAAATCAATGCGTTTATTAAATTTTTCAGAGACCACTGAGTTGATTCCATTTACCTGGGTCAATGCAATGGGATAAGCTGAACCTAAAGCCACTAATTTTATACGCCTGATATCGATCCCATTTGTTTGAAGAAAAGTCTGGACCTCCCTGGCTTTTTGCATGGAGAAATATAAATTGATCGGCAAGGGAGATTCTTCAAAGGCATGTCCTAAAAGGGTCAGCTTGATTGAAGGATAAATTTTAAGCAGTTCAACCAGTTGTTGTAAGGTTTTCTGACTTCTTGTGTCCGCTTGAATTTCCTGATCCTTATAATAAATGGATTCAATAAAATATTCTTGAAAATCCGGATGCTTCGTTAAAATTTTACTTCCACCTTCATTCTGCAAATTTGAATGAGCGGTTGCAGATTCATTGTCGATTAAAATACTCAATGGACTTCCTTGTGCTGCTTGCATATGCTCTTCCATTTCATCCTTAAAGAATATTTTATAAATATCAAATCCCCCTTGATTATCAAGTTTTCTGTTGGAACTCATTGTTCCTGACAATCCATCCCGATCCATTTTAAAATAAATGTCATCCCCTGCTGAATTTATCGGCACTCCTGGATTTATTGGTTTTTCCCACTCTGCTGCTTCAGGTTGAAATCGAGTTTTAAAAATATCAAAACCACCCATTGACTGCAAATTGTCAGAAGAAAAATAGAGTGAGCGACCATCATTTAGAATAAAAGGAAAATCTTCATTGAACGGACCATTAATCTGAGGTCCCAAATTCATTGGCTCAGTCCAATTAGAATTTCTGAGTACAGATAAATACAAATCATAAGCCCCATAGCCTCCAGCTCTGCAACTTGAAAAAATCATCAGGCTGTCTTGAAAAATACAAAACGAATGATCTCCGATTTCAGGAATCAGCGGACCCTTAAATTCGGGATACCTCAAATGCACCGAATCATCATTAAATGTATCGATAATAAATTTACAATATTGTTCATTGGGATACTGCAGGATAACTGCATGACCATTAAAATAACCTGCAAGCTCATCATTCATGCTGCTATTCCAGGCGCTATTCGCTTTAGGAATCATGGTCCATGATTCATTGCGTTCCTGGATCCTAAATAAATCAGTGTTATAATGACCTTGTTTGAGATCAACCAAACCTTCTTTATTTCGCTTGCCACCTTCATTCTCTTTTCTAACGGCACTTAAATGATACACTCCGGTTTGATTTAGATCAGGAATTACATTCATTTCATCTTCAGGAGAATTTATTGCAGATGAAAGAGAAACAACAAATGCCTGAGCTTTTTTTCGGATATAATGAATGCCTGCCTGACATCGAATTAATTCATTTCTACAAAATGAAACATCCGGATGATTGGCAGAAAGTGATTTTAAATAGTTCTTATAATGAATTTGCGCTTGCTCAAATTGATTTAATTGTTGCTGCGTTTGTGCTAAATAAAACTGCAATTTCTTTTCATCTGAAAATGTTTCCAGCAATTGAAAACACTTTAGAGCAAATTCAAGGTCATTTGCCCGGTAACTACTGATTCCGGCATTTAATAAATCAGACTTGTTTTTAGTATTAATTACGGCAGCTTGTTTATAATACTCGCTAGCTTTAAAATAATCAGCCCGCTCAAATGCAGATTGTGCTTGATGCAAGTATTCTCGATTGGATTGTCCCATTCCCAATTGGGAATAGATTAATAAATACAAAAAGGAGAAGACCTGCACGTATCGCATCCAATTAAATAAATTTAAATGGTTTGCTTGATATCAAATTGCTCTAAGTAATCTGCAACTCTTTTAATAAATGAACCACCCAACGAGCCATCAACAACCCGATGATCATAAGACATAGATAAAAACATCATCTGACGAATCCCTATGGTATCTCCTTGAGGAGTTTCTATAACGGCAGGTTTTTTGCGAATGGCTCCAATCGCTAAAATAGCCACTTGAGGTTGATTAATAATGGGTGTTCCCATAACATTTCCAAATGTTCCCACATTGGTCATGGTAAAGGTTCCATCTTGAATTTCCTCCGGTTTTAATTTATTACTTCGAGCCCTATCTGCTAAGTCATTCACCTGATAAGTTAAGCCAGCCAGATTTAAGCGATCGGCATTTTTGATTACCGGAACAATTAAATTCCCGGAAGGTAAAGCGGCCGCCATTCCAATATTAATATCAAGTTTTCGAATGATCTGAGTCCCTTGAACCGATACGTTAATCATTGGAAAATCCTTGATCGATTTTGCAATAGCTTCAATAAAAATAGGTGTGAACGTAATTTTTTGGTTGTACTTTTTTAAAAATACATCTTTGATTTTATCTCTCCATTGCACAATATTAGTCACATCTACTTCAACAAAAGAAGTAACATGCGGAGAGGTATGCTTACTCATAACCATATGATCAGAAATCAACTTCCGCATACGGTCCATTTCCAAAATTTCGACATTCCCACTAACTGATTTGACGGGAGCAGCTGCCGGAGTATTAATTTCTATTGGCAAACCTGGTTCAGCCACAGGTTTGGTCCCTTCTGCAATAAATTGTAACAAGTCTCTCTTAGTCACCCGTCCTTCCAAACCTGATCCTGAAATACGATCTAATGTTTGGGTAGAAATATTTTCCTGTTTTGCAATGTTTCTAACCAATGGAGAATAAAACCTCCCCGAACTTGATTTTTCCATAGAAGCTGTCGAAGTTGAAGGATGCATTGACACTTCTGGTTTATTGCTTGACTTTGTTTCAATCATCGCGCTACTGGTCACAGCTGGAGAATCTTTTATAACTGCTGCACCATTGCCCGTTTCAATAATTGCAATTGGTTTTCCGATAGCCACTACATCATTTTCCTTAAATAACAATTGGACAAGCACCCCTTTAGCCGGAGAAGGAATTTCGCTATCCACTTTGTCAGTGGCTATTTCCAGGATGGTTTCATCCATTTCAACGGAATCCCCTACCTTTTTTAGCCACTTCAGAATTGTCGCTTCCATGATACTTTCGCCCATTTTGGGCATGATAAGTTCGACTTTAGCCATTTTGAAAATTTGGGTAAAAATAAAACAGAATTATCGGATTAAACCAGCTGAACCTCTGAATTAATCAGGTCTTTAAAATGAAGTTAAATTTACTTCGTTTATAAATATTTATTTTACTAATATCTAAAACCACTTTTCTATCAAGGGATACCTGATCCTTTCAATCCAGATTGCTTTCGTTTTTTAGATAATTCCAAAATAAAATGAGGGCAAAGGTTGCACTGGCTTCTATGTTTCGCTGACGATCTCTGCTAAACTGAAACCGCTTTGTCAGGATGTGGTTTTCATTTCCATATGCAATCCAAACGGTTCCTACTGGTTTGTCTTCTGTTCCCCCGCCTGGCCCGGCGATCCCACTCGTTGCGATAGCATAATCTGCATTAAATTTATTACAGGCTCCTTTCACCATCGCCTGGACACAGGCTTCACTTACAGCCCCATTTGTTTCTAATAGTTCATGTGAAACGGAGAGTAATTCTTGTTTTACCCGATTTTGGTATGCCACAACAGATCCTAAAAAATAATCTGAAGAACCAGGTACTGAAGTGATCCGATGCGCTAAAAAACCTCCAGTGCAGCTCTCGGCTGTAACTAATTTCTTATTTCGGGATCTTAAGATTTTGCCAATTTCAAGTTCTAAATTTGTATCACCAATCCCTACAACCGCATCGGTAAGCTCGCTGCATACGATTTCAACATATGCCATCATTAATTCCTGAAAGTCTTCTCCCTTTGGAACTTTTGCGGTAAGCCTTACTTTAACCTGTCCTTGAGCAGGTAAATAAGCGAGTCCAAAGGCCGAATTCATTTCTTCCAATCGCGGCTCAATTCGGGAAGCTATCTCTGTTTCTCCTAATCCGACTGTGTGGATGGTTTGATGAATGAGCTGAAAATCCCTATCCAGTTTATGCAATTGAGGAAGGACCCCATGGGCCAGAATATATTCCATTTCATAAGGCACACCAGGCATCGAAATATAAATATTGTTCTGATGCTCGATCCACATTCCCAGAGCAGTGCCCATTTTATTTTCCAATAATTCTGCCGTTTCGGGCAGATAACATTGTTGGCGTTGCATTTCAGTAACCGGAATACCGCGAGGTTTAAGAATTTGCTCCAGATGGGCTTCCTGTTGTGTGTTAAAAATTAGTGGAACTTTAAGAAAATTAGCCAGGCATTTTTTAGTAATGTCATCTTTTGTAGGACCTAATCCGCCTGTCATTAAAATGACGTCTGCTTGTTCGCTACTTTCAACTAATGCTCTATGTATTTCAATCGCCTGATCCGCTACCGTCCATTTTTTTTCGATCTGCAAACCATGTTCAAACAATAATTTCGCAATAATTGCGGCGTTTGTATCAACTACTTGACCTAATAAAACTTCATCTCCTATAACTATGAGGGCTATTCTCATGATTAAATTTCTTAAAAATCAAATCGAAA
>CAYMGR010000047.1:0-12444 GCA_964389985.1 uncultured Saprospiraceae bacterium
GATTGGATTTTGAGTCGAATCTCCATTAAAGTTTGAACTATAAATAACGGTATCACAAAAACCATTAGCCAATGAGTAGCCATGATTGACCAACCAATCTCTTAACGAATCTCTTAGATTTGGATTCGAAATAAAATTTTTACTCTGGGGAGGAATGGTAAATTGTATTTTATTTTTATTCCTGACGATAAAATTAGCCGATTCGACTCGCTCATTACCGCAAGCATCTATTGCGATAAAATCTACAGACAGACTATCACAGGTTTGTTGTGGAAACCGGGGATAAATAGTTCTCCAGCTAATAGCTCCACAAGCATCCGTCGCGACAGCATTCCCATGATTTTTAATCCAATTATTAAATTCCGTGCGGACATCAAGATCACAGCTTACATATTTATCAATTGGCAAGATTGAAAAGTCGGGAGGATTTTCATCAATCACATCAATCACCTGACGGTATTTCGTTTCATTTCCGCATAGATCCTTTACCGTCCAGTCACGGGTAATTTTTTTATTACAGGTAGCAAGGATTGTTTTTGTTTCTTTAAAACTAATTCCGGGATTAAAATCACAATTGTCACTTACGATTAATTTTGGTACTGTTGGTATCAAAGCATCGCATTCAACTGATAAATCCTGTGGGGGATCAATTATCATTGGTTTTTCTGAATCATTCGGACATTCATAAATAGTGATATCATCAATTAAAACACCAATACCATAGCTGGGAGAAATATCTATAAATTCTAAATCGGCATTCACTGCCTGGGCAACAAATTTATAGGATGCTTTTAACCAGATGACGTTTCCAGGATTGGTTGCAGTCAATTTAACATCCAACCAGGCACCTTTTGCAACTTTTATATTTGCTCTATAATCTCCGGGAATATCAAATTTAGCGTAATAAAATTCCAGCGTGTATAAATAACCAGGTGTTAAACCAGTTAGTGTATATGACATTGCTCCTGGATAACTTCCGGTGTTAGGAACCGATCCATATAGATCTACAAAATTGGAAGCTCCATTTGGGTTTCCACTGGCGGTGTTAAAATAGTGTGCTTTATCTACATGGTCAACATACCCTGTTGTAATAATCCATGGACCCATTAATGAACCAGAAGGATACCAGATAAACCATCCGGGTGGTGGATCCGGAGGAAATTCAAAATCAAATCCCGGAAAATCTAATACACGTGGACTTCCACAACAACATGTTGGTTGAGCGAGACTATTTTGAATGCAAAAAACAAAATAGAATAAAATACAGAGACAGCTGCTGCGAATTAAATTCTTTGAAATGGACATCAATTTATTCATCGCAATAAATTTACATCTCCTTTAAATTCGATGATGTCTTTTTCATCATCGCTTATTCGAACTTTTGCAATATAAATAAATACAGCAGGATTCATTTTTTGAGATTGATAGCTTCCGTCCCAACCATACATTGGATCATTAGCCGGTGTATTTTTGGCTTCAAATACTAAATTTCCCCAGCGGTCAAAAATGGATAACAATATGACAACCGCTGAACCATCTCCCTGAATATAAAAAAAATCATTGATATTATCACCATTCGGCGTGAATGTATTGGGAACAAACACCTTTGCTTTTTTCTTGACCCGTATAAATATGGAATCCAAACTGGTGCAGTTGCGTTCATCAATAGCCAAACTATAAACCCAACTGTCTTCTTCAATTTGAAAGCGAACCGGATTGCAATCAAAACAAGTAATTAAATTGGATGGACTCCAATTCAAGTGTTGCCAGTTTTTGTTGGATTTTAAATCTAATTGGACTAAACTGCTTTTGTCTACTTCCAAATTAGTTCCAAGATCGGTTAAGAATTCATATGGATTTTGCAATTCAAATTGAATGGAATCCGTCAGACAAGCACGCTGATCCTTTATAAATATTTGATGAATGCCAGGTTTTAGAGAATCAAGCTGATTCAATTGACCTATGGATAGCTGATCCAGAAAAACCTGGTAAGGGGCCTGGAAATCCTGAACATTCAAAATAGTTATTCTTCCATCCGCTTTATTAAAACAACTGATTGAATCTAATTTAAATTCAAGGTGCAGTGGCTTGTAACGCGTTTCTGTAATAATCAAACTATCACAGCCAGCCGTATTTTTTAGACTCAAAGTATCCAGACCTTCATCTGATTTCAGGCAAGATTCGGTTTGACGATACAAGGTATCTGAAGGCACGTAACTGGTTTCAATAAAAATAATACTATCACATGTTTGTGTTTGGAAAATGAGTGTATCTAAACCTGTTTGAGTCAGATCACAACTTGTATTTTTTATAAATGTAGTATCTGCAGGAATAAATTGAGTGTAAACAATCACTAAACTGTCACAGGTATTCGTAGCATAGAGACTGGTATCTATTCCAACTTTGTTCAGGTCGCAGGAGCGAGCTTGAATTATAGTTGTGTCAGAGGGAATGAAAGTGGTGTTGATAATCACCAAACTATCGCAGGTGCTCGTTGTAAAGATCAAACTATCTATACCCACTTGGTTAAGATCACAGCTTGTTTGATTGAAACGGGTGGTGTCTGATGGAATAAACTGTGTTGAAATAATCACCGTGCTATCACAACTTTTTGTTTGATATACGAAGGTATCGACTCCAGACTGGTTTAAGTTGCAAGTTTTTAGATTAAGATAAACAGTATCCAGTTTGATTCCAATATGATTGGTAATGACTAAACTATCACACCCACTGCTAGAATAAACGACCGTATCAGTATAATTTTTAAGTAAACCACATTCATTCTTTGTAAATGTTCTGCTTATTATTCCAGAGTATGTAGTTGTAATTTGTACCAGACTATCGCAACCCGATCCATTTAAAAAATGATATTCTTTGACTCCGGTTGCTAAACTATCGCAACTTGTTTGCTGAATATAGATGCTATCTTTTTTCAGTGGTAGCTTTTCGGTTAATAAAATGGAATCGCAAAACTGACCGGATAAACGCTGCGTGTCAATACTCGCTTGGATAAAACTGCAATCGAAAACCCGAATGCGTGTCGTGTCAATCGGCTTTACTATCGTTTCAAAAAAAACGGTGGAATCACATCCAAGTACATTCAAAAGTTTGAGTGTATCAAATAATTTGCTGGTAGGATCACAACTGAATTGACGAATGGTCAAGCTGTCTGCATATCTTTTGATTTTTTGATGAATGACAATACTATCGCATCCATTATTCATAAAGCTAATCGTATCTGTTTGATCTCTGGTGAAATTGCATGAGTATTCTGTGATCCGGAAGGTGTCGCTGGCACTTCGATAGAAAAAACTCGCTTTACTGCTGTCAATATTTCCACAGCGGTCTTTCGCATAAAAGGTAACAACAACCGGATTTTTAGTAGAGTCTCCATCAAAGTTTGTGTAGCGAATGATGGTATCACAATCGGATTGTTGCTTTGAAAATCCAAAATTGTTTAACCAGTTTCGAAGGGAATCTCTAACCTGGTTGATGCAGATATAATTTTTACTTTGTGCTTTCACAATAAATTTTGGAGCCAGTGTATCTGCCACCACAAAATTAGCGTATTCCAAACTTTCCAAACCGCAATGGTCAATAGCAACAAACTCAACAAGCACGGTATCACAGTATTTGTGAGGAGGTCTATCATAATTTACACGCCAGCTTACCGGCCCACAGGCATCCGTCGCTATGGCATTTCCATTTTTTTTGATCCAATCATTAAATTCTTTCGTGACATCTTTATCGCAATAGACCGTTTTAGGTTCCGGAAGGTGAGCATATTCTGGGGGATTGCGATCAATCACATCGATGATTTGTTCTTCTACGGTGCTGTTACCACAATTGTCATTAATTGTCCAGGTTCTTGTAATTCGTTTTGAACAAGCATCTATAATTTGTTTGTTTTCTGTAAAAGTAATTTTAGGATTCGGATCACAGTTATCACTGACCGAAAGGGTAGGTGCTTTGGGTACATCTTTATCGCATTCTACTTCAAGATCATCTTGAGGATTATTAACGACGGGATCTTCCTGATCACCCGGGCATTCAAAAATATGGATATCGTCTATGAGAGTACCTTGATAGGGAATCGGGCCGGTGCTACTAAATTCCATGCTGGCATTGGCCCCCATAGCCATAAATTCATAGCTCTCTTTTCGCCAGGCAACGGCTCCGGAAACGGATACGGTCCAACTGACATCCAACCAGGCTCCTCCGGCGATTTTTAGGTTTCCTATAGATGAAAATCCACCTCCGTTTTGAGCAGTCCAAAACTCAATGCGGTATTGATTACCCGGGGTCAAACCAAATAAATCATATGAGATACCACCTAATCCGGGAGATCCATGCAAATCCACAAAAAAACTGGCACCATTCGGATTACCGGCTCCTAAATTTCCTACGCCTGCATCACAATGATCTATGGTAGCCCTAGTGACCGTCCATCCTCCAAAGTTTTGTCCTGCACTATAAACAAAAAAGGTACCGGGAGGGGGTAAAGGCCCGGTTTCAAAGTCCAGATTGGGAAAGAAAATTTCGCTGAATTGACCGCAGCAACAGGCCCCGCCCATTTTGATGCTGGAAACGGGGATCGGAAACCCGGATTGAGTCTGAGCTTGTGATAGCTGAGCCACAGCAATGAGAAAAAGGATGTAAAACCGGATTTGCATGAAAATCAATTGAACCCTTAAAATTGGTGATTTTTTAGAATATTCCTTGCATCATATACCTTTGCAGGCTCATGAAAGGAAATTATCTCTATAAAGTCTCGGCGGCAGTCATTTTTACCATCCTGTGTTTGGATCAAATTTTAAAGATCTGGATCAAAACACATATGGAGCAAGGGCAAGAATTTTTGATTTTGGGCCAATCCTGGGCCCGGATACATTTTGTTGAAAATGAAGGGATGGCTTTTGGCTTAAGTCTTGGCGGCGCCTATGGGAAATTGGCTTTGAGCCTGTTCCGCCTGGTGGCTGTTAGCTTTTTATTTTATCTTTTGTATCGCATGATTAAAGCAAAAGAACATCTTGGACTGATTATCGCTTTTTCAATGATCCTTGCTGGGGCGGTCGGAAATATTATCGATTCTTTATTTTATGGGATGATTTTTTCAGCCTCTCCCTACCATGGTGGGCAAGCCGTACTGTTTCCTGAAACCGGCGGCTACGCTCCATTTTTGATGGGTCGGGTTGTAGATATGTTTTATTTTCCCATGTTTAGCGGAACCTTTCCTCAATGGTTTCCAATCTGGGCCGGAGAAGAATTTGAATTCTTCCGTCCTGTTTTTAACCTGGCGGATTCTTCCATATTTAGTGGAATCTGTCTGTTCTTTATTTTTTACAATAAAATGAAACAGCCAGACAAAGAGCTTGATCCGACTCCAATTTCCAAAGATTGAGCTGCTTTTAAACTGCGTTTAAATAGTTTAAGCAAACAAAACTCAGGAACTTCCAGGAGAAGTCCTATCCGGTTTGTAGAAATGAATCGACCTCCGGCTAGTTTGCAGAAACTGCTAGTGCAGTTTTGCCTAGAAAATTATTAACGGCTATCTCAGCTTTTTCAACTGTAGGATAATTGATCGAACAATGCACAAATTTCCCGACTTTTTCTGTGGTGATGACCCCAGTGAGACGGAGAATGCTGAGATGTTGCGAAGTGACGGATTGTTCGATTTTTAAGCTCGAATAAATCTTGTTGACATTTACCGAACCATTCCTGTCAATAAACTCAAGGATTTTAAGCCTGAGTGGATGTGCTAAAGCTCTCATGAGCTCACAGGAATAATCGAGTTGGACAGGATTAAATGTTACCTTAATCTTCTTCATCGAAGTTTCTTATTTTGATTTTCGTAGTTGACCTTAACAGGACAAAGATGAGAAGATTATTCGGAATTGCAAATAAATATTAAATATTTTTTTTATTTATTAATGCACTGTAAATCAGAGAGTAACGTTGCAGTGTGTACTATTGCCTGATCAAGATACATGGACATAGGGCTGGTTAACCCGCTAAATCTTCCACTAATTTGGAGATTTGATTTAACCTGTCTCTGTCGAGAGAGTAGTAAATAAATTTACCCTGTCTCTCGGTGGCGACTACCCCGGCTCTTCTTAAAATAGCCAAATGCTGAGAGGCTACCGATTGTTCCAAACGAAGCTTAATATAGATGTCTGTGACGGTCATCGTATCATTTTCCTCCAGTAAATCAATCACGCGCTGGCGAAGTTTGTGGTTGACGGCACGAAGTACTAATACAGCCCTTCTTAGATCTGAATAATCTAACTGAACTTCCTTTGGTCCTTTCTTAAGAGTAATCGTTTCGTTCTTTTTATTCCTCATGTCACAGTTTTTTTTAAAAATGCATTAACAGGTAAGGATTGAGCTAAAACTGTGCCGATTTTGTCCGGAGTCCCAAATATTTTTTAGTTATCCTATATATTAGCTGTTATTATATATATAAAGGCAACAAATAGGACTAAAGTTCAACGACTTATGAGTTTTTCTTTTGGAATCGTAATATTAGGATCTTTCAGATAAAATGGTTTTGCTGTTTCAATATCAGCAAAATCACCCAGCTTCCATTGTTCAAAAGCCAACGCAGCTAAATTGGAGGCTGAAAGGGGTAGATCTAGTTGAATGACATCCCAGTTATCAATAAATTGATGCCATTTGGTAGCCCCTGTACCTGCTATAACGCAAGCACCATCTTGAATATTGAGTTTTTCTCTTAATTCATTATCAAGTAAATGGGCCTGAGCCGGAAGGAGTTCCTTCAATTCGTGATTATATAAGGCCAGATAAACTTCATCTCTACGGGCATCCAGCATGGGTAAATAATAAACAGAGCCGGATTCCAATGCTTTGGAACGTGTTGCCAGCGCTTTTAAGCCTGAAACTAACAATAAGGGCTTGTCTAATGCATAGGCGATCCCTTTTGCAGTAGTGACGCCAATCCGCAATGCCGTAAAGGAGCCGGGGCCTTCATTGACCGCTATCGCATCAATGGCTGGTAGTTTTATTCCATTCTGGCTTAATACCGTCCGGATAAGCTCATTGAGGACGCGGGTATGCTCTCCTTCATGATTTTCAGCTAGACCTATTAATTCAGATCCTTTTGAAAGTCCAACGCTACAGGTTTTACCGGAAGTTTCAATTAATAGAATAATTGGACCCATCAAGGTTTTGATAAAATTTTTGAATACCGTTCCGGGGTTTTCAATACGCTGATAGCTTCTTTAATTAAAGGATCATGAACCATTTTCTTTTGAATGCTTCCTTCCTCATAGAAGCTTCTGCGAACGATTTCTTCTTCTATTATGTTGGAAATTAATGCTTTGTATTTATTGATTTCGGCCCATTGCTTTTGGTTCATCTGAGTTTTTAGCTTTGAAAAGGCATCTGCTAAACTCTTGTCACCTTCCTTGACTGAAAGCGTTTGGATTTCGGCTAATTTAACTTCCAGCGTATCCTGATCGTCAAAATTTGTTTCCTTCAGGTATTTTACAAAATCATCAAAGCCACTAAACTCAAAGGATTTTGGATCTACAGGAGCCGGATTTTTAAGTACAAAATCGGTACAATATTTAAAGATATAGTCCTGATCCAGCAATTTTTGTACTATTCTCGGATTGGAGGCATCCGGTAATTCAATATCGGGTTTGACCCCTCCTCCATCATAAACGGGACGTCCGTTTCGGGTTTTAAATGCTACCCGCAAAGAATCTGGTAAATGGACAGGTTCTCCGTTTTCGTATTTCACACTTTGAATACAACGTCCTGAGGGGATATAATACTTGGCAATCGTCAATTTTACTTTGGCATTATAGCCAACGTCCTTCGTAATCTGAACCAGACCTTTACCATAGGAAATCTGCCCTAAAATGACCCCGCGATCCAGATCTTGTATGGTCCCGCTGACTATTTCTGAGGCAGACGCAGAATGATTGTTGATCAAAACTGCAAATGGAATCGTTGGGTCAGCTGGCAGACCCATGGTTTTATAAAGTTGTTCCCTTTCTTTTAGTTTACTGCGGGTGCTGGCCACCAATTGGTCTTTCTGAATAAAAACATTACAGACCTCAACGGCTTCATTTAATAAGCCACCACCATTTTCCCGGAGATCCAATATCACCCCGCTCATATTTGGATGGTCTGCTTTGAGCTTATTAAAGGCGTCCCGTACATTCTTTCCGGCGTTTTCGGTAAAGGTGCTCAACACAATGAATCCGATATCTTCGTTAACCATTCCGGAATAGGGAACATTGGGAATATTGACTTCATCCCGTACCAATTTAATGGCTATTTTTTCGGACACACCAGGTCGCTTAATCATAAAGTCAACTTCACTTTTAGGCATCCCCCGCACGATATTAAATAAGTCTTCACTCTCCCGTCCTTTACCATCTTGGCCCGCAACGGTCAAAAACTGATCGCCAACTTTTAGTCCAGCTTTGTAAGCCGGGTAATCTTTATAAACCTCAGTAACGGTCACATAATCGCCAATCCGCTTCGCCCGGACACCAATACCATTGTATTTGCCTTCAAAAGCTATCCTATAATTTTCAATTTGTACTTCGGTAATGTAATTCGTAAAGGGGTCCAGCTGGTGTAACATGGCGTCTATTCCGGTTTTCATCAGGCTGGAAGGATTGGTTTCATCTACATAGTTGGCATTGATCTCTTTGTAGACATTGGCAAAAATCTCTATGTTTTTTGCGATTTCAAACTCTTTTTGGTAGTTGAAGGCTGCCAGGCATAGCACAAAACTTGCTCCCAGGATCAAACTGATAGTTCTTTTTCTCATGTACGGATTCATCTAATGGAATTGCAAAGGTATCAACGTCAAACATATAATTTGTGTATCCGGTTTTTGATAATTCTTTGCGAACTATCTTTGATTTTTACAAAAAAGCACATGAATTTTCAATTATCTGCGATTCGTAAGCTAAAAGCATGGTTTATACGTCTTCGCCTTCACCTGATTGTTGAACCCTTTTCCAAATTACTGCTGAATCTGGTGCACCTTTCCGGTATTTCAAAATGGGTCCATAGCCATCCTAAAATTGAGTTTAATGACTTTTATTCTCCAGATTGGGATTACCTAAAACGATATAAACTCTACCAATATCTCTTAGAGAAACAAGGGATGGATCAAGCCGTATTATATCTTGAATTTGGTGTTGCCGCAGGTCATTCATTTGCCTGGTGGGTAGAACATAATAAAAATCCCGATTCCCGATTTCATGGCTTTGATACGTTTGAAGGTCTCCCTGAAGAATGGGGCATCTTTAAAGCAGGTGATATGAGTACCGGAGCAAAAATTCCAGACATCCAGGATTCCAGAGCCCGGTTTTATATGGGCTTGTTTCAGAAAACCTTGCCCCAATTTATTAAATCTGAAACCTGGGAATTATCTAAAATCATTCACATGGATGCAGATCTCTATTCGTCTACTTTATATGTCTTGACCATGCTGGCTCCATATTTAAGACCGGGAGATATTATTTTATTTGATGAATTTACAGTGCCCAGACATGAATATCTGGCCTTCAAAAATTTTAAGGAAAGTTATTATTTGGATTTTGAATTAATCGCTGCTGCCAACAATTATTTTTTTGTTGCCTACAAATTGAAAAACAAGTAAATATTCAAAGGAACCTTAAAGCCTTATCATTGATTTTACAAATTGATTATTTTTAGTTTTTACAATCAAATAAAAAAGTCCGGCACCAGGAAAGATATTTGCAGGAATTTTTATGAATGAATCCGCTTCGCTTTCAATGAGTTGGGAATAAATAAGATCTCCTATAATATTATAAATACTTAAAACAGCATCTGGATGGTTCTGTACTAAATGAACAAAAACCTCACCGGAAGAAGGATTAGGAAAAATAGAGATCTGATCATTTGTTTCATCTTTCGTTTGACTCACAATTGAATTAACGCATAGACTGAGGGCCGTTCTGTTCTGATCATAGGCCAACGCGGGCGATAGGTCTTCTCTGGCTTGTAAGATGTTATGACTGATGCCAGACTGTAATGCGACTACATCCAATACAAATAAGGTATCATTTGAGTTAAATTGACTCAGATCTCCAATAAGCGATGTAAAAGCTAAGTTAAATTGATTTTGCTGGATCAAATAACCAGCATCATTCAATGTAGCTTCAGTTGCAATAGCTTTTAATTGGATGCCGTTTAATTGAAATAAATTTTTATCTAACTGAAACCCTGACTGAAAACCAATAAAAGCACTGGTATCTGAAAGGAAAATGGGAATCTTATAGTGTTGACCTTTACGAAAACTAAATTCTGGATAAATAAAATTGAAGCATTCGGAAGACTTTACTATTTTTTGTCCACAATAACTTAATGCATCCCCATTGACATCTCCAAGTTTTGTACCTATACAAATAATCGAGCTGTCTTTTAAGCTTGTGGTACGATAAATTTGGTTGCTATCTTTTTGGTTAAAAAAATACCAAAACGAATCATCGGTACTTGGCAATTTTACAGGACGATCAACGATTGCATGGAGTATGGTAGAAGCATCAGAAGCTGTGATGGAGCCCGAAAAATTTACATCTCCTGAAATGAATTGAAGTTTGTTCTTAAAGCTATGGTTCCCCAAAATATGCGAACGAATATCAAATACATCCAAAATATCCATACCATTTAACAGTCGATCCTGTTTAAGCAAATTCAATAAATAAATACCATCCGGATCAAATGACGTGAAATGAAATAGATGGTTGCAGGTATCTTGATACAGGATGAGCCCTTCAGATAATGATGAAATCGTAATTTGAACGTGCTCTAAAGCATCTCCTTTGGTATTCAGTATTGTAACGGCATGAGTACGTGAGTGATTAGGGTCACAATAATTCAAGCGGATATAATTTACCTGGACGCTGCAAATTTTAATATTTCCGGATTGGTCTTCAACATAAATGGCATAGTCTCTTTTTAATGTGTCTGGATTTCCTGCAACTATAAAATCATGGCAAGAAATTAAGTCGCTAATCTTTTCCGGATGTCCATCGAGGTATATTTTCAATTTATTGTAAACGGTGCAATTATCTACAACGTTTGACAATAAATCGCTTACTTTAAGTAAAACGGATTGAGGTAAATGGACAGGAATATTTATTTGAGTTGTGGGACAAGGAACGAAAGGCGTTTCCTGTTTTTCTATTTCAAATAGGGCGGAGTCTTTGCTACTATTCATTAATCCATCTTCAAATTCATAAAGAATTTTATGCTTCCCAACCGGATAGGTTCCGGAGGGATTGCGGGCATCATTTGGATTGTTTGCAAACGGATTATCATGGAAAATCGGGATGTGTCCAGCATCAAATTCTTTTTTTGTTAAAGGACCAACTTTAATATCATATCCATTGTATGGACCCAATCCGTCATGATATAAATCTATCCAATACGTCAAGCGTATAAATTCAGGAGAGCTACAATTATCGCTTGCCTCTGTTTGAAATGCTACAAATGCGGTTTCTGTAGAATCAGCTTCCGTGCAATTGTTTACCATTAATGTTCCTACGGGCCCTTTATCATCAACCACAAAAGTGGTATCAGTATAGTACCATTGGCCTGTAGTGTTGGGATCTGTAGGATCAAACTGACACCAATCTGTAAGTTGCCAGACACGAAGTATTTTAAAATAATGTTCAGGTAATTGAACGGAAATGGAATCCGTATAGGTGATGCTTAATGAATTGCAGGAATCCTTTAAGGATTTTGGGATGCTGTTGCTGTCTCTTTTTGATGGCATGCAACCAAAAATTACAGTTTTTAAATCACAATCTGGCAATTCCAAATCATCATTGGGATCACAAAGGTCTGCTGTGTTGATGTAGAGAGGATCACAATTCACCACCCAAATCGTTTGGGTATCTTTAAAAACTATTTGATTGGGTCCTATCATGCTAAAAATGCGAAGGATCCGACCCTGATTGCAAGTGCGGTGGTCGATTACTTCAAGTTTGTAATCAGAGTTTATTGAATTTTGAATGAAGCCTTGATATCCCCAAACCATTTCGTAAATCCGAAGTTTGTGAAGCGTATCAAACAGGCTATTGTAGTAGTCGCAAGCTCTGGAGCTGGCAGGTGGACTGGGTGGTGGAAATTTTGGTGGCGGACCAGGATAGCCTGTTTTAGAATTTGTTTCGCACCATTGATGACAAACCAGATCGCTACTGATTAATTTTTTGAGTTGGCTTGAATCCCATTGTAGTTTTCCGAATTTAGTATGGCTGGTATCGTTCAAATCTTCCGGAGAAAATTGAAAACTACAGCTAATGACCATATCAGCTGGAGCAATGATTAGACTTGATTGAGCCAGCGTAAACGAAAAATAACTAATGCACAGGATCAAAATTTTAGAAAAAAGAAAAGGATGAGGGGTGTATTTCATAAACTTTTTTTTTT
>CAYMGR010000048.1:0-2776 GCA_964389985.1 uncultured Saprospiraceae bacterium
CGGTTTACAGTTTGATAGTTTAATCGTTTGAGCGTTTTGATCGATGAATACCTGTACTTCATTTAGTGAATTTAATTCTTTTGTAAACGTTGAAGTTTGAGATTCAAAACAGCCGATGGAGGGAGGATTTCTAAAAGGTTTTGCATCATAATCTAAAAAAACAGTCGAATGAAAAAGTCCTTTTCCAATTGCCGGAGAATTTGCTAGTAAATGATAATCCGCAGCATTCAAATTGACAAATAAAGGATTTTTCTGAATTTGCGCATTTGTTTCAGAAACCGGAAGATTGGGCCCATTCCAATTGCTGCGATCTAAATGGTACCATAAATTATTGGAGAATGTAAAACTTGTAGGAGACGTATTGGGTCCAATATTAATATCTGTTGACAGACTATTTGTAACGACAACAATATTATTGCAAAAAGTATTTTGTGCACATGATTTATAAAAACTCGTATCCGGACTTTCTTGCAATATGCGGATGATCCAGTTTTGGGGCCGAATGATTGTATTATTAATTACCTTCACATTCCGGCAACCTACATAAGCTATGGGACAATAAGCACCTTCAAATAGATTGGAAGTAACCAAAATATCTTTGGCTTCGTAATCAGACCCAATGGGTCTAAAAAATGCAGAGCCCGTACTTCCACCAAGGTTTAAAGCACGTTGACCACCATTGATGAAATGATTCGCTTCTATTTTTAAGTTTGAACTGGCTCCTTTCATTTGAATACTATTGCTTCCAAGATTAGAGAAACTTGTATTTTTAATGAGTCCAGCATGACAACCCACCATATCAATTCCAGAACCACCGGTTGCACCATTTCTAAAACTGCAATTTAAAATTTGGAAGGAGTCCAGGCCGGATAATTTTAACAAGTCATTATTGCCGCTGGCTGCCATATCTGAGAAGATGCAGTTTTCAATTAAAACATGCTTTGCAGGTGTGTTAAACGTTCCACCATCATCTATATTCATTCCATTGCCCGTTTGCATGGTAATGGTCAAATCGATTATTTGAACAAAATTTGGATCTGTAAAGTGAATGGATTCTGATCCCCCTCTAAAAATTACCTGATCTCTTTGAGTGCCTTTAATGGTAATCCATTGTTGTGCGGTACCCTTTAAATTTTCAATAAAGAAGGGACCAAGGTATACAGCAGGAAATATCAAAATCGTATCTCCGGGTTTTGCAGCAGCTGCTGCGAGTGTGGGGTTCGCAAAGGTTTTACCAGGGCCAACTGTAAGAATCGTTTGACTAAAAGACTCTACAGTAACAATGGAAAGGATTAAAATGATTAAAAGGTATTTATTCTTCTTCATCTGCTCTTCTTAAATTTTTATCGGTTTTTTCATAGGCTTTAAGAATATCCTTTACCAATCGGTGTCTGACGACATCATCCCGAGTCAGATAGATGGTAGTAATGCCATAAATATTTTGGAGGATTCGTGTAGCTTGTTTTAAGCCTGAAATTTGATGATAGGGTAAATCTATTTGGGATAAGTCACCTGTAATAATACATTTTGCAGAAGGGCCCAAACGCGTTAAAAACATTTTTATTTGTAAAGGGGTACAATTTTGGGCCTCATCTAAAATGATGAACGCATGATCCAATGTTCGACCACGCATAAATGCAAGTGGCGCAATTTCAATGACACGAGTTTCCATAAAATGTTGGAGTCGTTCAGCCGGAATCATATCGTCCAGGGCATCATATAAGGGTCTTAGGTATGGATCAATTTTTTCTTTAAGATCTCCGGGTAAAAATCCAAGACTTTCACCGGCTTCAACGGCCGGCCGGGTTAAAATAATTTTTTTTACTTCTTTATTTTTTAAGGCTCTAACGGCTAATGCAACAGCCGTATAGGTTTTACCGGTACCGGCGGGCCCAATAGCAAAAACTACATCATTTTGAGAACTGGCATCTACCAGCAATTGCTGATTTTTTGTTTTCGCAAAAATGACACGTCCTTCACGACCATGGACCAGTACCATTTTACTTTCCTGTGGTGTTGCAATTTTTTGAAATGGATGATCTCCTTGTAATAATTCTTCAACCATTTGCAGACTTAATTCTTTGCGTTCTTTTAGCAATTTTACCATCCACTCGACTTTTTCCTTGATAGCCTGAGTATCTTTTTTCTTTCCGGTAATTTTCAGAAGCGAACCTCTCGAAGTAATAGTTGTATCCGGAAAGGATTTTCGAATTAAATTAAGTTTGTTATTATTTTCTCCAAACAGAGCAACCGGATCAACTTGTTCAACGGTTAGGATGATTTCACTTTGTGACAAAAAGATTTATTTTAATTTTAGAAATTTGCTTATACAAATTTAAGCATTATTAATCATATTTCAAATTTAACGGAAAACATGACAATGATTTAATATATTTACTTTTGTAGTCTTTTTATAGCTAAAATTTAATATTGTGATCATTCGAATTGTCAAAATGTCTTTTTTAAAGGAGCATCAAGCTAGTTTTTATGCCCTCTTTCAAGAAGTGATGCCCTCAATTAAGGCATTCCCAGGATGTAAAGACCTGCAATTATTAAAAGAGGATAAAAATTCTTCCATATTAGCAACACTTAGTATTTGGGAAACTGCTGAGGACCTTGAAAACTACAGACAATCTGAATTATTTAAAAAAACCTGGAAGCAAACGAAGGCATTATTTAATGATAAGCCACAAGCCTGGAGTTTTGAGCCAATCGAACTTTAAATATTTAATCCACCGCAAACACTGATTACCTGTCCGGTTACATAACTGGATTG
>CAYMGR010000048.1:2876-12367 GCA_964389985.1 uncultured Saprospiraceae bacterium
GATTGGCCGGCATTGCCAAAAACCCCAACAACAGATGAAATATTAATAATGGATCCGCTTCGTGCCTTCATCATTTGTTTTGCAGCCGGTTTGGTTAAATTGAAACAGGATTTTAGGTTGGTTAGGATAACCTGATCCCATTGGTCTTCAGACATCCTTAAAATCAAATTGTCCTTTGTGATTCCTGCATTGTTTACCAAAATATCAAGGCCACCAAAATCATTTACAACATTTTGAATCAATAATTCTGCTTCAGCATATTGGGCTGCATTGGACTGATAGGCTTTCGCTTTTACTCCAAATAATTCGCACCGACTGACAACTTCTTGTGCTTTGTCGGGCGAGCTAAGATAAGTAATGGCAATATGGGATCCATTTTTTGCTAATTTTTCGGCTATAGCAGCCCCAATTCCGCGACTACCTCCCGTGACTAAACTTACTTTTCCAGGAACTTTACACATGGTTTATTTTTTGACAAATATAATTGATTTTAAAAGGTATATAAGTCTCCGCTACAATGATCTTTTTCAGCTCCGGTCACAGAGGCGAGGACATTTAATTCTTGATTCCATCTGCGAAAAGCTAATAAAGCAAATAAAATAGCTTCTTTGTATTCGATGATCAATTTATCAGGGAGCACATATTCAATCTGGTTTAAGGAATATTGTCTCAGCGTATTCATTAAAGTTGAATTATAGGCGCCTCCGCCTGTTACCAAGCATCGTTTTGCTGCAGCTTGATTTGTACCTGAAAGATCCATTGGATTTTTCAAATTTGTTACTTGTCGAACCAGAAATGAGTGAATACAATATGCAATATGATTGGTTGCAGTGGCCAATAAATCTTCCGTACTATTCTGAAAATTTTCAAGATCTTTTTGGAAATTCATTTCAAACCACTCCCGGCCCAGACTTTTAGGGGCAGGCAATTTATAGAATTCCAGTTTATTCCATTTTGTGAATAATTCTTCAATTTGCGAACCCAGAGCAGCTAACATGCCATCTAAATCAAAATCTTTATGAATCCGGTTACAAATTTTATTCAACAAAATATTGCAAGGAGCAATATCGCAAGCCTTTCTGGTATTTAAAGATTTCCAGGAAACATTTGAAAAGCCACCAAGATTTAAGCAAAAATCATACTCAGAAAATAGAAGTTCGTCACCAAAAGGAACCAAAGGAGCGCCTTGACCTCCTAATAGGATATCTTGCTGTCTAAAATTATTAATTACAGGAATGCGAGTTTCCTGACAAATTTGTCTCCCATTTCCTATTTGTAAAGTATATTTATTTTGGGGCTGGTGAAAGATCGTATGTCCATGAGAAGAAATTAAATCCGGGTGTATTTTATGCGTTTGAATAAACGCAAGAATATTTTTAGCAATCCAGCTTCCATATTCGAGATCTAATTGAATCAGTTCAGATTTTGATAAATTAGATGCATCTGTTAACTTTTGTTTCCATTCAGTTGTATAGGGAATCGTTTCTGCAGAATAGACTTTATATTCTAAAAGAGGAGTTTGATTAAATTGAACATAAACGATATCCATGCCGTCTAATGAAGTACCCGACATCAGCCCAAGAATATTCATGTTATATTTAATCACAAGAGAAGGCTTTCATTAATAGATATACATATCGAATAATTTTCGATATTCCTTAGTCACAGGGTGGAGTTTTCCTAAAAAGTGAAACAAGGCAATTCCTGCTCTTCGGGCTAATTCATTTTCAAATTTTGGAATCGATTGCAAGGCCTGAATAAGATGTTCTAGGCAAGCATCTAATTTTTGATTGAATAAATCATTTTTTGCCAGGATAAATAAATTTGTAGGGTCTGTTTTCAAATCCATCCACTCTTTGATCGCTTGAAGGTCGGCTAAAAGCGTTTCAGAATCCTTCAAATCTTTTAACGATTCAAGACGGTGGAGTGCGCTTTCAGGTTTATAAAAAGCTTCGTGTTTTAAAAGTAAAACTTGTGCGTCTTCATGTTGTGGATTTCCCATCAAAAACAGTTCCAGCTTATCAATCAGTTTTAAATCAGGAAATTCAGTTGAATCAGATATAAGGGTATCAAAATCATCACTTTGTGCTTCTATGGTTTCCACCAGTTGAAGAGAGGTAAATTGATCCGATAACCATTTTTTTACCTGCACTTTAGATTCTGCTCCGGAAAATTCTGCTACCAATTTCCCTTCAAAGACTAATTTACAATTTGGAATGCTTTGAATTCGAAAGTAAGATGCTATTTCCTGATGTTCTTCTGTATTTATTTTTACGAGCGTCCATTTTCCGTTGTCCTCTTTTTCAAGTTCTTCCAGAACAGGGGTCAGCATTTTGCAGGGACCGCACCAATCTGCCCAAAAATCAATGAGTACAGGTTTTTCAAAACTTAAATCGACCACATCTCGTTTAAAATCAAATTCTTGTTCTTGCATCAAAATAAATCATTCATTAAATAAAAACGAATTAAAGAATGTAAAGGTCTGATTTTTTTGGCATTCTTCTGGATGATTTTTAAACATTTTAATTTTAGGAAGGTCCTTTTTTCTTTAATCATTAGATACAAGATCGTTTAAAATTGCTTATTTTTATTTACCTTGCCAACTGATGAATTGGTCCATTAAAAATATATTGAGTATTGGCGCCACGCTGATGATTTTATATTGTGTGGGAGTCTTTTCTATTTATATTTTTATCAATGGAATATTGTTTAAGACAGAACGGGTTAGCCAATATAAAGTACAAAATTTGGCACATTCTGAATACATCCAAATTGGATTACCCGACCAGCAAAATATTCCGGCTCTTTTTGCGCAACCAGATGGTCCGGAAAAAGGAGCTGTGTTGCTTTTGCATGGTTCGCAAGGAAATATTGACAGACATCTGAATCTGGTCATGCAATTTAAAGAGCGAGGATTGAGTGTATTGCTTCCTGATTTTCGAGGATTTGGTAAAGCAAAAGGATCCGTATCTGAGAATAGTTTACAGGAAGATGCACTGGCAAGTATGGATTGGATTCGAAAAAGATATCGCGAGGATAGTATTATTATTTATGCGAAAGATTTTTCTGCAGCATCTGCTTCTTATATTGCCAGTTTATATCCTTGCAGACTTCTTATTCTTGAAGATCCTGTTTATAGTCTTCGAAGTTGGATGCGAGATCGATTTACAGCATTAATTTTACCCTACGAATTAAAATATGATTTTACACTTTCTGATGTATTGCCCAACAGTCTGGTTCCTGTTTTTATCATCCGGCCCCAAGGAAGTGTTAATTGTAATCCAAAAGATGCCATTAAATTGCAGCAGCTGCTGAAAGACCCCAATACACTGATTCAGCTGGAAAAATCCAAACAAGAATCAATCTATGATTTAGAGCATTACAATCAATTGTTAGATCAACTACTCCGTTTTTGAATTTATATGAGTAAACGAAACAAGCTTCAAAAATTTTCTGATAACTTAAATTTTCCAAATGTTTTTGAAAATTTCAGTTTTTCTGAAATTCAATTATATCAGCATTTGAATCAGAAAATTGATTTTAAAGGCAAATGGAAATCGGGTTACTTTAATAACGATGATCCACTTATCCTGGAACTCGCATGCGGTGGCGGGGAATATTGTTTGGGTATGTGTGAATTGGATCCGGAAAGAAATTATATTGGTATTGATGTAAAAGGTGCTAGAATATGGCGTGGCGCAAAAGCTGCTTTGGAGCAAAACTTATTTCGTGTAGCTTTTGTCAGAACCAAAATTGAATTGACTCCGCATTTTTTTGCGACAGATGAAGTGGATGAAATCTGGATAACTTTTCCTGACCCTTTTTTAAAGAAAAGTAAATCTATTAAGCGATTGACTTCTAATTATTTTTTAGACATTTATAAGCAGTTTCTTAAACCAACAGGACTGATTCACTTAAAAACCGATGACCAGACCTTATATGAGTTTACTTTAGACGTGCTTAGGCAACGGAGTGATTTTAAAATCGTTTATCATGCACATGATATCTACAGTTTGGATGAAATTCCTTCAATATTAAAGCTTAAGACCCATTATGAGTTGAAGCATTTGGCAGATCAACGTACGATCAAGTATATTCAATTTCAATTCATTTAGTAAATTGCGAATATATTTAAGATATGTTGTTTAAAATACATATTTTCTAATCTTAACAGACGATCAGAATGGCATATGACGAGCAATTAGCTGCAAGAATCCGGATTCATTTTGACCACAAAGCAAAGACCTATATTGAAAAAAAGATGATGGGCGGATTGTGTTTTATGGTTCAGGATAAAATGTGTGTTGGAATAGTTGGAAAGGAACTAATGTGTCGGATTGATCCACTGGATAGCCAAGAATTACTGCTGAAAAAAGGCGTGCGACAAATGGATTTTACCGGGAAACCTATGAAAGGGTATTTATTTGTGAAATCAGAAGTACTGGATTCAGATAGTGATTTACAATATTGGTTGGATGTTTGTTTAAGCTTTAACCCGAAAGCGAAGTCTTCTAAAAAACCATCCGTAAATTAACGGATCATTTTTTTAAAACTCAAGCGCATGAGTAGGATCCCCAGAATCAAAAATATCAGCACGTAATAAAATGGCACAAAGCTGATGGCGTATAGATGGGTTCGATCGATGACCCACATAAAACTTAATACGATTCCAATGATCCACATGAGATTGCTCAATCGTTCAAATCCCGGGATATAGTCTAGGTTCACATTCCGTTTTAAGATAAATAAAATGACTACCATCATGATTATAGGCAGTGCCTGGAGCAATAAATCCATGTCCATAATACTTCTTTTTTCAAATAGAAAAAAGTAAACATTCAGGGTAATGGCGAAAATACCTGGAATACATACACCATATACAATACCAGATAAAAATAAATTCCAGGGAGGTAGTTGTGCTTCGTTTCCGGCAATGGAGCAAATTAGAAGCGTTAAAATAAAAAGTATAGCAAAATAATAAACGGCATACAGGGGTTGCATCTGCACCCATTCAAAAAATTGTTGTAAGGTCATGGAGTCATTAATTATAGTTCTAAAAATAGTTTCATTGGATCTTCTAATAGTTCTTTAACGTTTACTAAGAATGTGACAGAAGAAGAGCCATCTATAATTCGGTGGTCATAAGAAAGCGCCAGGTACATCATGGGTCTGATAACAACTTGATTTTGAATTGCAACGGGTCGATCTTTAATGCTATGCATACCCAGGATAGCCGATTGTGGTTCATTTAAAATAGGAGTGCTCATTAAGGAGCCAAAAACCCCGCCATTTGTAATGGTAAAAGTCCCTCCACTCATTTCGTCCAGACTTAATTTGTTGGTTCTTGCTTTTTCGGAAAGGGCTTTTAAACTAATTTCAAATTCAAATAATTTGAGAGACTCCACATTTCGAATAGGAGGGACTACAAGTCCATTGGGCGTAGAAATCGCTATAGAAATATCTACAAATTCATGATAGATGATATCATCACCAATAAGTTGCGCATTGACTTCAGGCATTTGGAGCAATACTTGACTGCAGGCTTTGGCAAACAAGGACATAAAGCCAATTTTAATCCCATAGCGTTTCAAATAAGCTTCATTATATTTCGCACGTAATTCCATGATTGCAGTCATGTCCACTTCATTAAACGTTGTGAGCATGGCTGTTTCATTTTTTGCAGTCACGAGATGTTTAGAAATACTTTTACGCATCCGCGACATTTTTTCCGTCCGGGTATTTCTAGAAAATGATGATTGAACCGATGGTAGTGGCTGATTTGTTTTAGATCCTACTGTCCTTCCATCGATAGTTTGTAATACATCTGTTTTTGTTATTCGACCATCTTTGCCACTTGCCTTTACTTCTTTAGATGAGATTTTATTTTCTTCCATCAGTTTTGCGGCGGCCGGAGAAGGTAAACCTTTAGCATAATGATCGTTTTCGAAATTGGGGTTGCTTTCTTTTGCTTGTAGTGTCGGTGGCGCTAAACTTATAGTAGAAGATTCAATGTTTGAGACAGCGGAAGTATCAATTTGGGCTACTAAAGCTCCAATACTTAAGTCATCGCCTTCTTTTGCTTTATGGATCAGTTTTCCACTGGCTTCAGATGGAAATTCAAGGGTGGCTTTGTCCGATTCAAATTCACAAAGAGCATCATCCAATTGAACAAAACTGCCATCAGCTTTTAACCATTTGGAGAGGGTTACTTCAGTAATGGATTCACCAATTGACGGAACTTTAAGATTAATTATACTCATAGATTCATTTAATACAAAGGTATTTTAATTTGTGAACAGATATCTAAATTTAGAGAGACCTAAATTTCATTTAAATACTTTGGCAAAAGCTCAGGAAATTTTTCCGGGGGACAGGCAAAGCAAGGGATTTGTAAATGAGTCAAGCTTTTAGCAATTTCAACATCATAATCCGGAGTCCCTTCATCACTTAAGCTTAAAAGACCAATCAGTTTTGTGCCCATTCGCTTTATTTGGTTACAAAGAGCATATAAATCATTTTTATTTCCATTTTCATAAAGGTCACTGATTAAAAAAATGAGGCATTCTTTTGGATTTTGAATCTGTTGATAGGTGTATTGCAAGGCTTTAGCAATATCTGTTCCCCCACCGCAAGGAATACTAAATAAAAGTTCGACCGGTTCCTGATAATGGTTTGTACAATCAGTAATTTCAGTATCAAAAAATATAATATTCGTTTTAATGCTTTTCAGAGAGGCTAGTATTGAACCTGCAATCGCCGCATAAATCATGCTTTGGATCATAGACTCAGATTTGTCTATCAACAGTATGATTTGTGGTAACTGGTTATTTTTTTTAAAGCCAAACCATTTATCTGGAATGAAGGTTTTCAGTTCGGCTTGATAATTTTTTAGATTATTGAAGATCGTTTTATTCCAATCCAAATGAGCAGCATTTGGTTTGACTGGTTTTGAATGAAGCCGGGTAGCCGACTGGATAGCGAAATGAATTTTTGGGAGGAGCCTTTTTTCAAGATCTTTTACTAATTTATTGACCAGATCTCTAGCAACGGATTTACTATGATCCGGCATCAGATGTTGGAGTTGCAAAATAGCTGCCACCAATTCAAGACTTGGTTCAATTTTTTCAAGTAATTCTGGTTCGAGGAGCATTTCAGTTACACCTTGCCGGATCAGAGCATCTTCCTGCATTATTTGAACGACTTCCTGAGGGAAATTTAAACGAATGGCATCCAACCATTTTCGGATTTTATGACTGGAACGTCCGAAACCTGGTTTTTGACCTGAGCCATACAGGCTATTCAGCAAGGAATCTGATTCGATTTGTTCCTTTGTAAGCAAAATGGACTGTTCGGTATCTGTCTCCGAGCCTAACACCAGTTTCCATCTAGAAAGATCACGCATAATTTGCTAGTAAAAATAATACTTTTGCAGTGGTTTATTCCAGCATTCAGATGAAATATTATTTCAATTTTGTATTCCGTTTAACAGGTTTTTGGTTATTGTATTTTTGTTTTTTGCGATTGGCATTTATTGGATACCAATTGTTCTTTCATTATAGCTTGAGTGTTAATGAAAATGCCCAGACTTTCTTCTATGGAGTGTATATGGATCTTGCCAGTACAGCTTTTCTAATTTCAATTCCGTTTATTGTTTTCTTTGTTAGCCCTTGGATATCATTTCGTACTTTTTTGTATTGGTATTCTACCTGCTGTATCGCGATTATTTCAGGAATTTATGCAGCAGATATCAGTTTATATCGGGAATGGGGTTTTCGATTAGATAAAACGGCATTTAGTTATTTAGATAAATTTCAGGAAGCGGGAAGTTTTATTTCTGTATTCAATATAGTCGTTGCGATATTGTTTTTTTGTCTAAATGCATTTGTTGGAACCTTTCTTTATAAGAAAATAGTGCATATTCGTTCGTTCCAACTCAATCGTCCGGTATTTCTGATACATTTGATTTTAACGCCTGCATTAATCATTCCAATGCGCGGAGGACTCAGTATTATACCAATGAATCCAGGAAAAGTTTATTTCAGTAATAACCCATTTGCTAACCACTGTGCATTAAATACTTGTTGGAATTTGATCTATAGTTTTTCACAAGCCAGAAAAGTCAAAACGAAACTGAAGTTTATGGAGCTGGATGAAATGAACCGGCTTTTTTCCAGTTATATTCAGCAAAAAAACAATCGGACAGAATCCATCTTAAAAACGGATCGACCTAAAATTGTATTTTTTCTTTTAGAGAGTTTTACAGCTAAGATGATCGGCCAATCCTATAAAGGTCTCGAAATAACACCCAATCTCAATAAGTGGTTTAAAAAGGGTATGTATTATGATCAGGCTTATAGCACCGGAGATCGTACAGAAATCGGTTTAGCTTCTACATTAAGTGGATTTCCGGCGCAACCACAATCATCCATCGTTCATTTTCCTAATAAGACGGCTAAATTACCTTCGTTCATACGCGCCTTGAAAAATGAGCATTACCAGACTAGTTTTTATTATGGAGGAGATGTCAGTTTCGCCAGTATGAACACGTATTTATATAATTGTGGTATTGACAAAATCATTGACAAGGAGCAGTTTCCAAAAGAATCCTATAATGCAAAATGGGGCGTTCATGATCATATCCTATTTGAGAAATTGTATGCGGATTTAACAATGGATACCTCAAGGTACCTGAAAATATGTTTAAGTTTAAGTAGTCACCCTCCTTACGATCTTCCTGAATCCCGAACCTGGTTTGAAGCGAAAGAGGAAGTACAATTTTTAAATACGGTGCATTATGCAGATAAGCATTTGGGATCTTTTTTAGATCGATTAGCCCAACTTAAAATATGGGATGATTTATTAGTCGTTGTAATCGCAGATCACGGTTGCAGATTTCCAGGTAATAGTCCATACCATGTTCCTGAAAAATTCCATATCCCAATTTGGTTTGGTGGTGGCGCTGTAAAAGTAGATAGTGTCAGCCATTCGATAGTAAGCCAGAATGATCTTGCAGCCAGTTTACTTTCTCAAATGAATATTTCAAATTCAAATTTCGAATTTAGTAGAAATTTCTTTTTAGGAGATTATAAGCCAACAGCCTATTATGCTTATAATAATGGATTTGGCTGGATAGAAAGCAGTTCAAAAAGAGTCTTTTCCAATGATAAGATGGAGCTTATTTTGACAGAAGGAATCCCACAAACAGATTTTAATATTGCTAAAGCATTTCTTCAAAAAGTAGTAACATCATTTGAAGAAAAATAATTTCTGTAATTATTTTAGTCGGAGGATTTACTAATTAATTAAGACTAAATAGGAGTATTCAGTTTTAAATTTAATTCATTTAATTGTTTGTCGTCAATAATGGAAGGTGCATCTATCATCATATCCCTACCCATATTGTTTTTTGGAAAAGCGATATAATCCCGGATGCTGGTGTGCCCTTGCATAATGGTACATAATCGATCAAGTCCAAATGCAATTCCACCATG